>CALWJB010000077.1 GCA_944380895.1 uncultured Clostridia bacterium | reverse complement strand
AGATAAAAAAGTATTTTGCTGATGAAAAAATACAAAAAGAATATGAGCAATGGGTTAAAGAAAAAGAAAAGTCAAGCTCCTAAGACTTGACTTTTTGAAATAAAACGGTTAATATAATGCCATTGCTAAGAAATTCAATGTTCGTATTTGGGTCTATATGCTCCACCAGAAAATCTGTTTGGGTTATAGGGTCTAGACAGATTTTTATTTTTTATATTTATTATTTACACAGATTGCTACACGTTTTTTTAATCAAATTTACAGTGTTACGATCAAGTGTTTTTTATTATTCAAATTAATTTCATGATTTTCGTTTCTTTGGTGACCGGTTTTTGAAACATCTACAATAGATTTTTTATTGGTTAAACGTTTAAGAAAACAGATTTAAATGTACTGTCATTTTGCTTTTTCAGCAACACAACAGTTTAAATTTTGGATTCGAAATTTTATCGGTCTATCATTTCGTGTACCTTTTTTGCCGTTTAAGCGCTCTTCTATTCCATGAATACAGTAAGCGCAAAACACAAACGGTAAGTATTCACTCCGATTTGGTTGACGTAATCGCGTTTTTTCAAGATTATATGATGCCTATCCGATTTTGACCTATTTGGGCAGTGGTGGATTTGTCAGAACACATAAATTAACTTCTCTACACAAAAGTTACTTGTTCCCTACTGCTATTTTATTGTTACTATGCATAACGTTTTTGATTTTGTGTTTTACGATTTCTTTTATTGCCTCTCGAGCAGAAGAAAGGTAATTTCTTGGATCAAAATTGGAAGGTTTTTCACATAGACTTTGGCGAATTTTTGCCGTCATTGCAAGGCGCAAATCTGAATCTATATTTATCTTGCATACCGACATTTTTGATGCTTTACTTAAAAGTTCTTCAGGTATTCCAAATGTTTCTTTTAATTCTCCGCCGAATTTGTTGATCTCCGCCACAAATTTAGGCATAACGCTTGAAGCTCCGTGTAAAACGATAGGTAATCCGGGAATTTTTTGATTAATTTCCGATAAAATATCAAATCTGAGTTCACGTTTTTGACCGGGTTTAAATTTGTATGCCCCGTGACTTGTTCCGATAGCGATGGCCAAAGAATCAACACCGGTTTTTTGGACAAAATCAATTACTTGATCAGGATTTGTATAAAATGACTTTTCTTCTTCAACACTTATATTGTCTTCAGAACCCGAAAGACTTCCAAGCTCGCCTTCAACAGTGACGCCATATCTATGAGCATATTCTGCAACTTTGGCTGTAACATCTATATTTTTTTCGTACGGAAGCGAAGAACCGTCAATCATAACAGATGTAAATCCGCTTTCAATGCAGTCTTTACACGTTTCGAAGGATTCTCCGTGATCAAGATGTAGAGCTATCGGTACGTCTGGATGTAATTCGACTGCCGCTTCAACCAGCTTTCTGAGATAAACCGGTCCTGCATACTTTCTGGCGCCCACAGAGGCTTGAAGAATCAGTGGTGAATTCATTTCTGACGCTGCTTCTGTTATTCCTTGAATAATTTCCATGTTATTTACGTTAAAAGCGCCTACCGCATAATTTTCTCTATATGCTTTTTCGAGCATTTTTTTTGTGTTTACAAGACTCATATTAACTATCTCTCCGAACGATTAAAATTTTTACTGTATTTTTAATACCATAATATTATACTATAAATATATTTGAAATTAATCCATAGAAAAAAATTTATTATTAAAATAATTGACTAACAGACAAATTTGGTATATAATAGTGTAGCCTTAGATGACTGCTACTGTGGCTCAGTTGTTAGAGCAGCTGATTCGTAATCAGCAGGTCGGCGGTTCGAGTCCGCCCAGTAGCTCCAGAATTTGTAACACAAATCAGACGTTTAAACTTCATTAAACTTTTTATAAAATTGTAAGTTGAAAGCAGATGAAAAAATCTGCTTTTTGTGCTGTGGCGGCCACGATTGACAAGGCAAGATGAAGTGGATGCCGATAATTTTGTGAAACCGGAACGCAGAAATCACATATGGCAGCTTCAAGACTGATAAAACATCAAAAGGTTATCAAAGAATATACATATCATCGAAACAGAAAGCACCGGATACTGATTTTATTTTATAAAAACAAAACGATGGATGCATGTCTGTTTTTCGGGAATTTTTATTCATTTTTTGAATAGCACAAACCAACCTGAGCGCAAAGCGATAAAACACTCAAAAAAGATAAATTATGCAGCGCTCAGATTTATTAGTACTTAATTTTTTTATTAAAAAATCAATCATTTGAACTTCCGTTGATGCTTAAAAATTCAGAAAATCCCGTCATTTCAAAAACTTCCAAAATTTCATCTGAAACATTAATGAGCTTCAAGAACCCTTTTTGAGCACTGATCTCATCAGCTTTATCGGTTTCGTTTTTATCTATACATTTTTTTGCGTACAAAATTGTTCGAAGTCCGGCGCTACTCATGTATTCTAAATTTTTGCAATCCAGAACAATTTTATTTTCATCTTTTTCGAATCCCTCATCCAGCACCGCCTGAAAATCCGGTGCCGACTGTGTATCGAGTCTCCCGCTAAGCTCATAAATTACTATTCCGTCATTTTCTGTTTTTTTAAATTCCATAAATAAATTCCTCCTTTTAAAAATCAATAATTTTTTTAGAAATCTTCAAAATATTTCTCCCGCCCGAGTATGTATACAAGATATCATCGGTGAAATTTTTAACGATTAAAAGTCCCAAACCTCCCATTTTGCGTTTGCTAAGCGATACGCTTACGTCGGGTAGACTTATTTTTAAAGGATTAAATTCTATTCCTCCATACTTAAACACAACAGATGCCATTTTTGCAATAGGTTCAAAGTCTACCGAGACAACAATTTCGTCATTAACTGCAGTGCAGGAGTGATGAAGTATATTTGAAAATATTTCTTCGGACGAAATAATTATTTCAAATCTATTTTTTTTGGATAAATTACTTTTTTTAAAATAATTGGTAATAAATTCATAAATTTTATTCCAGTTTTGTATATCAGCTGTGATAATCAGGTTTTTTGGCATTAAATTTATCACCTTCTTGTTAAAAATAATTAGTTTTTTTACATTTTAAGCAGAATTTTTGATTTTTATTGACTGTTAATAAAATTATAACGCATAAAATTAGAAAATTCAAGCATTTTATGTTTTTATATATAACTCACATTTCCTACAATTTCTCCATTTTCAAAATAGACGCGAGGAACACGTTTTCCTATAAGACAAACTATCTCATAATTTATTGTTCCAATATTTTTTGCAAGCTCATCCACCGAAATATAATTTTCATCATCTCCTCCAAAAACGGTCACCACATCGCCTTCCCTAACTCCGTCCACGTCACTCACATCAAGCATTAGCTGATCCATACAAACTCTACCCAAAACTTTCGAGCGCTTTCCGCGGACAATCATCTCGGAATTATTTGAAAATTTTATTGAATATCCGTCAGCATATCCGATAGCAACCGATGCAATTTTTATTTCTTTATCCGCAACAAACGTACGGCCATAACTTACACTTGTGCCTTTTGGTATGATTTTGATCTGTGAAATAACCGTCTTAAGGCTCATTGAAGGTTTGAGACTTATTTTTTGGGCAATTTCTTCTGAAGGGTACAGACCATATAAAATTATTCCCGCACGTACCATATCAAGATGCATGTCGGGGAAGTTTATCATACCGCCACTGTTGCAACAATGTTTTAGTGGTATATGCAATTTTTTAGATTCCAAACTATTGATGATATTTTTAAAATTATTTATTTGCATAAGCGTATAATTTTTTTCATTTGCAGTGTCATCGGCAACAGAAAAATGAGTGAACATACCTTCGATTTCAATTTCCGGCATATTGTTTATTTCTAAAATTTCATTTATCGATTTTTTCCTGCTTTCCTCATTTTGAGCAAAAAAACCTATTCGGCTCATTCCGGTATCTATTTTGATGTGAGCTTTTATATTCACGCCTTTATTTTTGCACTGTATTTGAAGTTGTTTGGCGTATTCGAGCGAAAAAACAGTTTGTGAAATGCTGTTATTTGCCAAGATATCGGCACATTCACTCGGGGTATATCCAAAAATCAAGATTGGTTTACGTGCACCTGCTTTTCTTAGCTGCATTGCTTCGTCAAGATTGGAAACTCCGAAGAAATCCGCTCCCATTTTTTCATATTCTCTTACCAAAAATTCTGAGCCGTGACCATAGGCATCAGCTTTAAGAACGCATAGAAGTTTAGTTTTTGGGTTTAGTTTATTTTTTATTTTTCTAAAATTATGTTTTATATTATTGATATTGACTTCTGCCCAAGTACGCTTAACAAATTTTTCCAAACGAAAGATCTCCTGTCCAAAATGATTTTACATTTTAGTTATATCACATTCATACCTGTGTTAAAATGATGAATTGAAGATTTTTTTATCAAAGGTGATTTTATGCTCATAGGTGATATAAATATAAACAAAATAGCGGCACTGGCTCCGATGGCGGGCGTTACGGATCGTGCATTCAGAGAAATTTGTGCTTTGTTTGGTGCGGCGTATTTTACAAGCGAGATGATAAGTACAAAAGGAATAATTTATGGAAGTCAAAAGACATTTTCTTTATCAGAACGTTCTAATTTCGAATATCCGTTTGCGCTTCAGCTTTTTGGAAACAATCCCAAAGATTTTAAAGAAGCCATAAAAATTTTAGGTGACCGAATTCCCGAAATAATAGATATAAATATGGGTTGTCCTGCGATGAAGATCGTAAAAGAGAATTCAGGTTCGGCCTTGATGAAGACACCCGAACTTTGTGGTGAGATCGTATATGCTGCAAAATCTGTTTCGCCTGTTCCTGTCACGGTGAAAATACGTTCGGGCTGGAGTGAAAGTATGATAAACGCTCCGATGGTTGCAAAAATTTGTGAGCAAGCCGGAGCATCGGCAATAACTGTTCACGGACGCACTAAACAACAAGGCTATTCCGGAATCTGCAATCAAGAGATAATCAAATCGGTAAAGGAAGCTGTTAATATACCGGTGATAGGCAACGGAGATATAACGAGTGCTCGAAACTGTGCGGATATGATGCATTTTACAAAATGTGATATGGTTGCCATAGGTCGAGGTGCTATGGGGAATCCTTGGATTTTTTCCGAAATAAATTTGGTCAGTGCGGGTGAAAGATTTATTCCTCCGAGCATAAATGAAAGAGTTGATATTATGAAATTGCACACCGAAAAATTATGTGAATATAAGGGCGAGAACCGAGGAATAACGGAGGCGCGGAAGCATCTTTCATGCTACGTTAAAGATATCAAAAATGCGTCTGATATACGGCGAAAAATATTTTCTTCAAAGTCCAAATCAGAACTTTTAGAAATTATTCAGTCTATATCACAAAATGTTTAAACTGTATTAATAAAAGTTAAAATTTTTAATTTTGTTGTTACCGTAAATAAAAAATAGTTTGGTTCAAAAGTTTTGATAAAGATTAATTGGGAGTGTCCAGATTAAAGAGAAATTGATAAATATTATCCAACATAATTTTTAATAATAGCATATTTCCTATTGCCTTTGAATCGTAAAATTCACTTTTTTATGTTCATATCTTTGTCTTGGACACTCCCAGATTAATTTATATCTTTACAAGTCATAAATTTAGTGATATAATTAAACAGTATGTACCCCCTTACTCGGAATAGATGTGAGATTTATACTGGGTTTGTTGTAGCTATTATATGTTGCAAGTTGGGTAAATTTTAAAAGAGGTGCAAAGATATGACACAAGAAGAAAAACAAGCGATAATCCAAGAATATGCGCTCAAAGAGGGCGACACAGGCTCTCCGGAAGTTCAAATTGCGGTTCTTACAAAGAGAATCAATGATTTGACAGAGCACTTGAAAACTCACAAAAAAGACCACCATTCGAGACGTGGACTATTCAAAATGATAGGTAACAGAAGATCCCTTTTGAATTATTTGACAAAAGTCGATATCGAGCGTTACAGATCACTTATTGAACGACTCGGTATCCGTAGATAATGTCGTATTTGTGGGTTATTTTTGAAATTAATTTTCAAATATGATTACGATGGAGGCAGGCGGCTAAAAATATTAGTTGTCTGCCGGTTACTTTATATAGGCGATTTTATTATTTTGGAGATGACAAAATTAATGTTTGAAAATTACAAAGTGTTCGAAACAACATTAGCAGGAAGAAAGTTAGTTATAGAAACAGGTAAATTTGCTCAGCTTGCAAATGGTTCGTGCATGGTACGCTACGGAGATACTGCGGTTCATGTTGCGGCTACGGCTTCGAAGACCCCGCGTGAAGGAATAGATTTTTTTCCTCTTTCGGTAGATTTTGAAGAAAGACTTTATTCGGTGGGCAAAATACCGGGTTCGTTTTCAAAAAGAGAGGGTAAGCCTTCCGATAAAGCGGTGCTGACATCCAGAGTGATCGACAGACCGATTCGTCCACTGTTCCCAAAAGATATGCGTAATGATGTTTCGGTTGTATGCACGGCGATGTCGGTTGACGAAGATTGTTCGCCCGAAGTTGCGGCGATGATCGGAACTTCAATTGCACTGAGTATTTCCGACATACCATGGGGTGGACCTATTTCTGCGGTTTTTGTCGGGCTTGTCAGTGGTGAAATAATAATTAATCCAACAGCAGAGCAAAGAAAAAAATCCGATTTATCTTTAACCGTGGCATCCACAGAGAAATTAATTTCGATGATTGAAGCAGGTGCGAACGAGGTTTCGGATGAAACCATGTATGAAGCGATTTTAAAAGCGCACGAAATCAACAAAGAAGTGATCGAATTTATAAATAAAATAAAATCGGAAATCGGGAAGCCGAAATTTAAGTACGAAAGTTTCGCACCTTCTGAGACAATGCTTAAAGCTGTTGAAGCCTACGCTAAAGACGATTTAGAAGTTGCGCTTTACACAGACGATAAAAAGGTCAGAGATGAAAATCTGGATCCGATTTATAAGAAAGTTCATGAAAAATTTGACGAAATTTATCCCGGAGCGGAAAAGGAAATAGATGAATGCCTATATTTGGCGCAAAAGCATATTGTGAGGCACTGGTTGCTCGCTGAACAAAAACGTGTTGACGGACGTAAAATGGACGAAATCAGACCGCTAAATGCACAGGTGGGACTTTTGCCGAGAGTTCACGGTTCGGGAATGTTTACAAGAGGGCAGACTCAAGTTTTGACGGCGCTTACATTAGGGTCTATCAGCGATCAGCAAACGCTGGACGGAATTGACGGCGAGACATGCAAAAGATATATGCATCACTACAATTTCCCGTCATACTCCGTGGGCGAAACGCGGCCGAGCAGAGGGCCGGGCCGGAGAGAGATAGGTCATGGAGCGTTGGCTGAGAAAGCACTTGTGCCTGTAATTCCGTCGGTAGAAGAATTTCCATATTCGCTGCGTCTGGTTTCGGAAGTTCTGTCATCCAACGGTTCGACCTCGCAAGCATCTGTTTGCGGCTCGACTTTAGCGCTCATGGATGCGGGTGTTCCGATAAAAGCGCCTGTTGCGGGAATTTCTTGCGGACTCATTACAGACGGCGACAAATTTATGACGATAATTGATATTCAGGGGCTTGAAGATTTTTTTGGCGATATGGATTTTAAAGTTGCAGGCACCCATAAAGGCATCACGGCGATTCAAATGGACTTAAAAATACAAGGTCTTACCAAAGAAATCATTAAAGAGGCACTTGAAAAGACTCATAAAGCAAGAGACTATATTCTTGATGAAATAATGCTCAAGACGATAGACAAGCCGAGAAAAGATTTGTCGCCCTATGCGCCAAAAGTTTTGTCAACGATTATCGAAGTTGACAAAATTCGTGATGTTATCGGGCCGGGCGGAAAAATTATTCAAAAAATTTGTTCCGATTTTGACGTTAAGGTGGACATCGAAGAAGACGGAAATGTGTTCATTATGGGGGTTGACGTTGATAACTGCAGAAAAGCGTTTGATACAATCAAAAATATAGTCACAGATCCAGTTGTCGGTGCGGTTTATAAAGGTAAAGTTGTATCTCTTATGGACTTTGGTGCGTTTATTGAGTTGGCACCCGGAAAAGAAGGTATGTGTCATATTTCGCAAGTTGCAAACCGTAGAATTAATAAAATTTCTGACGTTTTATCTGTGGGGCAAGAGGTTAAAGTCCGCATAAGTGAGATTGATAGCAGAGGAAGAATAAATCTTTCAATGAAAGAGTTTTCAGATTTATAAAAGTATTATTTAGTTAACAATTTTGGAGGCATTTTTATGAATTCAAAATTAAAATACGGACTACTGATATTGTTTGTGAGTTTAGTTGGTGTGGGGTTTTGCTTTTTTAATGTTATGAGCCATACCGAAGAAATCGAGATTGCAGACTATCCTTCCGGCAGCATCAAAGTTTCGGTTATCGTTCCTGTTTATAACACGGAAAAATATCTTGATGAATGCCTCAGAAGCATTGAAAGTCAGACGCTAAAAGAAATTGAGATAATTTGTGTAAATGACGGCTCAAAAGATGGGTCGTATAAAATTTTAAGTGAGCATGCGAAAAATGACTACAGAATAAAAGTAATAAATCAGGAGAACGCGGGAGTTGCGGCGGCCAGAAATCACGGGCTCCGAGAAGCAAAAGGTGATTATGTTGCGTTTGTGGATTCCGATGATGTTATCGTGCCGTGGGCTTATGAAAAGCTGTATTCCGGCGCTAAAAAATATCGCGTTAATGTTGTAGCTTCGGAGCTTATCAAGTTTGAGGACGGTACTAATCCGGATATAAATTCAGCGGAGTATGACAGCGCGAAAGTAAGTTTTCATAAACGCAGAAAATATCAAAATCCGTTCTATGACATGATTGATAACACTGCATTTATGGTTACAAAAATATATAACCGTCGATTTCTTGCCGAGAACAATATTTGGTTCAAAGAGGGCGTGACCCACTATGAAGATGGACTTTTCAATTTTTTGGTTTTTGCGAGGATAAGAGAGATTGTGTGCGATAAAAACCCGTTTTATTACTATCGTATAGCCAGACCCGGATCGGCAGTTACGGAATTTAATGCAAAAAAAGTATTAAAAGCCTCCACAACTGTTTCGAAAGAACTTGTTGATAATTTTGATTTATTCAATTTTAATCGCGGTTCAGAGTGGCTTGTTTCGAAGATTCTTGATATTAATTACAGTCACATAACAAAAGATACTCAAGATGAGAATGACAGAAAATATTTTGCAAAGATTGTTGTAGACTTAATATCGGACAAGTTAATTTGTAAACAAGGTGTAAAAATTTTGAATTGGCAGAAAAAGCAATTGGATGAACTTTATAATATTGCATATAATTAATCGGAGAAATTTAGAGTTTTGGTAGAGGATAAAATTCTTAGCAAAGCAAAGGTATGCTAAAAAGTGTAAGTTGCGAGATGTGTGGAAATTTTTATTTTTAAAATTTTGCGTTACGAAGAAATATTGGAAAATCTGAGATAAAACATACATACAACAAAATGTAAAATTATGATTTAGATTTAATAATTTGGCTACGTGGAAATGGCGGCATAAGATATTAAAAGTTTTTACTGTTACTGTGATTTTTTGATTTATTTTAAATTTATTAATCCAAAATATATTATAGGTTTTAAAAATTTAATTATATATTTTAAGAAGGTTCAGTGAAAAATATAATGGGAGTGAAAAAATTGCTTTCAAAAGAGAATATAAGAAATTTTAGCATAATAGCTCATATCGACCACGGTAAATCTACGTTGGCGGATAGAATTTTGGAACTTACAAATTCTGTTTCAGAGCGTGATATGGAAAGTCAGATTCTTGATGATATGGATTTGGAACGCGAACGTGGAATTACAATCAAGTCGCATGCGGTGAGTTTATTTTATAACGCTGACGACGGAAAAGAATATCTTTTTAATCTTATAGATACTCCCGGACATGTCGACTTTAACTACGAAGTTTCGCGTTCTTTGGCGGCGTGTGAGGGCGCGATTTTAGTTGTGGACGCCTCACAAGGGATAGAAGCGCAAACGCTTGCAAACACATATCTTGCGCTCGATGCAGGGCTTGAAATAATTCCCGTTTTAAATAAGATAGATTTGCCCAGTGCCGATGTTGATAGAGTTTGTAAAGAAATTGAAGATATAATAGGTATACCTACGGAGGGAGCGCCGAAAGTTTCAGCCAAGACAGGACTTAATATAAAAGACGTACTTGAAAGCGTAGTTAAGAATGTGCCACCGCCCAAAGGTGACGAAAACAAGCCGCTTCAAGCGCTGATTTTTGATTCATATTACGATGCATACAAAGGCGTTATAGTCTACGTTAGAATTGTGAACGGAAGAGTAAAAGTGGGCGATAAAATCAAATTTATGGCGGGTGGAGAAAGTTTCAGCGTAACAGAATGCGGAGTTTCGAAAGCTACAAATTTAGAACCTACAAATGAATTAACGGCGGGTGAAGTGGGATATATTTCGGCATCGATAAAAACGGTAAGTTCGGCAAAAGTGGGCGATACCATAACTCTTGCGAATAATCCTGCAAGCGAGCCGCTGCCCGGTTACCGCGAAGTAAATCCGATGGTATTTTGTGGAATTTATCCGCTTGACGGCTCAAAATATGGCGACTTAAAAGATGCACTTGAAAAATTAAAACTTAGTGACGCATCACTTTCCTATGAGCCCGAGACGTCATCTGCATTGGGTTTTGGTTTTAGATGCGGATTTCTAGGTCTCTTGCACATGGAAATTATTCAGGAGAGACTTGAGCGGGAATATAATATTGATTTGATAACAACCGCTCCGAGTGTTATATACAAGCTGGAATTAACGGACGGAAACATGGTATTTATTGATAATCCTACGAATTATCCAAACGCAGGCACAATAAAGGATTCACTGGAGCCAATAACCGATGCGCATATATATGCACCGTCGAAGTATATCGGTGCAATAATGGAGCTTTGCCAGGAACGGCGTGGAATTTATATAGGCATGAAATATATTGATACCGAACGTGTGGATATTCATTATAAACTTCCGCTTAATGAGATCGTTTATGATTTTTTCGATGCTTTAAAATCGAATACAAAAGGTTATGCTTCGTTTGATTATGAGATTGCGGGGTATAAATCATCTGATCTTGTGAAACTTGATATTATGCTAAACGGTGAAGTAGTGGATGCACTTTCGTTTATAATTCATCGTGATAAAGCGTATCAACGAGCCAGAAAAATGGTGGAAAAACTCAAAGAAAAAATACCGCGGCAATTGTTTGAAATACCGATTCAAGCGGCGATAGGTGGGAAAATCATAGCAAGAGAAACCGTAAAAGCCATGAGAAAAGATGTTTTGGCAAAGTGTTACGGAGGAGATATAACGCGCAAGAAGAAGCTACTCGAGAAGCAGAAAGAAGGCAAAAAGCGTATGCGACAGCTTGGCAGTGTTGAGATACCGCAAGATGCATTTATGTCGGTTTTGAAACTCGATGAAGATTAAATTTTATAAATAAATTGAAAAAAGTAGGTGCATGAGTATGGTTAAAAACAGTTTAGGAATATATATTCATGTACCTTTTTGCGCGAGTAAATGCCCGTATTGTGATTTTTATTCTCTAACTGACAGAACTTTTGTGCGAGATTATGTAAGTGCAGTTTGCCGCGAACTGAAATTTTGGAGCAAAAAGATTGACAAACCGGTCGATACGATTTATTTTGGCGGCGGTACACCGAGCATACTTTCATCGGAGAATATCATAAGAATTTTGGATTCAATCAGGAACAATTTTAAAATTTTAGATCCTGAAATAACTATGGAAATAAATCCTGCAGATACTGAATTTTTAGATTTTGAAAAATTAAAAAATTTTGGTTTGAACAGAGTTTCACTCGGTGCGCAGTCTGTAAACGGCAGTCAGCTTAGGATTTTAGGGCGCAGACACGGTGTAGATGATATTAAAAAATCAATAAATTTGACTAAATCATGTGGTATAGAAAATATTTCGCTTGATATAATTTTGGGTGTGCCCGAGCAAAAAAATAAAGATATAGAAGACTTTGTGAATTTTTGTATATATAACGGTGTCCCGCATATTTCTGCGTATATTTTGAAAATTGAAAAAAGCACACCATATTATTTTAATAAGACAGGTTTAAAGTTTTGGGGCGATGATAAAATTGCGGATTTTTACGATTATACTTGCGAACTGCTGAGGGATAGTGGTTATATTCATTATGAGATTTCAAATTTTTCGAAAGATGGATTTGAGAGTAAGCACAATCTTAAATACTGGTTTTTAGATGATTATTTGGGGATAGGGCCGTCTGCGCATAGTTTTGTGGGAGGCAAGCGATTTTATTATCCGAGAGATTTAAAGAAATTTATAAATAAAGCGCTGATAAAATATGAAAAAACAGATCCGGAAAAAGAATTCGTGATGCTTGGTTTGCGTACTAAATATGGGATTTCCGACGAGAGATTCAAGGAAAAATTTGGATACAATTTTCCTAAAATATATTACGAGCGAGCCAAAAAATTTTAGGAATATGATTTTATAAAATGTTCGGACGGGACGATTAAAATAAACGAACATGGATTTTTGGTTTCTAATTCAATTATTTCGGAGATAATATGAATTTTTTTATTAAAAATCATAAAATTATCAGCATTTTAAAACAGTCAAAGATTAGGCTTCCTGCAAAATCAAGTAAAGTATTTTAACGGTATTGTTAAGCATTTTAAATTTATTTCTATAAAATACAACAAAAACTGTAGAAAACGTTTCCTTCCTAAGTTCAACTAAACCGTTGGTAATTGCAATTTTAATCTTATTATTTGATTTCGCATGAGGTCTGTTGTGCTGTCTTTAGTAAATTTATATTTATATTTTTTTGTTTTATAAAGAGTTTCTATTTATAGAAATATTAAATTTAAATAATATTCAAAATTTATATTGACAATATATATATATATATATAATTAACATTAACTTCAACTGAGGTTGAATATTTTTATTAAGGAAGGATGATTTTATGAAATTCAAAGAGGCTCTTGAAATTTTTAGGAAGTATTACCCAAAGTGGAAGAAAGACTGGCAACCAGATGAAGAATTTATGAGAAAATACAAAGCATTTGTATTTCCCGCAGATTTTAAGAGATCAGCAGATATGCTCATAGATGAGCTCCCTAAACTTGAAAAGATACTCAGAAAACCCGGTTTTGCGGAAGATTTGGCATTACTTGCCGGTGATACAAATATTTTATGGAAAGATTCGGGTATGAAAAGAGATCCTGTTGGAGTAAAGTTTCATGATTGTAGTCCGGAAGCACTTTCGATTATTAAAAGACACTATAGTTTACCTGTTCTCAAAAAATTCTCAAAAAAAGTGCTCTTTTGTTTATATTCGATACTTTCTTTCGAGAGTTCAGTTTATGGTCCAAATTTGAAAGAAGACGAACCAGCGCTTTATAAATTTTATAAGGCGGCTTGGGTGATATCATGTGTACTACGGTCGGCGGTACTTGATTGTTGATTCGGAATATGTATAAGCAAAACACCTCTAAATTTAATTTTGGGGGTGTTTTTAATTATAAAAATATATAATTAAATTATTTTTTGAAAAATTATAGTTAAAATTATTTTAATCAAATATATTTAAAATATTTGATGACTTTAATAGATTAATTTTCAAATTTGCCAAATAAATTTAACCAATATTTTTTAAAAAAATTGTTGACAAAAGAACTCAATGTATGTTATAATCAAGGGGTGGTGATGGTTGTGAAGATGGCGGCATAGCTCAGTTGGCTAGAGCATTCGGTTCATACCCGAAGTGTCGATGGTTCGAGTCCATCTGTCGCTACCAAAATTTAATATGGCCCGGTGGTCAAGCGGTTAAGACACCGCCCTTTCACGGCGGTAACACGAGTTCGATTCTCGTCCGGGTCACCAGTATTTTCCGATTTTGATGTCGGAGTTTTTTATGTGCGAAATAATCGCGCCATCATAGCGCGACATTAGAGAGATTATTAATCGGCACGACATTCACCAAAATTACATAGAATTTATTTGCATTTAAGATGAGACCCTTTTAAATGCAAGCAGATATCTTTTTTCTCCCCGCTATTTTTTCTGAATAAATGCTTGATCTTTGTCAGAATATTCCCAAAAGCTGTTCATTATTGACGATGAGATTCCGCTTGCAAGTGTTAGACCAATACAAGTTCCTGCAGCTATATCCAGTCCTTTTGCTGCTTTAGTTAATTTTTCGCTTTTTGATTTTTCACCGTTATCCATTGCTTTATGAGCCTGTGATTGGCATATTTTACTTGCAATCCAACAGCTGAGTCCTCCGGTTCCACTTGCAACAGTAATACCTGAACTGATATTTGTAAGTTTTCCAAGTGTTGTATCAGATATACCTCCTGAAATATTTTTAAGTTCAATTTCCCCTAATTTTTCTAGAGATATATTAAAAATTTTGGATATAACTTCTTTTATTTCTTTAGCTTCATTTTCGCTCAGAATCAAGCCGACATCTCCGAATTTTTTGATTATAGTTTCAGTGGTTGCCGTTTCGTCCGAAATTTCTTTAAGGAATTTTTCGTCGTTTGCAATAACACTTGCCTTTTGTTCATTGCTTAGAAATGCTTTTACTTTTTCTTCAATGTTTACCATAAAAATATCAGCTCCATATAAAATATTATTGAATAAAAATATTTTTATTCAATAATATTTTATATGTATATATACATAATGTCAAGATATAACTGTGAAACTTAGTTTAATTAAAAAATATTTTTTAATTGTGGATATATCCATTGCAAATGCGTTTTAAATTATATTGTTAGTTTTTTAAAAGAAATATCTAATAATTGTGACAGTGGCAATTTGGTGTGGCGTGTGGGCGACGGATTAATAAAATAGCGATATAAAGTTGATGTCGCGAAAGATAAAGTGTATTATTATTTTTTTGAATTGTTGAAAAAGTTGTTGAAAAAGTTAATAACGTAAAAAAATATATATTTTTATATCAAAATTGTCGAAAATATAATTTAAAAATACTCTGTAACCATTGCAAGTTAAAAAGGATAAAAAATATTCCCAGACTCAGTGGTCCGGAAATAAAATTTATTTATTATTTTTGAAAATTGACATTATATCATAAAAATTATCTTCGTCAGATTTAGAGGAAACGCTTTGAGCGGTTGAAAATTGTTTCACTGCACTACTTTGATTGTTCGTTCCCGATGAAGGTGGAGTGGGTAAATATGATTCTCTTGTTGCAAATCCCGTGGCTATTACCGTTACACTTATTTCATCGTCCATATTTTCGTCAAACGCTGCACCCCAAATGATATTTGCATTTTTGTCGGCTTGTTGTGCAATCATTGAAGATGCTGTTTCAATCTCGTCAAGCCCAATGTCGGGAGATGCAGTGACATTTATGATAACGCCTTTTGCACCGTTTATTGCTGTTTCCAACAGCGGGCTCGAAATAGCCATATTTGCCGCAACTTCTGCTTTGTCTTTGCCTGATGCTCGTCCGACTCCCATATGAGCATATCCTGCATCTTTCATGATGGAAGTTACGTCGGCAAAATCCAAATTTACAAGACCGGGAAGTAAAATCAGATCAGAAATACTCTGAACACCTTGCCTTAAAACATCGTCAGCAACAATAAATGCGTTCATAAGTGTTATTCTCTGTTGACTCGCCATCTTCAGCCTCTCGTTCGGTATTACAACCAATGAATCAACGTTTTCTCTCAGCGCCGTGATACCCGATTCTGCTTGAGCCATTCTTTTTTGTCCTTCAAACGCGAACGGTTTTGTTACAATACCTATGGTAAGTATGCCCATTTCTCGCGCAATTTGAGCTACTACCGGAGCTGCTCCGGTTCCGGTTCCGCCGCCCATACCTGCCGTAATGAAAACCATATCTGCGCCCTTCAAAGCAGCAATAATTTCGTCTCTGCTTTCTTCGGCTGCTCTCTGACCAATTTCCGGTTTAGAACCTGCACCTTTACCTCTTGTTATTTTTTCGCCAATTTGAATTTTATGTGTTGCTTTTGAGCGAAGCAAAGCTTGTCTATCTGTGTTTACACAAATAAACTCTACACACTTTACGCCGGAGTCAACCATACGATTTACAGCGTTTCCGCCTCCTCCGCCTACTCCTATTACTTTAATTTGTACTGACTCTTCAGCGGTATCGTCAAATTCAAAACTCATACTATTAACTCCTTTATTTCGATCGTTTTTTGCTTTCGATAATAGTTATTTTCTGAAATTTAAGAACATTCTTAATTTACATGCCAATCAAGTTTACCATGAAACTAAAAAAAAATCAATAAAATCTCAAAAAAAGCACAAATATTCCGTAATGCATAGTAATTTGAGATTTCAAACATAAATTCCGACAAATTTGTTCAAAATTTTTTATTTTTAATTTGTGAAACTATAAAATCAATTTTTTCTTTACCAACTCGTAAAATTTTATATAATAGATATTGATGGCATCAAAATATTTTTGACGGAGGAGTTTTAGATTGAATATTTCTGTTTTGGGTTGTGGAAGATGGGGATCTTTTATAGCTTGGTATTTGAATAAAATTGGTCATGACGTTAATTTGTGGGGAAGAGCCGGGTCGTATCACTTGAAAGAAATCATGTCTTCACGCAAGAACGCTTTTTTGGAGTTTGATGAAAAAATCAATCTCACATACGATTTAAGGCAAGCGGTAGATTCGGTGAAAATTCTGGTTATTTCCATTAATTCACAATCTTTGAGGAACTTTTTGATTGAGGCGAAAAAAATATGTAATTTTAGTGATAAAATTATTGTGCTTTGCATGAAGGGTATTGAAGAAGATACAGGTAAGCGATTGACGGAAGTTGTGCATGAATGCCTGGGAGAAAAACAAAAAGTAGCGGTTTGGGTGGGACCGGGGCATGTTCAAGACTTCGCGAAAGGCATTCCGAACTGCATGGTTATGGATAGCTATGAAAATGAAGTTAAACACTATTTGATAGAAAAATTTTCGAGTCCGCTCATAAGGTTTTATTACGGAGCGGATATAATAGGAACGGAAATTGGAGCGGCGGCGAAGAACGTTATGGGTATAGCTGCGGGTGTACTTGACGGAATGAATTATGAATCGCTTAAAGGTGCTTTGATGTCGAGGGGAACGAGTGAAATTGCAAGACTCATAAAATCTCTTGGAGGCAATGCGTTCTCGTCGTATGGACTTGCGCATTTGGGAGATTATCAGGCAACGCTTTTTTCGGAGCACAGTAACAACAGAAAGTATGGTGAATCGCTTGTTACCGGAGAGCCGTGCACAAAGCTTGCCGAAGGAGTCAGGACTTCTCATGCACTGATAAAGCTAGGCGAAAAAGTGGGAGTGGAGTTGCCTATTTGCAGGGTGGTTTATGAAGCTGTGAATGGGATAACCGCGCCAAAAGAGGCGATTACAGGTTTATTTTTGAGAAAGTTAAAAAGCGAATTTTAAAATTTAATTTTCTCATATACATTCTGATAAATTATTTTTTGAATTTTCCTAAATTTTTCTTCTCCGATAGTTTGAGGATAACTCAAAATTTTTAGTGGTATAGGTTTGTCGTTTTTGTTGAGAGGAGGCTGCAAATAAGGATAATCATTAAATTTAAAGCCAAGTTTCTCATAAAATTTGAGTCTTCTCACACTCACTTCATCGACCGGGGGTTCTATTTCCAAAATTATATCGCTGTTGGATTTTTCAGTGATATCACGCATAATTTTTGAGCCGATACCCATCCCGCGATATTTTTCACTTACGGCGATATGCTCCACAAATTTAAAAAAGACAAATTCCCAAACTGCGGCAAAAGCAAGGAGTTCGTTTTTGTTTCCAAAGTACGGAATTATTTTATAGTATTTGTTGCTAAGGAGTTTTTTCTGATTTTCATAAGATCTGTATTCATTTTTCGGAAACGATTTTTTTTTTAGTGAAAACACGTCGTCAAAGCTAAATTTTTTGTTATCCATATGTGTATCCTTTTCAATAATTTATAAATTAATTTTTTAAAAGCCAAAAAAAATATAAAAATTGATGATTTTTAATTTTTGATATGTTATAATTCATACTAGTACTTTTCAGAGTGTAAAACAATTATTAAAAGTGCTGGATTTTTTGATAGTTTTGTAGTATAATTAAACTCCATTTTATTTGATTCAGAGGTGTTGGACATGAGTTTTTTGAAATATTTGTTTGGAAATTACAGCAAGCGTGAACTTCGTAGGGTAAGGCCCATATGTGATGCGGTTCTTTCACTTGAGACAAAATATCTTAATATGTCTGATGAGGAGCTTTCATCTCAGACTATGGTGCTGAAAGAGAGGCTTAAGAACGGCGAGACTCTCGATGACATTCTTCCCGACGCATTTGCAGTTTGCAGGGAGGCGGCCGACAGAGTTTTATTAATGCGTCATTTTCCGGTTCAAATTATCGGCGGTATAGTGCTCCATCAAGGGCGTATCAGCGAAATGATGACCGGTGAAGGAAAGACGCTTGTTGAAACTTTACCTGCTTACTTAAACGCTTTGACGGGGAAGGGTGTACACATTGTAACTGTCAATGACTATCTTGCAAAACGTGTCTCTGAGTGGATGTGTAAGCTCTACAAATTTCTTGGTTTGAGCGTAGGTCTCATCGTCAATGACTGCACCAAACAGCAGCGAGCCAAGGCTTATGCTGCCGATATCACATATGGAACGAACAACGAATTTGGATTTGATTACTTAAGAGACAACATGGTAACAAATAAACGAGCAAAAGTGCAGAGAGGTCACAACTTTGCGATCGTCGACGAAGTGGATTCCATACTCATCGACGAAGCACGAACTCCTCTTATTATTTCCGGCGAAGGCGATAAATCGACTGAACTTTATACGATTGCAGATAAATTTGCAAAGAGTCTTTCGATGCTCAAAGTTGCGGAAATTAACGCAAAAGAAGATAATGAAGAGCTTTTCAAAGATCATGATTACGTTGTGGACGAGAAGGCAAAAACAGCAACTCTCACAAAGTCGGGTGTTGAGAAAGCTGAGAAATATTTCAACATAGAGAATTTAACAGATCCTGAACATTTAACGCTCCAGCATCACATAAACCAAGCAATAAAAGCAAACGGCGTAATGCAAAGAGACATAGATTATGTTGTTCGTGACGGAGAAGTTTTAATTGTTGACGAATTTACAGGACGTATAATGTACGGTAGACGCTACAATGAAGGACTTCATCAAGCCATCGAGGCAAAAGAGGGCGTGAAAGTCGAGAAAGAATCTAAGACTTTAGCTTCGATAACATTCCAGAACTACTTCAGGCTTTATGATAAACTTTCGGGTATGACGGGAACAGCCAAAACTGAGGAAGAAGAGTTCAGAGAGATTTACAAGCTTGATATCGTTGAAATTCCAACAAATAGACCGGTTCAAAGGGTTGACTTGCCGGATGTGGTTTATAAGACTCAGGCGGGAAAATATCGTGCGATAATCAAAGATATAATTGATAGTCACGAAAAAGGTCAACCGGTTCTGGTCGGTACGGTTTCGATTGAAAAATCTGAAATTTTAAGTGCGATGCTTAAAGAACAAAATATACCACATCAAGTTTTGAATGCGAAATATCATGAACTTGAGGCACAGATTATAGCGCAAGCAGGTAAGAAAGGTGCAATAACCATAGCAACAAACATGGCCGGACGTGGAACTGATATTTCTCTCGGAGGTAACGCGGAATATTTGGCAAAATCAGAACTTCGCAAGTTGGGATTTTCTGACGAAGTTGTTGCCGAATCCAACAGTTACTCCGAAACTACGGACGAAGATATTCTGAAAGCGCGCAGAAAATACATGGAATTTTACAACATATATAAAGATGAAATCAAAAAAGCGGCGGAGGAAGTGAGGGCTTGTGGCGGGCTTTACGTTATCGGCACAGAGAGGCACGAAACAAGACGTATAGATAATCAGCTTCGTGGACGTGCCGGCCGTCAAGGTGATCCGGGTAAGAGTAGGTTTTATCTTTCGCTCGAAGATGATTTGATGAGGCTTTTCGGTGGCGATAGGATGCAAAGGATGATGTCCAGGTTGAATGTTGATGAAGATACTCCGCTCGAAGCAAAAATGCTTACAAGGTCGATAGAAGCGGCTCAGAAGAAGATTGAAGGCCGGAACTTCGGCATTCGCAAACACGTTCTGCAGTACGATGACGTTCTCAATCGCCAGCGCGAAATTATATACGGTCAGCGCGATAAAGTTCTTGACGGCGTGGATTTGAAGGATCAGATTTACAAGATGATAGATGACGTTGTGGATAATGTTGTGGGAAGATTTGTTTCAAAGGATCTGCCGAAAGAAAACTGGAATATTGAAGGTTTGCGCGGGTACTACATGGATTGGGTGCTCACAGAAAAAGATTTTACCGAAGAAAATAATAATCCGATAGACATGACTCCCGAAGAGATTGTGGAATTTATTAAAAATAGGTGTCACGAGATATATAGCAAGCACGAGGAAGTTATAGGTAAAGACAGTGCGCGAGAACTCGAACGGGTCGTACTTTTGGGCAGTGTTGATGAGCAGTGGATGGATCACATTGATGCTATGGAGGAACTTAAAAGAGGTATTAATTTGCGTGCTTATGGCCAGCGCGATCCGATTGTGGAATATAGGGTTGAGGGTTTTGAGATGTTTGACGCTATGGTGGATTCCATTAAAGAAAATACTGTAAAAATTCTTCTTAGTTTCAAGATAAATATGGAAAGAATGAGAACTAATATAGTTCACTTTCCTGAAGAAGGACAAAATTAAAATAAATTAGTAATTAAAAATAATCCCATCGGAAATTAAATTTCGATGGGACTTTTTGTATATATTTGTATATAGGAAACCGCGAGACTGATTTGTGAATGTTTATTGCCGATATTTTCAAAAAAATTAAACCTGCATTATTTAAAGAATAGTTAAAGACGTGCCGTTTATGTGCAATAAAATTAAATTTAAAAAGATAATCAAGAGACGCCACACCAAAAACCCGCTTGAAATTAGCGAGGATGAGATCTTGTAGTGTGGTTAGTGCAACACCATAGCCGGTAATCAAATGCTGCGGCAAAGTGGGGATACAAATTTTTTTGTATAAACATGTACTTAACTATTGTTGGGTTTCAGTCGTAGTTATCTTATTTTTGGAACACTTGTTCAATATTTTGGATTAAATCGGACATTAGATTTGCGGCATCTACTATTATTTTTTGTGCCCAGTATTGTTTTCTTGGATATTTTAATTTTGTTAATTCGTATTTTGCTTCTATGAAGGTAAATATTGCATCCAGTAAAACATCCGCTAATAATGGGCTAGATTCTTCTATATGTTTATCTTTTAAGTAATAATCTATATTATAATATGATAGTTGTTTTTTCGCCAATAATAATTTTTTTATCAATTTGTCGGAGGCCATATTTTCTTCACTCAATTATCCGGGATTAGTCATTCCCGTAAGTTTTGAATTTTCTAATGTTGGCAAAGTTAAAGAGTTGGGTGTGGTATAGGCGTAGTTGTCACCGTCGTGACAAATAATCACTTTTTGGGCTTTAGCACATCAAAAACCGGCCATATCAAACGGCCGGCAGTCTTTTTATAATTAAGACTATGTGTTTTACGCACGGACATTTATTGTGTTATGGATTTCTTTTTTTAAGGTTGTCATTCTCATTGCCTTTATCTTTTTTGCGGTTTGCAATGATAATAATCAAAATTAGCAAGAAACCCAAGACCAGAATCAAAATCACGGCCAAAAATTCGTTATCCAGAGCCCAATTATATACCGAATCTGTGAGTAACATTGCGCCGTTTGCCATACTGTTCATTAGTGAGTCCGTACTGTCAGAACTGTTGCTGTCACTTCCACCGGAATCGTTACTTTCATTATTTTCATTTTCATCTTCCAAATCTATGAGGTGGCCGAGTTTGGAACTTAAATTTTCTCCGAGTAATGTTTTAAGTTCTTCGTCATCGGAAACAAGATTTCCCATTGAAATCGAAATATCTGAAGTGTCTTCTGAGTAATTTGGAATTTCTTTTGCTGCTATTCCGAAAAGCCCCAAAGAATTGGCGGAAAATTTCGCTGTATCGTCAATTATATTCAGGTCGAAGTATGCCATATTGCCTGCCAAATTTTCATGTGCCACTGTCACGTTTTTGTATCCCGTGAGGTCGGGGCAAGGAATGGTTATTTGAACCTCCTCACCGTATGGAATACTATAGTTTTCACCTGTAATCAGGTCTATTAGCTCTGCTCTGTAAAGCGAAAGCACACTTCTGCGTTCTACTTTTTCTTCAAACGCTTTTACTTCTTCTTGATTATCGCTAAGAGGTGTTACGATTAATTTAATATTCCAGTCAACACCGCTTATAGTCACTCCGTTGGAGCTGTGGTTTATGTTTCCGGCCTCACTTTGAGCTTTTTCGAGCTCCTGTTTGTTCGTTACTAAATTTTTATCTTCATCTGAGAGCGAATTATATGCCTTTGTTGCTTCCACGACAGTATCCACATCATTTTCGTTTGCAACCGAATCGGGAACTTTTTGAATATCTTCTATTGTAAGTTCTTCCGGATTTTTCTCAACGTTCTCAACTGTTACGGTTACGTCGTCACTGATATTTTCAAGAACATATGAGCCACTGTTTTCAACGAGATTTTGTGTTCCATTCATTTTCACGTTGGGAGTAGACTGATCATAAGCATCCAAAAGCGAAATCTTAAAGTAAAGCGATTCACCATATTCAACATTCAATGTACCACTAAATTCTTTTCCTTTCGCCGTTCTGTAAACCACACCTTCTGCGGGAATAAATGTTGCGATATAGGAGTTCTTCGTAACGTTTATAATTTCTATTATTTTGTTTTCGGTTACGTTTGAGAGAGTATACTTACCGCTTGAATCACGAGGTACGGTATTGTTCGAACCTTTTATTGTGACATTTGCTGTACTTTCCGATTTGCTGTAAGCTGAGTCAAAAGATAGGTAAAACGAAAAATCTTCACCGTTTTCAACAGTTACGCTCGAGGGTAATGTAGCCCCGTATGAATCCAAGCATGCCACACCCGTAACGGTTCGGAATTCTATTGTACGCTGCTGTTTTGAAATGCCCGAAACGCTTACTGTATAATTTGAAGTTACGTTTTCAATGGTATAGATACCGTTTGTGGGTATCAGCGTGACAGGAGAGGTGTTACTCAAATCTGCTTTTGCCACGACTTCTATGTCTGAAATTTCATAGCCCTCTACCGTATCGATTCGGAATTTAAACGAATTTCCATACGCTATACCCTCATTGAGTTCTGGGAGATCCCCTTCGCCTGACGAGTCAATATATTTTATGCCCTGAGAAGGTGTAAGAGAAATACTATATTCATTTGCATTCAATTCGCCGATAGTAATTTTTATATCTTGATTTACATACTCCTCCGGGATTATATATAAGTTGTCCTGTTTATATGGTTGTGGATTTTCGGATTCATCGAGAGGGGAGTCTCCAAATGAAATTTCTGTATCGGGGCTGTTTGGATATGTTAAATTTATGACTATATCTTTTTCGCTTTGAGAATATTCTTCTGAAATATCTATTTGGAATACAATTTCTTCGGTGTATGGAACTTGTTGCATTAACAGATATTCTTTACCTGAACCGTCTTTGTATGTTATACCTTCATGCTGCTGAAATGATAGTGAAACATTAGTTTTTTGTACGCCGCTTACCGAAACTGTGATTCGATCTGAAACTTTTGTAACTATATAGTAGCCGTTTGTTAGGTTTAGCGTTTGAGAAATTGCGTTTGACGAAGCCGTTACCTGTATATTAGAAATATCATATCCATCTTCTGGCAAAACCTTAAAAGCCAAATTTTTTTCATATCTTACGGATTGGCTTCCCTCATATATTTCTTTACCGCCAAATATTTCATACTTAATTCCGTCTACATAACTAAAAATTACTTCCACGCTTTTAAAAGATCTATTTGAAGTTATGCTTAAATCATTCACAATTCCTTGTGGAGTTATTGCATCAACAGGTTTTTCTAAGTTGTATATTATGTTATTTGAATTTTCATCTGATCTGCCGGTTTGAGGGGCTTCGATGTATTCTGTTATAGATTCGGTGTTTCCTGCAATTTCATACTTAATTCGTGAATCTATTGTCTCGCTTGCCCTTATAAATATTTCGGGATTTCCGCCTAATTTAATCCATTCATTATTATATTTTTTCGTGTTACCGTCACCTTGATTGACATATATTTTCGAAATATTGTCTACTATATAATCTTTTGAATTCATGTTTATTATTAAAGAATCATATTTTTCGTATTCTTCAATCGGGCCGGTATAAAAGGTCAGCCCATTATAATGCACAACCGAAGTCGAAGTTATAGCTGGTGAGCCGCTTTCACTCGATTCGTAGAATAAGCTGCTACTATTATTTGAAATAAAAGTTACATTGTGTGAACGAGTAACAATTCCTGAATCATTCGACCAATTGAGTTCTATATTTTCGCCAAACGGCGTGACCAAAAGCGTACAATCGACGTAATACCTGTTTGATTCTGAGTCTAGACCTACGTTTTGTTGTTTTATTTTTGCGTATGCCCCTTCGCCCAAACAAAGAGGTGCGGTTACACCATCAGCAAATTTTTTATCACTGTTTAAATATATTCTAAATGATGCTTCAACGGGAGTAAGGTCGATGGTATAATATAGGTAGTCAGGCGTGGGTGTAATCGATATTGTAAAGTCATCTTGCATATTTTGTGAAAAATTTGTAAACTCAATATCGGATTGGTGCAAGGCATCAAATGTAAGACTATTTTTTAATGTTACATTCGTATAAAGTTGTGTAAAGGAGTGACAATAGCAGTCGCTTAGATATACCAGGGCGGTGGTATTGTCCGGTATTTTTAGTTTATTTGAGTTTTTAATAGAGTAATAGTCTCCCGGGTTTTCTTCAGTTAAAGTTGGTGGTATGGTATAGTTTTCGTTTTCGCCATAAGGTACTGTTCTGTTATAGGAGTCACCTTTTAATCTTTCTTGTGTACACAAGTAAGTACTATAAGGTTTGTAGGAGCCTGTGTCTAGGACTAAGCCTTTAACGGATTTGAACATTATATCTAAGTAGTAGTCGTGTGTCTCTTCTTCAACGGAAAGAGTAGGAACAGACAAAGATATTTCATAGTCGTCACTAGAGCCGATGGCTGAGAAATTTTGATCAATAGAATCAATAGCTATTGTAGGTTCCTTAGAATCATAGTTTTTCAATTTTATTTTTTTTTCCATATTTATACATTCACATGCTTCGGGATCTTTACTGAATACCAAAATCATAGGTGGGATATCATTTACATCATAATTTGAACATAAATTTGAATCTAAAATTTTGTCAGAATAGTTTTCATTTACATTTAGATGAAAACGTTCACACAGGTCAACGTATTGACCTTGTTTAGGAGACGAAAAATCCATAGTGCTTGTTTCCCCTGAGCGCAGCGCTGTCAGCGAGTATGTGTTTGAAGCTGTTTCGTTCTCCACTATTGGGTTCGAAACTCCGGATACAACGGATATATTGTCGGTACTTCTTCCGCTTTTTGAAACGATTTTAAAGTTGAGGTTGGTTCCATAACTAACGGTATTTTCTTCAGGAAGCACTATATTTTCATCATTTGCGTCCGTAAACTGTAAGTCGTCATTGTCCGATTTAAGCGTTATTGTAACAGATGTATTTTGAGTTTTGTTTGAGCTTAAAACTATATCTTCTGTAACTGCGCTTAGTAAATATGTGTTTTTTTCCGAAGAAATTTTCTCAAGATTTCCACTTCCGGATTTTATGCTCAGCAAAATATCTTCATCAGTGCTTGCTGTCTTTTCGGCAGGGCGTACTTTAAATTTTATTGTTCCTTTTTGATATTCTACCAAAGCAGTATTATCTTTCCACGCAGATCCGCTTTCGTTTGTTGCCACCACATCTGCGGTTTCAAAAGAAATCCTGCACATAGCAGTTGATGCACCGGTTATGGTAATATATTTGTCACCATCTATATTCCTAAATGTATACTTATTTTCATCTTTTGTAAATTCCAGTGAATTACTTATATCCGAGACATTTATGGTAGATAAATCATATCCGAGTTCAGGCTCGAGATTAACTACTAAATCCGAACCGTGAACCACTTCAAATTTATTATCTGTTAATTTAGTCACATTTTCATTAGTTTCCACTTCGGCCGTCGCACCGATTATTTTTTCGGGCAAAGTCACAGTATAGACACTCTTTTTCATTCCCGACGCGATTATTTTTACAGGTTCCGTAACATTTTCGAGAGTATAAACGTAACCGCCTGAAGGTATCACTAAAAACGATTTTGCTTCTTCGGGATTCACTGTTACGTCATAAGTGCCATCAGAGAGTTTGCTCGTCGGGACAGCGTACATTTCGGCCATGATAAAATTTTCCTGATATGCATCGTCGGGTACGATTTTAAAATCTACAGAACTTTTCTGTTTAGTAGTAATTTCTGAAACTTCATTGCCTGAAGTATCACAAAGAGTTATTCTGTCTTCACCTTTTGGAAGCGAGATAGTATAAAGTGCATTTTCTTTAGGCGTTATGGCGATGCTTGAATGATCTTTTATATTCTCCAAATTGTAGACGCCGTTATTTGCAACAATAGTTTTTCCGTTCACGGTCACTTCGCCGGAACTCAGAATATCATCACTATCGGTTTCGCACTTAAATTCCAAGCTATCGCCGTATCTTACCTTAACGGTTTCGGAAGACTCAAATTCATCATCTGAACCTGTAATTCTATAAAAAAATCTGGCGTTTGTATATTCGTTAAACGTTACATCATAGCTGTTTTTTTCAAGATTTGTTATTTCTAAATTTGTATCTTCTTTGAGTTCGGGGAGTGTGCAAATTTTTGATTTTTCATCCACTGCTATTTGGTGACCATTACTTATTAAAGAAATATTCGAATTTGTATATCCTTCCTGTATTTCAAACATAAGTTTTACATTTGAACTTCTTGTAATCCCGTTTATCAAAAAAGCGTTTTCATTTTCTGAAAATCCGGCATCCACGTAGCCTTCGCCATTTTTTGAATATTTAAATTTAATGGCATCTAAAAGATTTAAATCGTTATTTTTGCCAAATATTTTAATGCAGTACTCATCCTCTATGATACCCTCAAAATAAAGCTTATCATCTTTACTTACCGTGTAATCAGATGAGATATAGGTTTGTCCGGGGTTTAAAAGTTCATCGTCCCGCACACGCATGAGAATAAAATTACCCTCATCATCTTTATCGTAGGTATTAAGCCTTAAAACAGAACCGTTTTCTGAGTTTATTTTAACACTGCGGACACGTAATTTACTGTATCCTTCAGACTGAAATTTAACGGCAAAATTGATTTTCGTACCGGGTTCCAGTTCGGTGTAGTCAATTCCGTCCGTGCTTCCCTTAGGTTCACCGTTCACGATGTACTCTAATTTTTCTATGCCGTCTTCAGCTTTTGGGAGGGTTATAATACTTTTTTTAAAACCGTCGCTGCAATTAACTTTCACGGCAAAAGAAATTACCATAAAAAGAGCGAAGAAGCACCAAATTAATTTTGAATTTGAAAATTTTATATTACAACAAACTTTTTTCATACGCATCTCCTCCATAGCAATCGTTAAATAAATATTTATTATAATTATACCAATTAATTTTAAAAAAGCAATATAATCTATAATTGTTTTACTAACTTAATGATATTCTATAATTTATTTAATAAACATAATATAATTGTGAGTAATTTTAGTGGAGGAATATCACTTGATTTTTGAAAAAATATTACCTACTGAGCGGATGCGAGAAAATATGGTTAATAAAATAGTCAAGGAATTTAATTTTGTTAAAACGGAAAAAATAGGATATAGTGTTTGTGGAAGAAGTATAGATTTGATGAGCATAGGCAACAGAGAAGATTCTGTGCTTTGGATTGGTGCTCATCACGGTTTGGAGTGGATTACAACTCTTTTGATATTTGAATTTTTTTATGAGATGTGCGAAAAGATAAAATTTAACAAGAATATTTGTGGAATTGATTTAAAAGACAAATTCAGTAAACGAGGAATTACGGCTGTACCGTGCCTTAATCCTGACGGCGTAGAAATCAGTTTAAATGGTTTTGAGTCTGTTCCCAAAAGTAAATTGCCCATAAAAAATATCAGCGACAGATTTGCGGCGCAGTGGCAATCCAACGCCAACGGAGTAGACTTAAATCATAATTATGACGCGGGCTGGGAAGCCTTGCATAAACTGGAAGAGAAAAACAACATATTTTCTCCCCAACATACTCGTTACGGCGGGAATTCACCGGAAAGCGAACCTGAAACAAAAGCAGTTACCAATCTTTGCAGGAAAAATAATTTTGAATATGCTCTGGCGTTTCATAGTCAAGGTGAAGAAATTTATTGGGATTACGGAGACCGTACGCCAAAAAATTCAAAAAAATTTGCTGAAATTTTTTCAATAATGAGCGGATATACAATTAGTAAACCCGAAGGTTTGGCGGTTGGCGGGGGATTTAAAGATTGGTTTATCGAAGAATTCGGTAAACCTGCATTTACGATAGAGGTAGGTTGCGGAGAAAATCCGTTACCGATTGAAGACTTCAACAAAATTTATAGTAGAATAAAAAATGCACTTTATTTTTGTGCTTTGGTTTAATCAAAGAGCCGATTGAATCATACATTACATTATGTTAAAATCCCCTTGACGATTAATTTTAGGGGGATTTTTAAATTGAGTAAAGCTGAAAAATGTTTTAACTTTTGGATCCGGAATGTGAGCGATGAAACTGTAAAAAATGAACTTTTATCCATTAAAAACAATAAAGATGAGATTGAAGATAGATTTGCAGAAGATATCAAGTTTGGAACAGCGGGGCTAAGAGGAGTGATGGAGGCGGGGAATAACCGAATCAATATTTACACTGTCAGAAAGGCAACACAAGGACTTGCAAATTACTTGCTTAAAAAAAATAAAGCATTATCTGTGGCAATTTCATACGATTGCCGGAGAAATTCGAAAACATTTGCCAAAGAAGTTGCATGTGTAATGTCAGCGAACGGTATAAAATCGTATATAACAAAAGAACTTGCACCAACGCCGTTTTTATCCTATTTGGTAAGAAATTTAAAAACCGATGCCGGAGTGATGATAACAGCGAGCCACAACACGGCCGAATATAACGGATACAAATGTTACGGCAGTGACGGCGCGCAGATGAATGAGCAATTTGCCAAAGGAGTTTATGAATGTATACAAAAAGTTGATATGTTCAAAGATATAAAACGTCTGGAGTTTTCTGCAGGGCTCGAAAGTGGCATGATTAGTTTTACGGATGATTCCCTGAAAGAAAGCTACATAGGCGAAATCGTAAAATATCATTCGAAATCTGTTTTTTTGAGCGGTATAAAAGTGCTCTACACACCTCTGAACGGTGCGGGCAACGAATTTGTTCAAAAAGTTCTTAAAAGGTCCGGAGTAAACAATCTCGAGGTTGTAAAATCTCAAGAAAATCCCGATGAAAATTTTACGACTTGTCCATACCCCAATCCCGAGGACATATCTGCGTTTAGTGAAGCTTTGAAAACAGCGGAGCCGAATGATTTCGATTTAATTTTAGCAACCGATCCGGATGCGGATAGACTCGGAGTATGCGTAAGAGGCGAAAACGAGTATAAAATTCTCAGTGGTAACGAAATAGGTATACTTCTCACAAACTATATTCTGGAACGCCGAAAAAACGAAAAAACGCTTCCCAAAAGCGGCGTGATAATCAAGACAATAGTGAGTACAATGATGATTGACGAGATTGCCAAATCCTATGGTCTTGAGGTAAGAAATGTTTTGACGGGATTTAAAAATATCGCACATGAGATTGCCGATTTAGAAAAATCGAACCGTATCAATGACTATTTATTCGGTTTTGAAGAAAGCAATGGATATCTTTGTGGCAGTTACGTCCGTGATAAAGATGCCGTATCGGCTTCACTTGTTTTGTGTGAAGCGGCTGCGTACTATAAAGAAAAATTTGGTAAAAATTTACTGGAAATTCTTTTGGGATTATATTTAAAATATGGATGTTTTGCTGAAAAGACGCTCAATTATAATCTGAAAGAAATAAAATCAAAAGCATCAAAGAGCAGTATAATGAGTTATTTGAGAGAAGATAATCTAAGTTATATTGGGGTTTATAAAATCAAAAGCAAAAAGGATTATTTGAAATTCGGTGGCAATTTAAATTCGGATGTTTTAGAATTTGATCTTGAAAATAATATAAAAATTATAGTTAGGCCATCCGGAACAGAGCCAAAAATAAAATTTTATATTATGGCGAAGTTAAGCGGCATTTCGGAAAAACAAAAAATTATGCAGCTGATAACTGATATGGTAGATGAAACGGTACAAGATTTTTTTCGAAGCAATGTGGAGTAACCGATTTTATTTTGAAAGGAAGTAATTAATATGTTGGGAGCTGTAATTTTATGTATTTTATTTTCTTCTATAGTCAACATTATAGGCAACGCTGCTGCAAAACCTATATATGATGTCATATCCAAATCGAGTATTTTCAGTGCTGACAAACAAATGATTATATCTGAATACTGCGAAGATATGACAGAAAAAGCAAGATGCGGTGAGTATCATGATTTTTTAATGTGTGATAACAAGGTTGAAAATTTAACAGATGTACTAAGTCTTGCCGAAAAAAGTAATCCTTTTATAGTGGGAGGCAGGGGAGTCGGTAAGACTGCGCTTGTAGAAGGTCTTGCATATAGGATTGCTTGTGGGAATGTTCCCGAAAAAATAAAAAATAAAAAAATATTAAAAATAAACATCTCAAAGCTTGTTGTGCGCGAAAGCGAATCGCAAGGTAGTGCTTTAACTATTTTGGAAGGTATTTTTGATGAAGTGAAGTCCGATCAAGTTATTTTGTTTATAGATGATATTGGTCAGATATATAAAATTCCCGGTATTTTAGCTCTAATAAAAAACAATCTTTGTAATTCTGATATAAAAATCATTGCTTCGGCGACAGATGAAGAATACGGCGACGTGCTAAAAGAGCATAATCTTTCACAAGACTATACATATGTTTTTCTTGAAGAACCGAGTAAATTTGATACTTTCAGGATACTCAAGTATTTAAAAGATGATATTGAAGAAAATCAAAATATAAAAATACTTGATGAAGTTCTTATGGATATTGTAAATCTTACAGGAAGATATATGAAAAACAAGTGTTATCCGAATAAAGCTGTGGATATACTTAACTTGGCACTAGTGAGCGCTCAAAAGAATCTTGACGATGAAATTCAAGTTACGCGCCAAGACGTTGTGGAAGCGATATCTAAAGTTACCAATATGTCGATAGGTGACTTATCGGAAGATGAAGCCGAAATACTTGAGACTATGCGTGATAGGATAAAAAAAATTGTTATTGGTCAGAAGAGTGCCGTAGATGTGGTATGTGCTGCCGTTAAGAGGGGACGTCTGGGACTTTGCGATGAAAATAAACCCAGAGCTTCATTTTTGTTTGTCGGACCGTCAGGCGTGGGAAAAAGTGAACTTGCAAAAGTTATAGGAGAAGAGATCGGAAGTTTTATAGATATTGATATGCTGATTCTTGGTAATAAGCATTCCATTGAGAATTTGATAGGTTCTACAAAAAGCAAGAGCGAGCTGATAGAAAAGATAACTAAAAACCCTTATTCTGTGGTGATGTTCGACAATATTGATTCAGCCGACGAAGCCGAACTAAGCGTAATTTACGAGATTTTAGACAGAGGATTTCTAACTGATTTTGCAGGTAAGAAAGTAGATTTTACAAATGCCATTGTCATATTGGCGGCAGACTTAGGCGATAAAATTACAGATTCGAATAATAAAGAAGCGGCTCTAAAAGAGCTTTTAAACAAAAATTTTGTAGAAAAAATTAGAAAAAGCGTAATGAACAATGTAACTGACGTTGTATTTTTTAATACTCTTTCCAAGGAGAACTATGTCAAAATTATAAGGGGCAAAATTGCCAAACTGGAAAGTAGATTACATGGATTTGGAATTAACGCTAAAGTTTCGGATGATGTGATTGCATATATATGCGATCTTTGCTGCGGAGATGAAAATTTATACGGAGCAAGAGCGATAGATAAGATTATCCAAGAAGATATAGAATTGCCGATATCGGATTTGATGATGAAAAGGAAGTTGAGAAGCGGAGAAAAAGTTCGTTGTGTTTTAGATGGTAAAAAAATAAATTTTAATGTGGTTAATAATACGTGAAAATCACTTGAATTATATTTAAAATTATGTTAATATGGTAGCGCATTGGATTTTGAATCGAATTATGAATATAAAAGATCTGGGAGTGTAGTGTTTATTTCAAACGGACGAGGAGTTCGGTAAGATATTTTTATTGCTTTTTTAGAGCGCCTACAAAAAATTAATTTTTAGGGGTTGACTTGCAAGTTTTATTTAGTTACAATAAAAGAAATCCATAATAAGAGAAAGGAATGACAAAAATGACCAGTAATCCTAACTTAGACATTTTAATGGAAAAGATATTTGATCATGAGGACGTTGTAAATCGGATCATGGAGACCGATGATATGTTTGAATTGTATTCACTTTGTCAAAAAATTCAGAAAGGATATACATTCGAGGAATTTTTAGAATTTTTTGAGGATTTGGTTTACGTATGCCTTGATGAGGTTGAGAACCTCAAAGAAGAGTTGGAAAAGAATACAGATAAAATCAAAGAAGTAAAAGAAAAGCAGTTAAGTGATGTTTCAGGTGGTGTGAGCGGTACGCAGAAGCTGGCAGCTTCTGCTCTTGCTTCGCTAATGTTTTCCACGCCTGCCGGAGCCGCTTCGCCCAAAAATTCAGGGGCGGCATCTTCAAACGCCGGCGTTCATCTTGGAAAGGGAAAAGGTGCAGATTTACCGAATTGGTTGAATGATGATGAGGATGAAAAACACCAAAAAAAGGTATCGTTGGGCGAAAAAATAAAAAATGGATTTAATAAGTTTTTAGATGGTGTTTGGAACAATAAGGGTAAGATTTTTCTTAGTTCAGCTGCTCTTCTTGGCGGCGGAGCATATCTGGCTTCACAAAGCAGAAAACTTTCTGACAATCTTAAGGACTACCAGAAGAACAAAGATGACATCAAAATGCTTAATCATCAGCTAGACGTATTGACAAGTCCAACAAATTCAGCACAGGAAAAGCTTGATGAGCTGAAAAAATTAAAAAGCAAGGGAGAACTGAGCGCAGATGAAAAAGCGAAGAAAGAGATGTTAGAGAAAGAAGAAAGTCAGCTCAAAGATGACTCGACATTATGGAGTGAAAGGCGTAACAGCGATGATTATCTTAAGCTTATTAACAGTAGTATAAAAGCCAAAAAAAGTGGTAGTTTTTTTGGAAAAATAACTAGTGGTCTATCAGGAATGGCTACACTTGCGACAATTGGTGGCGGTGTCACTAGTGCGATTGCCGCGCTCACCAAGATTGTTAACAAAGGTGCGTCTATGGCATCTGATGTAAATAATTTACGATACTACTGGACTAATGGTACCGAAACAGTAGCTGCGGTTAGAGAACAGCTTAAAATTAAAACCCAAATAGAAGAAACAAAGGACTATAATTCAGAAGAAGGACGAAAAAACTTGCGGAGTGCATTTGATAGTATGGTTCGTGGCCAAGAAGGGGCCAAAGACCAAATAATGTCGTTCTTTACTCAGTTTGTTTCCGAGTTGGAAGCAGGAAAAATTGGTGCTTCGAGTTCTGAATTGCCTCCTCCTAAAGTCCTTGTATTTAACGGTCCGTCCGGTACTGGTAAAACTTATATGGCTAAACTTTTGTCTGCGGCGCTTACCAAAGTAGAACCATATATAGTTACTGCTAACGACGTTTTGGACGCGTCTAGAGCTTTATACGGCGATATGTCTCATGGATTCCTTTACGGTAACACCAAGCAGGGTAGCAGTGGAAAAGATGGTGCGCTGTCCAATATGAATATGAACACACTGGCATCATACTTAAAGGCGACAGAAGGTACTGTGCGTGTGGTTGTTGTGGACGAATGGGATAAACTTTATCGTAAGGATAATACCGGTCGCTTCCCTGAAACTCACGCTTTAGATGAAACGTTTAGAAGCATTATTGACAACAGACTCAAAGATCATAATGGTAATTACATTGATTTGACCGGTGCTGTGTTTATTTGCACAACTAATGAAACAACGGCATCTTTACAAGGTCGGATTAAAGTTGACGAAACCGGTGTTCTCAGGGAAGTTGTGGTTGATGAAGATGGAAATCCGGTTTTGGACGTTTACGGCGAAGAGAAAACTATTAAACCAATTAAGGATAAATCAGGAACACAGACGGTTGTTCCGCACGACGGCTCGCTTATGGCGCGTCTGTCTGGAAGCATCTGTTACTTTGACGAGTTAAAGGTAGAAGACTATGAAGATATAGCCCGAGATGCTTTGGGAGATGAACGCATCATACGAAATGCTGACGATTATGTTGCTAATGGAAAACCAAATAAAGTTTCTCTAAGAGAACGTTTGACACATCACGGTTTGGGAGGTATCGTTATATCTGATAAAGGGTATGAATTGATTTCCGAATATGCTGCCGAAATGAAAAATGGTGCGAGGTCGATTGTCGGTGCAGGAGGTACCAATACTGGTAGTGTCTCTAGCAATTTGTCGAATGCTGTTAGCGACTATATTTCGCGTTTGGAGAATGAAGGGAAGAGTTATCATAATCTTATGCTCTGGGCCAAACCTGAGATAGGTAGGGATTCGACAGGGAGAAAGGTTGTTAAGTTTGATATTGAAGCTATAAGATATGACGACTATGATAACTATGATAAATGTCTGGAAGATTGCAACAAAAAGGAAGCAGAAGAGGTCAAAAATGAACAAGAGACTGTTCTTGGCGATGAACAGCCGGGAAGTGTTACCGTGGGCTAAATAATCATATATCACCTGCCACTAATTTTGGTGGCAGGTTTTTGAGTGTATAAATTCAACACGATTTTCTACAGATATCCTTTGATACTTAATATAAAATTGCAAAATAAAGCAAGACATAATGTGTGATTACACTAATAAATTTTATTTGAGAAGTAAATAAGTGCCAATTTACGGGCTTCTTTTGAAAATTTTTTATGTTTGTTGCCGATATCTTTAAAATATACGTAAGTGGTTAAATCTTATTTAGTGAGAGATGCTTGCGATTATTAATTCCGGTGTTTTATTATTTTCGTCGGATGTTTTCTGTGTGAATTTTTCATAGTTTGTAAATAACTTAATTTTTTATTGATTAAAAACATTTCGGATTTTTTGCTATTTATAACAAACTGCTATTTTATTTATAAATCATATATTTATGTACATCAAATATCAATATTTTTAAAAATATAATTTTCAAGTGCAGGAAATTTCAAGTGTATAAAATTAATATAATTTTGTAAACTTTTATGTGAGGTGATATTGTGAATTTCAAAAGCGAGACCATGAATTTGCATTTTAGCGGAAAAGTCGGATATTTAACTTTTAAAAAGCTTGAAAAATATCCGGCTATAAGTCATGCTTTTTCCACGAGATACGGAGGCGTTAGTAAGAATGAATTCAGTTCGATGAATTTTTATCTTGGGGATTCGGAAAGTGCTGAAAACGTTGAAGAAAACTATAAAATTTTTTGTGATGCTCTCGGTTATGACAAAAAAAATCTTGTTCGTAGCCGTCAGATTCATGGCAATAAGATAAAATTAATTTCAAAAGAAGACATAACAAACGGTAATTTAAATTTTCAGGGTATTGATGGTTTTATAACTGATATTCCGGGCATAGTTTTAAAGACT
>CALWJB010000076.1 GCA_944380895.1 uncultured Clostridia bacterium | reverse complement strand
TACGTTCTAGTCGTTTCCAAAGAGCAGCCGATTTGATTCCCATTGAAGTGGCATATTCAGTCATACTGATTTTGTTTTCACTTAAATAAATCTTATTTATCAGTTGCCTGTCATCAGGCTTTAATTTAGAAAGGGCTCTATATAAGATTTCTTCATCTACTTGATTTGATAATTGTTCTTCGAAATCTGTTTCAATGTCCGTAAAAACTTTTTTGTCCTCATTAAATACACTTAAACTGATGTGACGTCTAGTTTCAGCGTGATTGTTGTTATATAGATTTCTGTCCAATTCAAGAATAATTTTTTCAAAATCGCCACTAACCTCCACAGTCGCCTTTTCCCCATTTACAAATATGTACTCTATTTCCATGTTCCGTTGTCCTTTCGAATTTTCGAATTTTGATTTCTTTCAAAAAACAAAAGGTCTACGGCGAACCACGTATAAAATAAAAAAAGACACCTATTATCAGATTGATCACTCCGATGATTTTCCAAAAATCTGTAATGTGTCTTTCATTTTTATAAAACGCCTCGAAAAAGGCTTAAGATTGACCTCCCTAATTTTTAGGGTTGGCAACCCTAAATCTTTTTGTCGTCACCTTGTCCGTAAATATAAAAAACTGCAGCAAAAAAAATGTTGAAACAACAGAACCTACTTCAGTCGACAAATTTTTCACAAACAAATTGGAAATAAATGGTAATTTAAAAATATCCATTAAAGAAGGAGGTAAGAATTATGTTTAAAAAAATGTTCGGTGCAGTTGCTGCACTTACTTTCTTATTCGGTTTGGCTTCACAAGCTCCTGATGTAACCGCAAGAGCCACAAATACTTGTAGTTATATTTGTTACGCTCACAACGGAGCCGGATGGGATAATTAACAACAAAATTTATTCTTTACTAAATCAAAAAAGATACATAAATCCGAATTTGTCGATTTATGTATCTTTTTATTATTTTCATCACTATAATATTCTTTAAAGTCTTTAAGTAATAAGGTGAAATTTCTTGGCTATTCTTTTGTTAATTAGCATAATGCGATATCTAATAAATGGATTATTTATTTTTTATCATTTTGACAACTCAAAAAAACATGGCTTAAGCAAAACTTTAATGTTTTCAATTTTATACACATTCATTGTCAATATTTTTAAGTATTATATAATTGACACCCCAATAATTATTGCTATTTCTTCAATGTTTATTTTTAGCTTTTTATTTCTAAAAAATAATATCGATAATAAACTAAACTTTGTAGTTACATATACTCTGTTTACAACTTGTATATTGGAGTATACGCATTTTTTAGTATTTCAATTAATCCCCGCTAGTTGGAGAGCACTAAAAATCCCTGATGTTACTTACGAGCCGAATTTGAACTTGATAAGTTTCAGATTATCTGTGTTGGTAGTGTATTTTCTATGCGTTTTTGCAGTGCATAGATTTAAAAGAGTAAATACTAATTCCATTAGGAGACTTTCAAATTATCGTATCTTCCCTCTGTTTTTAGGATCAGCTTTATTTGTAATAATTTATCTTAAATATAAAATCAAATATACAACATCAGACAGTTTTCACTATGCTCTATCATTTATATTTGCACTTTTTATGCTAATGTCTTTTATTTTTGTGTTTTCTTCTGAAACATTTATAAATATAATCGAAAGCTTAAGTAAAAAGAAAATAAATCCAGCTATCGAAGAAGCTAAATTACAAAAAAGCAAAGGATTTATCGGACTTAAATTCATCACTCAAAAATTAAATTTCGAAATGAATCGATTTTTAAATATGCTCGGTGAAATCGACATTGACACCGAAGACAAAAAATCCAAACAAATTGCCTACTGTGCCGTTTTATTAAATCATGAGGAAAATCCTCAAAACACCCATATGATCAGTACCATTTATTTTCACGCAGGGAACATACTCGATAGACAAGCAAAAACTATAGAATCTAATATCAGCAATGCCATAAAAACTCATTGGACTTCATGTAGCGCAAAAACACTTGAAAAAATAAATAAAAATTATAAAAATCCTGTTTCTACGGAAAACGGATGCCCTGGTGCTAAAGAATTTTTACTATACCTAACGCAAAAATATAAAGAACAATATCCCGAAGATGAAATCAAATCAAATGCAGAAAATTCATTTTTCAAAAAATATCTTCTAAATATACAAAATTAAAATTTACAACACAAAAGCCACTCAAACACTATAAATTTGAATGGCTATTTTTATTTTGGGTAAGGTTTCATTTCATCAGTAAGTTCAAGAATATAATCGGTACTAACACCGTAAAATACTGCAAGCTTTTTCAAAACATATGTTGGTATATCATTTATTCCAAGTTCATATTGCGAATATCCTGTCTGCGACATATTAAGATATTCCCCTATTTTAGCTTGCGTCAAATCTTTATCTTCCCTTAAATCTCTAAGTCTCCTATACATTTCAAATCACCTAAAAAAATTTTAGATTAACTTGAAATACGTTATTGACTTTTAACTTAAAATAAGTTAAACTACTGGCATACACAACTCTATTTTTTTCTTGGATACGGTTTAGGTTCATCGGTTAAATCAAGCAAATAGTCTACACTGGTGTTGTAAAATAGTGCCAACTTTTTAAGAACCGCCGTAGGAATATCATTAATTCCCAATTCGTACTGAGAATACCCGGTTTGTGACATTTCCAACACCTTACCTATTTGAGCTTGTGTCATATCCTTATCTTCTCTCAAATCTCTAAGCCTTTTATACATTTAAATTCCTCCCCTAACTAGGATTTTAGTCTCGGAGGATTTTCATTCGAGACTTTTAACTTAAAATAAGTTAAATACTGTAAGTCAGGTGATATATTTAAACTTTGCTATGAAAAACAATAAAAATTACAATCAAAAATTGAGATCTGCCAGAAAAAAGCTGTGTATAACCCAGCGTGAACTTGCAGAAAAGCTTTCTGTTTCACCATCCGCAATCGAAATGTACGAACAGGGGAGGCGAGAACCCAATTGTAGAACACTCACTGAAATATGTAGCGTTCTGAAAATACCTTCACAAGAATTCTTTCAGAAAAGCGATGTGTTTAATGCAAACTCAGTATTAAACAGCTTGATAGAATATTTAAATAGTGAAAAAGAAGTAGCGCTAAACGGTGAAATTTTAAGTAAACAAAAGAAAGATAACATTGCATATATACTCAATCTAATACTAAATGACAAATAGGAAGGCAAACAACCATGCTGATAAAAAATGAAAAAATGATTAAAAAAAATTTTTGACAGAGTGTACGGAATAGCTTGCTACGGCGAGCATTTTAATGACGGCAACAATTTAGAGATTCCATACGAAATCGAAAAAGATGGTGCGATAAGCGTAGTTAATGACAAGATTTATAATTTGAGGCGCAAGATGGCAGGGGAGTATACCGGGAACGAAAACTGCGACATAGATGACTATGGTGATTTATGGAGTCTTGATTGTTTATACTCCTATATGATGAAGGAAATGT
>CALWJB010000075.1 GCA_944380895.1 uncultured Clostridia bacterium | reverse complement strand
TCTTAGAGTTTCGGCTGCTTCTTTGGCAACCGCAAACAATACTTTAGATGAATCTTTGGGATTAATCACCGCAGCTAACGAGGTAATTCAAGACCCAAGAGAAGCCGGAAATGCGGTTAAAGTCCTTTCATTAAGACTTAGAAACACCAAAGGAAAATTAGAGGAAATCGGTGAAAGCACCGAAGGTATGGTTGAGTCAGTAACAAGACTTCAAACACAACTTTTGAACCTAACTAACGGCAAAGTCAACATTATGGCCAACTCCGACACGTTTAAATCAACGTATCAGATAATGAAAGAAATTGCTAATGTGTGGGATGATTTAACAGACGTTAAACGTGCAAACATAATTGAGCTTATCGCTGGAAAGCACAGAGCAAACGTTATAACCTCGATATTTAAAAGCATGAAAACCGCAGAAGATGTGGTAAATGTTTCCTTAAACTCTCAAGGCTCTGCTATGCGTGAGCAAGAGAAAAGCATGAATTCCATTCATGCCAAAACGGAGCAGATTAAAGCAAGTGTTCAATCGCTATCTACCTCTGTAATGGATAGCGGATTTGTAAAATTCCTTCTTGATTTGGGGACTATCGGAGTTGGAAATCTTCAAAAATTGGTCGATACTTTTGGCGCATTACCAACAATTCTAACAGCAATTTCAACAACAATGAGCCTTATAGGCAAATCAGGCGGATTTTTTAGTTTACTTGAAAACGAAGAAACAGGCGAAAAAGCGCTTGGTTTCTTGGGCAAAAGGTTAGACTTAGTAAAACAGCAATGGATTGAAGCTAAAAACTTAAAAGAAAAAATCAGTACGCTTTTTACTACCAACGCACAGCTTGAAAACCGAAAAGCTTTTGCAGTTCAACTTGAAACAGATAAAAATTCACTAAGGAACTACATTTCGGCTATCGATCACGGAGTAAGTGAAATCACTGCGTTCGAAAAGACGATGTCAAACGCAAGCGAAGCGGCCAAGAATTACGCTAAAAGCAACGATACATCTTCGCTTAGCATAAAAAACTTTATTTCGTTACAAAAATCTTTAAATAGTGCAACAAAATCTACTATCCTTTCGACAATCGCATTAACTGTTGCAGAAACTGCACTAAATGCGGCTCTCACAATGGGTCTTAGCCTTGCGATTGAAGGGCTTGTTACATGGTTTGTAAATCTTGGAAATGCACAGCAAAAAGCAGTTGATAGTGCCGATGAACTTGCTCACAGCTATCAAGAACAGATGAAAGCTCTTAGTGTCAACTCTAAGAATGTTCAAAATATTTCCCAAGAATATGAGAAATTATCAAAAGGTGTAAATTCGTTTGGCGAGAACATTTCGTTAACCAACACAGAGTACCAAAGATACAATGAAATCGTTAATCAAATTGCAGACATGTTTCCTCAATTAGTCGAGGGGCGAACCGCCGAAGGCAATGCAATTATTAAACAAAAAGGCAGTATAGAAGCGTTAAATAAAGCTCTCAAAGAGCAAAAACAACTTGCGAATGACGAAATAATTAAAAATCAAGAAGATATTTTTAAGGGATTTCGTCAAACTTCTTTTGAGGGCATCACCACTTGGACAACGCAAAAAGAAGCTCTATACAAAGACAAGCAAATTTTAGAAATCCTTATTAAAGATATTGATGATTACAACAAGCTTATAAGCGAACACGCTAATATGGATTTCTACTCGGCAAATCTTCTTAAAAAAGTCGGAGTACATGATTTTGACGAGATGTCGCCGAGATCCATTTTTGAAAGTTTAACCAAAAACAAAAATTTAATTCTATCTCACTATCGAACTCTCGTTGCTGAAATTAATTCGGAAATTGCTAAAATTCAACCTATAATGACCGCTAACCTTGAAAATTCTGATGATTATCAAAAGCTTGATGAAAACGTACAAAACTACGTTAAATCTATGGTCGGTGCTATTGACATAGCTACGCTTAGTCAGTTTCAAAATGCGGGGCAGATGAATTCATGGATTGACCTTAATATCTTGCAGCCGATTGTAAATAATCAAGATAATGTCAGAGAAAAACTACGCAGTTTATTCTCACTTGATAAGGAAAATTTACCTGCTGATGAATACATTTTGGCAGTTAATAGTTTGGTTGAAGAAATCGCAAATACGCTTAATTTGGACCCGATTGTACTCAAGACTAAACTTGGATTTTCTGACATTTCTTCGAGTATAGACGAACCCAAAAATTCACTACCCGAACTTTCAAAGGAAGTTGACAGTTTAAACTCATCATTTGATTCAATCGAAAAATCCATAAACAACATGGTTTCCTCCCTTTCACTTCTTGACAGTACGATTAAAAACGTAACAGACGGAACGTATCTTTCGGGTCAGGAAGTTTCAAAGCTAATACTTAAATACCCCGAACTTTCGGATAAAATCTTGCAAACTTCAAAGGGATATACTTTCGAGATAGAAGTATTGCAGAAACTGCGAGAAGAAAAAGTAAATGAGCAAAAAACCGCTATCCAAGCCGAGATTAATATAACTGAAAAAACGCTCGAAAGCATAAAATCAAGATTAATTGGGTATCAATCTGAAATTGGGGCGATTAATAGCGTAGCACAGGCTAAAGCAGCACTTGCGAATATTGACACAGAATCTCAAAATGAAAATATATTTTCTAAAATTTGGAGAGGAATCACAGGTAGACCGCAGATTTCTAAAATAAAATCAGACCTCGAAGGTTACATTGATTTATCAA
>CALWJB010000074.1 GCA_944380895.1 uncultured Clostridia bacterium | reverse complement strand
TACGTTCTAGTCGTTTCCAAAGAGCAGCCGATTTGATTCCCATTGAAGTGGCATATTCAGTCATACTGATTTTGTTTTCACTTAAATAAATCTTATTTATCAGTTGCCTGTCATCAGGCTTTAATTTGGAAAGTGCTTTATATACAATTTCTTTATCTACTTGATTTGATATCTGCTCTTCAAACCCCGTTTCAATATCTGCAAAAACCTTTTTGTCCTCACCAAATACACTTAAACTGATATGTCTTCTCGTCTCTGTCTGATTGTTGTTATATAAATTTCTATCAAGTTCGAGAATAATTTTTTCGAATTCTCCATATACTGAGATAGAGGTTTCCTCACCGTTGACAAATTTGTACTTTATCTCCATGTTCCGTTGTCCTTTCGAATTTTGATTTCTTTCAAAAAACAAAAGGTCTACGGCGGACTACGAGCTAAACGCAAAAAAACCCATTTATCTTTCCTTTCCAGACTTCGAGAAAAGAAAAATAAATGGATAACTTTGTATTCTAAAAAATATGCGAAAATCTAAATTAAAAATGTTAGTATTCTCGAAATCTTGAATTTTTTAAAAACTTCAGATTTTAAAAACACCAATTGCATATTAAAAAGCCCTGACAAAACAAAGAAGCCATAAAGAAACAAATCTTTGCGGCTTTTGATTTTTTTATTATTTGATTTTACATTTTTCGCATTCTTCGGGACGCGCCTCTCCAAAATTCCGATATGTTTTAAGGTTTCAAGAATATTATGTAAATAGGATTTAATACTAACCGGCGACCTACATCGCCAAAACACATGATGAATTTCAGATACGCACATATGAAAAAGCACCTACCCTCATACACTATTAAATTTTTAAATTATAAGCATTTCCTCCTAACTCTGTTTCTGATTTACATCATAAATTATTCTCAAATAAACGTATGTCGAACGGTGGTATATCATCATAAAATAATTTTTCAAGTAAAAAAGACTCCCCATACGGGAAGCCGATTATATAGATGTTTAAGATTATGAATTGGTATTCTCCATATAAATTTTTATTTCCTCAATTATATGTCCGATGTTACCCTCTCCGGCATATCTTTGCATATCAAAAAAGTTATCATCGATATTAACCCATTCAAGTCTATTTACTTCTTCTATTAATTCTACTTTTTTATTCAGAACACCATAGTAAACCTCTAATGATTTATTGAAAGCCAAATAATCAATATTCATGAAATGTTGCAAAGACACATCATTCTTACTGATATTTGTTTCTTCGAATAGTTCTCTGTACGCCTCATTCAAACCATCATTTTCATTTTCTATTTTACCGCCAACCAAATTATACATACCTTTATATGGCTCTTTTGTACGCTTACACATTAAGGTTTTTTTCATATCCTTATCAAAAATAACAACAACATTATACTTCATAGCACATCTACACCTCAAAAAATTATCCTAATATATTTGATTTATCTTTGCAAGCATAAGTTAAATACTCACCCGTTATGTATGGGGTTTTTCCGAATTTCTCAAGTATTTTTTTGTTAAACTCATCGGTCCATGCTTTATCCGTATATCCGCTAATCTTTTGATATGTACCGATACTTTTTAAGTAGTCAATATACCTCTCATAAGAATCAAACGTCATTAAGAAATCATTTCTGCACGCAGTCATACAGTAGAGCCCGGCTTCATTAACAATCTCATCCATCTCTTTCAAGGTATATCTACTGGGCAACTCTTCGGGTTCAAATGTTTCCGAAAGATAATTTGACCCCGGAACTGAAAATAAAATAATTCCACCATCAGCCAAAAGGCTTTTTGCGTACTTTAATGCTTGGGCAGGATCACTCATGTGATGCAGTACATAACTAAAAATAATTATATCAAATTTATCATTAAAATCGTGTTTCATAAAATCATCAGCGATAAAATCTACTTTGTTGTTGCCCGTAAAAGCTTTGCTTTTTGCGTGCTTAATCATATCACCGCTTATATCCAAGCCGACTAAATTACCACCCTCAATTTTTTTATCAATCTTGGAAACTAATTTTCCTGTTCCGCACCCCACATCTAATATAGACATACCATCTTTAATGTTCATCATAACTTCATCTGTAATTGGGTTCTTCACACCATGATATGTAACAAATTTTGATTTGTCATCCCAGCCATCGGCAGTTTCCTTGCTAAATGTTTCCTCTACTCTCGATGAGAAATCTAATGAGGGTAAAACGTCATTTGCAAGTGCGCTACCACAAATCGCTCCAATTAAACATAGTGAAACAATCGTGCTTAAAAAATTCTTTCTTTTGATTTCCATACAATATCCTCCATAAACTTTATAAATTAAAATAGTATTATAAATATGGGTTGTATTGATGCCCTTTAAAATAACCAACACAACCTAATATTTTAATAATATCATAATTTTATTTTAATTACAACAATGAAATAAAAAAATTAAGGCTTCCTATTTTGTAGAAAGCCCTTTTCGAAACATTGTTCTTACAATTAAACCTTTTTACCCCGGATATCATTGATGATTTGCTGAATATGTGCAAGCGTCTCCATGGAAAGACCTGTTACTTCAATATATGTCTTGTCGTCCAAGCCAAGCAGATAATCTGTCGAGACATTAAAAAATTCACATATTTTTATAAGCATATCAACTGACGGAAGTATATTTTCGTTCTCCCAATTGGATACCGTTTGTTTCGTAACTTCCAATTTGTTGCCAAGCTCTACTTGATTTAATTTATTAGCTTTTCTCAGCAATTTAATTCTTTCTCCAAGCATACAAATCTCTCCTTACTTATCTAGTATCGAACAGTAAAGAGGAAATATAAAAATACTAATGTATTGTAATTTTTATCATATTATGATATGATTCAACCAGGCTAAGAGTTTCAAGCCGCAAAATATAAGCGTTATTTGAGTTCTTGCTCAAGATTATTAAATTCTTTAGTATTGAAAAATTCAGCCAAAGTGATATTTAATCCATCGCAAATCATCTTTATTGTAAGTATCTTTGGATTACTGCTTTTACCATACATTATATTCTTTATCGATGACGGCGATATACCACATAAATTAGCCAGTTTATTAAGCGTAATATCATTTTCAAAACACAAACGCTTTATTCTTGCCTTTATGGCACCTATAGTATCTATACAAATCACTCCCTATTTAGTATTGACACATTATAGGGTAGTTTGTTTAGCTTGAAATTGTAGGCTATACGTGATACTATTAGTATTACAGATAAACTATTTTTGTTTCAAAGGAGAATATATGGCCAACAAAAAGGGACACACAAATGTCCTCGTGTTAAAAAACAGATGTGATAATAAGACATGAAAAACGTATTAAAACACACAATAAAATCCGCAAGAAAAAGACTGGGTATAACCCAGCGTGAACTTGCAGAAAAGCTTTCTGTTTCACCATCCGCAATCGGAATGTACGAACAGGGGAGGCGAGAACCCAATTGTAGGATGCTCTCTGAAATATGTAGCGTTCTAAAAATACCTTCACAAGAGTTTTTTCAGAAAAGCAATGTGTTTAATGCAAACTCAGTATTAAACGGCTTGATAGAATATTTAAATAGTGAAAAAGAAGTAGCGCTAAACGGCGAAATTTTAAGTAAACAAAAGAAAGATAACATTGCATACATACTCAATCTAATACTAAATGACAAATAGGAAGGCAAACAATCATGCTGATAAAAAATGAAAAAATGATTAAAAAAATCTTTGACAGAGTGTACGGAATAGCTTGCTGCGGCGAGCATTTCGATGACGGCTACAATTTAGAGATTCCATACGAAATCGAAAAAGATGGTACGATAAGCGAAGTAAACGACAAGATTTATAATTTGAGGCGCAAGATGGCAGGGGAGTATACCGGGAACGAAAACTGCGACATAGATGACTATGGTGATTTATGGAGTCTTGATTGTTTATACTCCTATATGATGAAGGAAATGT
>CALWJB010000073.1 GCA_944380895.1 uncultured Clostridia bacterium | reverse complement strand
TAGAAAAGCCGTCTTTTTCTTTACATATCACTTCAAACTTGTCATAAAACTCTGGTGACTCATACAATGAATACTTTATACGACTTGCTTTCTCGTATATATCATCGGTAATTTTTTTTGATATCCGCATTACAACAATAGGAACAAACGTTGAACCAATTTTGTTCATAATAAGAACGAGAAGATCTATCAAAACAATAAGTCCTATCATCAATATAATAGTATCTAGCTTGCCACTATTCGCAGCAGTCACTATATCAATAACATTTTTAAGTAAATATGCTGATACAAGCGGCAATGTTCCAGAAAGAATGGCATTTATAACAAGGTAAACAACATATATTTTGTTTATTTTCCAAACAGTTGTAAATACACGTGCAATAAAAGAATAACTTTTCATATATATCAAATCCTTTTAACTTCATTAATTATACGCTGCTCTATTTTTTCTCTCATACAAGGAATCGTGCTCATAGATTCAAGGTTACACATCTGATTTAAACACATAGGCAACAACTTGCAACACATACACTCTTTCTTTTCTTTTATTTTTTGATACGAAATTTTCCATTTATTCAACTCTTTTTCGTCAAAAACCAGCTTACCATTTAAGAGGAATGCAACTCTTCCTGTGTTCATTGTTGCCTGTTTGCGACACTTAAACACTTCCATTGAACTATTTATAATAAAATATCCTGGGCGCGAGGCTAAACACATCATTCCAAACGGCTTTAAATAATTTTTCCTTTGATATTGTATTTGGTTTTTTCGACAATTATCATAAAAGTCTTCCTTGAGCATATTATCAGTATACTCATCATAAAAGGCTTGTACCCCACACTTTTTATCGAAATATTCAATATTAAATGTTATTAAACCCTTTATTTCTTCTTCGGAGCTAAATCTTTCATATATTGCTGGGACATACAAAAGAGAGGATGCATCATAAACAACATTAAACAAAATCGGAATTTGACATAATTTTAGTAGATTTATATCAAAATGCATTACTTCATCAACTCGAGCATTGCAAGTTAGAGAATTTATCATTTGAAATTTATCAATAACATTTAAAATTCGCAATAACCCTTCATAGTCTGTTTCAAAAGAAATTTCTATGCTTTTCCCATACTTTTCAATTAGAAGAGTAACGAGGTTTTGCAGTTTTTCAAAAATGTAATGATTATTAAATGACACTAATAACTTGATATGTGCATTACGGTTAAAATAATCTCTTAATTGAGTTAAAACAGATGTAAACTCGTTAATTTGGTTTTCCAACAATACATTACTCTCGCACGCTTGATAACAAATAATAATCTCGTCATTATATGTATTATAGAAATCCACATATTTTTCAATTTCAATATCCTCGTCAAAATCAGATTTCACAATAAAACCACAATCAATCAAAGTTTCGATTTCGATTGATGGAATTCCAAGAAATTGCAGCGGTTCTAATCCCATAAACATACTTTTTGTTTTTTTATCTTCAACAAGCATAGTAGCTCCTGTCCTTGTGTTAAAAACAGTAACTCCTTCCTGTGCTACCTTAGTAGCTAAATTATATTTTGAAAGTTTATACATAATCTATTAACTCCTCTTTCTTCTTCAACAAAGCAAATTCTCTTGGATCATACCAATTTTCGCCTTTACCCATAAGTGATAAAGTACTTGTCTTTGCAGAATTTTTTTCACTACAATTTGCTAAATGTATATTTACTAATACATTATTTTCTTTAAGATTTAACCACTTCTTTTTAACCATCACCTCAACATTGAATCCGTCTTTAGTTGCTCGAACTCTTACATTTTCTTTTCCCAGCCAACAATTATTATAATTATCATATAAAAGGCCTTCCACAGAACCATTTTCACAAAGATGAAAAAAAACAGTTATCATCTTATATGTATACTCACAAGGATTTACAAAAAACAAAACAAGGTTATCAAACATTTACCCTACTCCATACCATATTTCAACGGTTTTCGACTGATAAATGCTGCGATTTCATTATTTATCTGCTTTTCGTCTGATCACCGTTTGAAATTTGAATAAAACTGTTCTGATCATTACCGTCGTTTTTCATAGAAACCCTTTGACTACAGGCATTAAGAGCAATAATCAATGTGAATCGAAATCTGGCAGTTGCTTTTACAAAACACAAAACACTGAAATCCTGTGACAAATAATAAAATATTCTGCAATTGGAAGTAATTTGTTTGATAAGATTTTAGCTTTTTTCATTATGATAAAAGGCTTCTTTAGTGGTAATTTAATTATTGGAGCATATGCGGCACAGTATATGCTGAAAGATTAGGCGATTAAGATGCGGGAGATGCAGAGTATATCGATATACTTATGCTGGATCGTATCGATACATATATGAGATATTTAAAATGGACTAAGATTGAAACCAGTGTCAAAAGGTATATTGACTTTTATAATGAAATTAACATGAAGCCGCCTGTTAACTACGCTCCTCTCACAGAAAAAGCAAACTAATATCGGCAAAAATCAGCTTCAGGTTAACGGGAATCATCAAAATTCACATCTAACTATCGCTCTTTTTAAACCTTCTCATCAGACTTTTATATGTCTCATTTTGTATTGAAGCGATTTGTTTTGGCGATGAAATGTATGAGATAAATTCGCTTTTAGATATGTACTGCACTGCACGGACGGTAATGCCGTGCAGTGCTTTTTCTTTGATCAGTT
>CALWJB010000072.1 GCA_944380895.1 uncultured Clostridia bacterium | reverse complement strand
AATGAACTGACGAAGTGAAAAAGAAAATTCCAAAAATAAACGGAAAAAATTCCAATAAATTTGCCAATATAAAAATAACCGAGCATATAAAAAATATTCCGTAAGCAAAAATAAAATTATTATTGATTTTCTTCGCTTTAATCTGTGATTTCTCCAATTCGGTGGTTTTTAGTGCTTTCAGCCGCTCAGCTTCTTTAAGTCCGGAATCAATATTTTTCAAAGTCTCGCTGAAATCCAACCAATTTAATTTGTAATCCGAAAGATTTCCTGCAGTAAAAAATTTTAAAGCTTCATTTTTGTTTTTTTCATGCTCAAATCTTTTTAGCGCCATTTCAAAACGATTTTTTTCTTCTTCGGAAATTTTTGCTAAATTTTTTTCACAATTTTCAGATAGTTTTTTTATATTTTCAATTTTTATATCTATTTCATTTAACTCTTTTTTATATTTTTCGAGCGTATTAAAAAGTTTTTCAGCAGCATCAAGATCAACACCAAAATCAGCAGCTTTTTGATGTATATTTTCTTTTTCCGAGACCATTTCAAGCAATTTTTCGATTTCCTTTATTCGTTCGTACTCTTCAAATTTTTTTATTTTCATTTCGAGCGTTTTTTGCTCTCTCATAAGCTCGGATAAATTTTCAAGTTTCCTCTTTATGTCTTCTTGACTTTTCTCAAAATTATTCAGATCATTTATCTTTAACTCCAAATCGGAAATCTTATCGTCCAATTTGCGGATTTCTCCCCTGCCTGTCGGAGTTTTCAGCACTTGCATAGCACCCCTCACTTTGGCAATTACACCGCTTTGAGATACATCTTCTTCCCCTCCTTCCAAAAGATTTGAAAACATTTTATCTGCAAGCGTATCTTTGGAATTTTTCAAAGATTTTGACTTTTCAAAATCAGCTCCACCAAGATTTTTTATATATGCACTACGCTCAAAACTTTTGACATCTAAACCCAAAAAATATTCTCCGGCTTCTTCATCTTTTCCAAGCGCAATAATTTCTCCCACAGATACGTTCTGAACAATGGTTTTATCGTTTCTTGCATATTTATCACTAATTTCTTTTTGAATTTTATAAATCTGCCCATTATGTTCAAAAGTTATCGAACCACTCATTTTAAAGCCATTCCAAGGATTATATTTTTCACGCACAAATTTATCCGTGGATGTTTTTTCATTTCTGCTGTAAAGCATAATCTTGATAAATTCCATAATCGTCGTTTTACCGTATTCATTCGGGCCATAAATAATGTTCAGACCGTCACTTAAATCAAGCGAATAGTTATTCAGTTTTCCAAAAGAATTTATTTTTATATTCTTAATTATCAACGTAATTTACATCTCCTTCAAACGCCCTAAGCCCTATTTTCAGTGCTTTTTCATTCATTTGCTTTTCATACTCAGATGCAGATTTTTCTATTTTACTCAGCATTTTTTTGATAAATAAACTTTTAAAATCCGTTTTAAATTTCAATTTTTCGACATCTATCTTAGGCTGTGTGTTATCAGTAATCTGCACATAAAAAATTTTTTCGCACAGTTTGGATGCTATTAAAACCTCGTCGAACAAAGCGCTTTCGGAAATACTGCCTTCAAAAATGATTTTATATAAATTTTTATCGTAGTTTTTACCGTATTTCTCAGATAAATTTTCTATTGTTTTATTCACAAAACTATCCAAAAAAACACAATCCGAAACATCAATATGTACCACTTCAAAACGTCTCTTACAGGTCTTGCAAAACTTCAAATCGCAAATCTCTTTCGAAACAGTGCCTATATAAAATCCCTTTTCTCCGAGCTCATTAAACCCCATTCCCTGGGGACTGCCTGAATATGCATAGTTTGTGTTTGCCAATTTTTCCGGTTCCGCTCGCTTATGAATATGCCCTAATGCAATGTAATCCATACCGCTTGATTCGATGTCACAAGGGCTTATCAAATTATATCTGCTCTCACCCGAAGATTTTAAATCGCCGTGCATAAGGCATATATTTAATTTTTCATTATCGTCAGCTTTAACGCCTTTCATCAAACACGTCCATTCATAGCGCCCCTCAAATGCGCTTCCCCAGATCACTGCGTTTTTTTCTTCTATCAAAATTTTTTCGGGTTTTTTGCTCCCAAAAATAAAAACATTTTCCGGCCAATCGAACTTTATATACGGCGAATCGGATGTATAAGGATCGTGATTACCCGGCGAAATGAAAATTTTATATCCGCATTCACTCATCTTTGACATAATTTCGCGTACGTCTTGTGAGCTTACATCCGTATCGTCAAAAAAGTCACCTGCTATGAGCAAAACATCAACGCTATTTTTTTTACAAATTTCTAAAATTTCAAAAAAAACTTCTTTTACCTCGTTTTTTAAAATTTTACTTTTTTCCTCGCCTATGCCCAAAGCCTTTGCTCCTATATGTAAATCACTACAATGCGCTATCTTAAGCTCCAAAATGTTCACCTGCAAATTTCCAAAATTTATTGTTGTTTTTTTAAGGTATCTGTTATATAATGAAATAGGTATGATATAAT
>CALWJB010000071.1 GCA_944380895.1 uncultured Clostridia bacterium | reverse complement strand
TCTTTTCACCCTTAGAACTCAGTTTTACTGCCATATTGTGACTGACCAAAAACTCTGCATTTTCTTCTTCTTGACCGGGTATTGCGTCGAAAAGCGCCATCGGTAAGTTGCATGCCAAAGCTTCACTTATTGTAAGTCCGCCCGGTTTGGTTATTATAATGTCTGCAGCTGCCATATATTTACTTACTCCATTTGTAAAATATATTATCTTGGTGGGTTTAGTTATTTTTAATTTTTGTGTTTTTTTTGGAATCAAATTTTTAAATATTCTCAAATTATGCAGATTAATATTTTTGATTTTAAATTTGGGAATCAATCGGTAGCGGCGTTTTTTGGTTTCCGAACCGTTTATTAAACGCTGCATATCGTTATAAAGTCTTGGATTTTTTCCTGTTATTATTATTATTTGAAAATCAGTGTTTAATTTTTGAAGTTTTATATATATGTTTTCCATATTTGCAAATCCACAACTTCCTGCCATTATAAGCAAAGTTGGAAGTGAGGGAGATAGGTTCATTTGAGTGAGGATACTTTCTTTATTTTTTTCACTGAAAAAATTTTCATCGACAGGTATCCCAAATGGGTGTATTATTTCAGGATTTACGCCCATTTTTTGCATAGATTTCACCATATTATCATTTGCAACCACATAAGCGTCGACGCCTGAACTTATCCATGTTCTGTGTGGAGCGTAGTCGGTCATCACGCAGACTAAAGGAACATTTATTTTGCCTGTGGATTTAAGTTTAGAAATCATTTCTGTTGCAAAAGGATGAGTGCTTATGATCAAGTCGGGTTCAAAATCACTAAGTAGAGGCATCAGCTTTTTGCTTATCAAACTGCTTGACGATGAAATAATTTTATTTATGGATCTATGATTTGAACTGTTGTACATAAGCTTCCATAATTTGGGCGATTTTTTGGCTAAAAACTCATATGTTTCAGTAATTGTTTTGTTTAGGATAGGACTTATATATTCAATAGCGTCAACGACCTGGACTTCTATATCTTTTTCTGTCAAATACTCACTTATTGCTTTTGCAGCACTCATATGTCCTCCGCCGGTTGAAGCGGATAATATTATTATTTTCACTTTGCACCTCTTATTTTCCGAGTATTGTTTGTTCACTCAGTCTGTAACCCCTTGCAAAATCCGCAGCCGACATTCGTTTTTTTCCTGCAATTTGTACTTCCAAAAGTTCAAGGCAAGTATTGCCGCCGCAGCTGACTACCAAGGGATTTATGTTGATTATTTTACCCGGAGTATTGCAGAGTTTAAATCCGCCGATTTTTGATTTGTAAATTTTAAAAAGTTTTCCTCTCAATGTGGTGTGAGCGATGGGCCAAGGGTTTGAGCCCCGCACAAGATTGTGTATATCCTGAGCCGACATCTGCCAGTCTATATCTCCCGTTATTTTGTCCAGAGGAGGAGATAAAGAAGCTTCATCATCGTTTTGGGCGGTAGGAGTTATATCGTTGTTTTCGATTTTTCTTAGAGTCTCCAAGAGTAAATTTGCGCCCACAACAGATAGTCTTGCTTTCAGTTCTTCGGAATTTTCGTTTTCACCGATAAAAACTTTATCTTGCAAAAGAATATCTCCCGTGTCAAGACCTTCGTTCATGTACATTGTGGTGATGCCTGTAATTGTGTCACCGTTTATTATGCTCCACTGAATAGGAGCTGCACCTCTGTATTTTGGTAGCAGTGAACCGTGAACGTTTACACAACCATATTTTGGAAAGTCTATTATATTTTTTGGAAGAATTTTCCCGTAGGCTACGACTACTATAATTTCAGGGTTTAATTTTTTAACTATCTCAAAAGTTTCTTCAGACTTTAATTTTTCGGGCTGAAACACTTTCAATCCATTTTCTGCCGCATAAACTTTTACCGGTGGTGGAGTGATAATCATTTTTCTTCCTTGCGGTTTATCGGGTTTAGTGAAAACGCCGCAGATTTCGTGAGCATTTTCAAGTAGTTTTTTAAGAGAGGGTACGGCAAATTCGGGAGTGCCCATAAAAAGTATTTTCAAAAAATTCACCTCAAATTTTTTTGTTCGTAATATTCTTCGAGCGTAAGATTATTTTGGTATAGATATTCCGCGAGTTCTTCGCCGACATATCTTATATGCCACGGTTCATACTTCATTTTTGTTATATTTTCTTTGCCTTCGGGGTATCTGAGTATAAACCCAAATTCGTGCAGATGTTTGTGGAGCCACTTTGCTTTTTGGTTGGTACTTCCGTTTTTGCCAAGAGCAATTCCGCCCCAGTGACCGTTTATAAATATATCAAAATCTATGGCAAGTCCTGTATTATGTTCGGAGTAACCGGCAGGGCACGAACTTTTGTCGGCCCATTCTTGTCCGCCTTTTTCTATGAAATAATTATATTTTTTATTTTGCTGTTCGAACGAAAGATATCCGCTTGTAACATCGATTATGATGCCGTTTTGGCTGGCAAAATCTTGAAGTTTTTTAAATTTTTCGGCAGTTTTACTTTCAAGATATGTTTTACTATCTTCAATTCCAAAGGTTTTGAAAACAATGTCATTATTTTTCTTAGTTTTGATTTCTATTATATTTGGTACGATTTCATTTTCATAAACTTCTTTTTCGAGTTTGTGAGTTCTGTTGACAAGCATTTTATAATCCATTTTTAAACCACCTTTACATAAAAAAATTTAAAATCCGTTTTTAGTATAATAATATATTTTGAAAATAAATTCAATCCAAATGCATTTTTCGGTGGATTTAAATATTCTTGATTTTTTGCAGAAACAATAAAAACACTGATACAACATCACCATAGATATTATATCAGCAAATTGATTTCTCCTAAATAACAATGTAAGTTAAAAAATTATATTTTAATACAATCTTCTTTGCACTTGTTGATATATAATAAAATTATATAATATTTCATACTGTTCTGGAGTTTGAACCATACAAGATCTATGTTTGCGCAAATTTTTAACTACATCTTGAGCATATGTGACAGCTTCGGGGGGAATTGTAATAGTAGGTTGTTCAATTGCAGATATCAAACATGCAAGGAACGTTCCTGTACGACCTATGCCCGCAGAACAATGTACTAATACCTTTAAATTATCACCATTATTTGGTAAAGAAGCAATATGATCTACAAAATTATAAAAATTATTTACATTTGTAGGTGTACTACGGTCAGGCCATTGTTGATAATGGTACAGTTTAATCTTTTTAGAACGGGTAGCGGTACGCACGCCGCCGAGAAACTCACCGATTTCAAGATCATAGACTGTATAACCTGGTTCTTGGCGATTTATACGACTCGAAACGATATTATAGTAACAATTATCACTAGCAATAGTACGGTCATCTACACTTAATTGTCGCTCTGATGCAGTTGGATTCCAATAATTACACAATCTAGCAGGATCTGTTGGACCAAGAACAACTAAACAGTTTATTTCACTAGTACAAATTAATTCGAAAAAATTACTCAAGGCAGTAGGATTATGTGGGCATTGAGTCGCTATAGCAGAAACCTTACCATGGGTTTCTGAACGAGGTATTTTTAAAACTTTAGTTGCGTTAATCTTCGCTCCACTACGTAAACGATATTCGTCACGCAAATCTGATTGGTGTTCGGGCTTTCTTGGAGCCTGACGAACTGTGCCAACCTTAGGATATCTATCTCTGTCTGAACAGAACTGTGTACTACGCGGAGGATTAGGTAATGTAAAGAACGATTCTTCTATCCGTGTATCGTCGCTATCGTCGCTATCGTCGCTATCGTCGCTATTGTCGAGAAAGCTGCCAACGTAGGGAACGTAGTGATGGTCGCCAACGCCGCTATCGTCTCTATCGTCTCTATCGTCTTTATCGTCTCTATCGTCTTTATCGTCGCTATCGTCTTTATCGTCGCTAAAGTCACTATCGCTGCTATCGTCTTCATCGGAGCTAAAGTCATTATCGCTGCTATCGTCTTTATCGTCGCTATTGTCGAGAAAGCTGCCAACGTAGGGAACGTAGTGATGGTCGCCAACGTCGTCGCTATGGTCATGTGGATCCGATGCACTGGCGCTTGTTCCTGCGAGTACGCATGTACCTAAAAGCAAACTTGTTAATTTTAGATTTAATTTCATATATATCTCCTTCAACAATTAAAAATATAATGACATGATCATATCATAATATGTATTATATCATATAATAAATCATTTGTAAATACATTTTAATATTTTTGTTTTAAAGATGGTAAAGTTTATTTAGACACATTGGTATGATTTTATTTTCATAAATTTTTTCCGATTCTGTGAGTCATGTTTACAAGCATTTTATATTATATGTTAAATCACCTTTTTGGTATAATAATATATTTTGAAAATAAATTCAATCTAAATGCATTTTTCGGTGGATTTAAATGTCCCCGGATTTTTGAAGAAACAATAAAAACACTGATACAACATCATTATAGATATTATATCAGCAAATTGATTTTTCCTAAATAACAATATGTAGATTAAAAATTTACATAAATGTCCTAATTAATACTTTTTTGATCAGTTTTTATAACTGTAAATGTGTATGGTTTTTTATTTCTTTAACCTAACGGGTTAATGGTTCACAGTAAGCGCGCAAAATACGAAAAGCATCAAGCGTAATTGATAAACGGTTCCTGGAACCGCAATGAAATACTGTCGGTTTTCTATAATAATTGCGCGCCAAATCGTTTAAAAATGCATTAAATGCAGCATCATCCCTTGGTCTATCTTCTGCAAAATTCCAATCTTTATAAACCACAACATCCACATATTTAGAAGGCTCTCTACTCAACCTCAACGGATGCAGTTGTATCCTGTAAGTATCGTATTCGACTCCTCTGTTAATTACCTCCGAACTAGAGACTTCAATATCTGGGGTAATTGACATCACCAACGGATTAATATTGCCAGGGCGGTCAGCTGGGTTCGGGCTCCAAAAATTGATATTTCTTGACTCACCCACAATTACGATTACGTTAGAATCGTTATTGTAAACAGATTTAAGTGATTTATAAAGTTTCCCAGGACACAATAATCCATTAAAATTTTTTACAAATACGGTACCACCACGCGCAGTATGCACAATGGACTCTTTTTCAGATACAGCTCTTTCAGCTTGTCGAACTTCCGAAGCTGCACGCCTACATCTATCTTTAGCAGCTTGTAATCTTCTTTTTGCAGCTTTTGCAGCTTTAGTAACGTCAGCAGCTTCTAAGGCAGCTTGAGCAGCATCGAAATCAGCTTGAGCAGAATCGAAATCAGCTTGAGCAGCTACTAAGTCATCTCTAGCACGTTCCAGATCAGCGTTAGCAGCGCTAACAGCTAAAGTAAACTGTTCTAGTTCATATCGGTCATGTGGATCCATTGCACTGGCGCTTGGTCCAGCGAGTACGCATGTACCTAAAAGCAAACTTGTTAATTTTAGATTTAATTTCATATATATCTCCTTCAATAATCAAAAATATACCGACATGATCATATCACAATGTGTACTATATCATATAATAAATCGTTTGTAAATACATTTTAATATTTTTTTTTACAAGAGATTATTTTGATATTATAACTGTTATTGGAAATTATTATTTAGAAATTAACTATCATATTTTTTATTTATCGGTGCATTGATTTGTGGTACAATATGGTAGTTGGAAAGCTTAAATTTGGAGGTATAGATAATGATTGAAAGACTTGAAAATATAGAAAAACGTTATTTGGAGATAAACAGTGAACTTTGCGACCAAAACGTTTTATCTGACCAAAACAGATACAGAGCCTTAATGAAAGAGCTCAAAAATCTTACTCCCATTGTGGAAAAATATAGGGAATACAAAAAGGAAAATCAAAATTTAAATGAAGCCAAAACAATTCTTTCTGATAGTTCTGCGGATAAAGAGCTTAAGGAAATGGCCGAATCAGAAATGGAATCGGCCAAAGAGAATTTAGAGAAGATTTCGGAACAGCTTAAGGTTTTACTTCTTCCGAAAGATCCAAACGACGACCGAAATGTAATAATTGAAATACGTGGCGGAGCGGGCGGAGAAGAAGCTGCGCTTTTTGCGGGAGTACTTTTTAGAATGTACAACATGTATGCACAAAATCGCCGCTGGAAAGTTGAGATTTTAAATGCGAACGAAACGCAGCTCGGCGGATATAAAGAGATCAGCTTTATGATATCGGGCGAAGGTGCATATTCAAGATTTAAATTTGAAAGCGGAGTCCATAGAGTACAGAGAGTTCCCGACACCGAGGCTCAAGGCAGAGTGCATACTTCCACGGTCACAGTTGCGGTACTTCCCGAGGCTGAAGACGTAGAAATAGAAATAAATCCGGCAGATTTACAAATAGACACCTATCGCGCGGGAGGAGCAGGCGGTCAGCACGTCAATAAAACCGAATCGGCAATACGAATCACTCATATTCCGACGGGTGTTGTCGTGGAGTGTCAGGATGAAAGAAGTCAGTATAAAAACAAAGATAAAGCGATGAAAGTATTAAAATCCAGGCTTTTGGAGGCTAAGATAAGAGAGCAGGAATCTGCAGTTGCGCAGGAAAGACGTTCGCAGGTCGGGACGGGGGATAGGTCGGAGAGAATTCGCACGTATAACTATCCTCAAAGCAGGATCACCGATCATAGAATAGGGTTGACGCTTTATCGTCTTGAAGACGTTTTAAACGGGGATCTCGATGAAATTATAGATGCCCTTATAACAGCGGACAGAGCCGCGAAACTTGCAGGCAACGAAGAATAGATTTGAAGAGGGAATGTTGTTGAAAACGGAATTTTTAAGCGAAGATCAAACGAAACGTGCGGCAGAAATATTAAAAGGCGGCGGAATAGTAGCAATTCCGACTGAAACTGTTTATGGTTTGGCGGCAAGTGTATATGACAAAAATGCCATAAAAGCGATATTTAAAGCAAAAGGTCGTCCGTCTGATAATCCACTGATAGTCCATATATCCGGCTTGGAAGATATTGAAAATATTGTTTCAAAAATTCCCGAAAACGCAAAAAAACTCGCCGAAAAATTTTGGCCCGGACCTCTTACGATGATAATGCCCAAAAATTCAAAAATTCCAAAAGAGGTCACAGGGGGTCTTGATTCTGTTGCGATTAGATATCCTGCTAATGAGATATCACGTAGGATAATTTCACAGGCGGGAGTGCCGCTGGTTGCTCCGTCTGCAAACATTTCAGGCAGACCGAGCCCTACGAAATTTGAGCATGTTGTGAATGATTTAAACGGAAAAATCAATGCGGTGGTTGACGGCGGTGAATGTGCCGTAGGGCTTGAATCTACAGTTGTTTCCATGCTTTCAGATATTCCCAAAATATTGAGGCCGGGAAAAATAAGCGCTGAAGATATTAAAAAAGTTGTGGGAGCCGTGGAGATAGATAAATCAGTTTTCGAAAAACCAAATGGATTTGAAAAGATACTTTCGCCGGGAATGAAATATAAGCATTACTCTCCGAAAACACCTATTAAAATGGTAATAGGGGATGCTTGTAAATATGCGGAGTTTGTTAACACGCACCGAAACGAAGATATTGGTGCGCTCTGTTTTGATGAAGACATACCATTTTTGAAAGTACCATATGTATCTTATGGAAGTGTTTATGATACAATTTCTCAGTCGAGAAATCTTTTTGAGGCTTTGAGAGAAGTTGATAAGCTTGATGTAAAAATTTTGTATGCACACTATAAAGAAATTGATTCTCTGAGTTTGGCGGTATATAATCGTCTCATACGGGCTGCGGCATTTTGCGTTATTAGTTTGTGATTTTTTTGGGGGTGGTTTTATAGTAATAAGATTATCAAAATTAATTTTTAATATTTTGTTTTTGGTTTTTATTTTAGGGTTAGTCATATTGGGAATAATTTTTGGTTCCAAGTCGGTTTTAAAGTATATTTATCATATTCCCCCTAAATATGAAAGTTTGGTTGAGAAGAATTCGGAAGAGTATGGTGTTGAAAAAGAATTAGTATATGCTATAATAAAGTGCGAGAGTGGTTTTGACGAAAACGCCAAATCTCACGCGGGAGCTCTCGGACTTATGCAGATAACACCTGAAACTTTTGAGTGGGTCAGTAAATATCAAGCAAAAAACAAAGACTTGAATATCGTTGACATACACAAACCTGAAACTAACATCAAAATTGGGACTTTGTTTATATCTACGCTGATAAAAAAATACAAAAACGAGACTCTGGCGCTGTGTGCTTATAATGCGGGAATGAATGCCGTGGATAGGTGGCTGAAGGAAAATAGTGAATTTAAAAAATCGGCTGATACCGAGCATATACCGTATCCCGAGACAAAAGAATATGTAAGACGTGTGCGTCGTGCGAAGAAAATGTATAAAAAACTTTATTTTAAGTGAGGAGAATGGAAAAATGAGCGCTAAAAAAGATAATGTGAAAGAATTGAAGGAAAGGCTGTTTGTTAAAAGAGAGAACGGCGGAAAAATCATCTCGAAAGCGGAACTGGGTGAGAGCTTTTCATTTGCGGAGGAGTATAAAGAATTTTTAGATAAATCAAAAACCGAAAAAGAAAGTGTGAAATATGCTCTCAAACGCGCAGTAGAGAATGGTTTTGAGGAGTTTGATAAGACTAAGAAATATAATCCCGGCGACAAAATTTATAAAATAAATAGAGACAGAAACATAGTTCTTGCAGTCATCGGAGAGGCCGGCACAAAAAATGGAATAAATTTGGCAGTTGCGCACGTCGATGCACCAAGACTCGACCTAAAACCCAACCCGCTGACAGAGCAGCATGACTTGGGAATTTTAAAAACGCATTATTATGGCGGAATTAAGAAGTATCAGTGGACTACTATACCGCTTGCTATTCACGGAAGAATTGTAAGGCGTGACGGAAGCGTTGTGGATGTTGTTATTGGTGAATCCGAAGACGAGCCATGTTTTTGCGTAACCGATTTGTTGCCTCATCTTGCCAAAGAGCAAATGAGCAAGAAGATGTCTGAGGCTATTATGGGTGAGGATCTTAATTTGCTTGTGGGCAGTTTGCCGCTGGAAGATTGTGAAGACAGCAGTGATATAGTAAAACTCAACATACTAAAGCTTCTTAATGAAAAATATGGAATAGTCGAAAGTGATTTTATATCATCGGATTTAGAGATAGTTCCTGCGATGAAAGCGCAAGATGTGGGATTTGATAGGAGTATGATAGGTGGTTACGCACATGATGACCGTTCGTGCGCATATCCTTCGCTTAGAGCTATACTTGATTGTAAAAATCCCTCAAAAACTACGATTACCATGTTAACGGATAAAGAAGAGACAGGTAGTGATGGTAATACAGGTTCGCAGTCTAAATTTTTAGAATATTTCATTTCTGATTTGGCGGAGTTGGACGGTGTTGCTGTGCGCGACGTTTTAACTCACACAAAATGCCTTTCTGCAGACGTCAATGCAGCGTATGACCCAACTTATTCTTCAAGTTTTGAGCCTGAGAACAGTTCATACATTAATAGAGGTGTGGTTATCACAAAATATACGGGAAGTGGCGGAAAATATGGAACTTCCGATGCTACGGCTGAGTTTATGGGTGAAATTTGTAATTTGCTCAGTGATAAGAATATTATTTGGCAAAGCAGCGAACTTGGCAAAGTTGATATTGGCGGTGGAGGGACTATTGCAAAATACGTTGCAAACTTGAATGCCGATGTTATAGATATAGGAGTTCCTGTTCTTTCGATGCATGCTCCGTTTGAGGTTATTTCAAAAATTGATCTTTATATGACGTTTAAAGCAATATCTGCATTTTTCGGTAATATATAAAATATAAATTTTAAAAGACGTTTAAAGCGTCTTTTTTCTTTTGATGTTTTTCTAATGCTGTTATTTATATTTTTTGGGAGTGAAGTTTAGTTGAAGCCTACTGAATTAAACATTTCAGAAATTGAAAATAATAATTATTTCAAAAAACAAGTGGCGAAGTTTTATGTTTCGGAACTTGAAAAATATTTTGAAGAAAATAAAATTTCCGACACAGAAAAAATTTTAATAATAAATCATTTAATCGAAGAATTCGAATAATTTTTTGACATTTTAAATTGCGGTAAACGACCGTTGCATGGAACAAAATTATTTGTAAGAATTGCAATTAATTTTTCACGCGGCGAATCTATAATTCTGCATCCGATAACTCCACAAGCGTTGCATCCAAACCCCATGCAAGTTGTGAGAGCCTGTTTACCGTGAGCGCCACACTTTCGAAATGCATTATCGAGATTAAATGCGATTCTGGGTAAATAGCCGGTGTCTTCCAAGAAAGTGAAAAGAGGGAAAAATATTGCCATAGGAGGCAGCATTACCGAAACTACCCATGCAAGAGTTCTGTATATTCCTTCGACAAAAATTCCGTGAATCCACCAAGGGCAATTTACATTTATACAAAATTCTGTAAGTCTGTCTTGAATCCAAAAAAGAGCATTTGAAAGCAGCTGTGATGGATAATTTGCTCCGACTAAAGTTATCCAAAAAATCAAAGTTAAAAGTGCAATCATTATAGGTATGCCTGTGAGTTTTGAGGTAAGAATATTATCTATGATGCGGTCTTTTTTGTCGTAATTTTTGTTCTCTACATAAACGCATAGATTATATATTTTTTCAGATTTTTTAATAATACTATTTGCAAAAATTTCTCTTATTCGTTTGCCATCAAATCCTTCTTCACATAATTTTTTTTGTTCGGAGGTTATGATACCAATAATTTTTTCATCTTGAAGAAGATTGTAGCCGATGTTTTTTGGTATGAAATTTTTTATAATTTCATTATTTTCCAAAATTTTTTCTGCCAACCATTTTTCGTTCATATGTTTGGGAATAAAATTTGATATAGTTTTTGAAATTGTATTCACGGAATTTTTTAAAATTTCGGGATAGTCGTCATTTTTAACATAAAATATTTTTTTCTTTTTTGTAGCGACGTCATCCACCGCTTTCATTAGATTGTTGATTCCGAATTTTTTTCGCGCATTGCTGTATACTACAGGCACTCCGCCAAGTTGCATGGAAAGTTCGTCAAGATCGATATATATTTTTTTCTTTTTTGCCTCGTCGATGAGATTTACGCAAATTACGACGTTTTGTGTTATTTCTAAAATTTGCAATGCTAAATTAAGATTTCTTTCAAGGCACGTGGCGTCCAAAACGACTATTATAACGTCTGGATTCGAAAAGCAAATATAATCTCTTGCAATTTCTTCTTCCGGAGAATTCGGCATAAGTGAGTATGTGCCCGGGATATCTGTAATTTTGAAAAATTTTTCGTTATAAGTATATTCCCCTTCAGTACATTCAACCGTTTTTCCGGGCCAGTTTCCCGTATGCTGATTAAGTCCTGTAAGAGCGTTGAAAACCGTACTTTTTCCAACATTCGGATTTCCTGCTATTGCTATATGAGCTGAAATTTTTTGTATTTTGCGATTTCTAATTTTTTTAATTTTAAAATTTTTTATTTTTTTTACGGAGTTTTTTATAATATTCAAAGCATAGCTCATCTCCAAAATAAAATTTTAAAGAATTAATTTTTTAAGGCGCCTTATAAACAAGTATATTTTTCGCATCGCTATCTCGTATGGCAATTACTGTGCCTTTTATAAAATACGCTGTCAAATTTCCCATTGGACTTTTATGAATAGCTTTTATTTCCGATCCGCTGACTATTCCCAAATCAAGCATTCTTCGTAGTGTGATGTTATTTCCGATTTTAATTCTAAAAATTTTATATGATTTGTTAATTTTAGATTCGTTTAGCGGTATAAAGACGGTTTTAAGCATATTCTTAACCTCGAACATAGTTTTTAACAGATTATGCATAAATTTTAGAGACTGTGCATCCGGCAGTTAAAAAATTTTTACCAGATTAATTACCACATAATGATTTGGTATGTATTTGCGCTTTAATATTCGTTGATTTTATTATTTTTTTATTTCTAATATTTAAAATCGGATGTATTATATAAAACAAAATCCCCGACCTTAGGCCGAGGAAATATTTTATTAATATAGAGAATTTAGTCATTTGAAAATTACTTACTGTTTGCCGCAACCAGTGCAGGATACCAGACAAACTCATAATTTAGTTTGAGTATAGAATCCAGTAAATTACTTGCGGTTTCGTATGATTGGTCCGACGCGTCACTACTTTCGGAATCTTTCAGTTTTTCACAAGCCACAAGAAAATTGCGAAATATATGTTCAGTTGCGGTTATCAAAGAAGACTGTGCAGTGCTGCCGATTTCGTGCTTAGATCTTATGTTTTTGATAATTAGCGAATAAATGTTTTGGAGTTCATATTTTGCATTTGAATCGTCGTTTGTCATATTAATAAATAATTTTTCCAGAGAATTTTTTTGTCCTTGTTTAAATTTGTTCCAAAGATTGGCGGAAGCAGCTAAATTTTCACTCAATTCGAGCGCGTTAAATTTTTTTGTAATGAACATAAGGCTGTCTGTGCCTATTTTTGAAGAAGCTTTTCCAACTTTGTTCGATGCCTTGATATCAACGGCATCAGATATGATTTTGAGATCTGTATTTCTGCTGTCAATTCTTTTGGTGAGTTTTAATATGACTGAGTCCTTATCTTTTTCAATCAAATTATTGTCAGGAAGTGGAATTAATTCATTTGGATTTTCAGTTTTTGGAACTTTAGTAAAATAAAAATGTAAATTAACATAATTTATTATTGAAAACACTTTGGGAACATACAGTGTTTTTTCTATTCCGTAGCTTGATACAGTGTTATCGAATTCTTTTTCTATCAAACTCAAAGAATCTGCCAGCGTAAGGGCAGCAGCATCGTTCGTTTTTGAAATTATACTGATTAAATTCCTCAGCTTTTCTCTTAAAGTGTCAGAGCCATAATATTTGCCATTTATTATTGGCAATTGGGTTGTAACGGTAATATCCTGACAGTTATCCGTATATAGAGGACTTTTTGTATCCGAACGCGAAACAGTCAGATTAGTTCTCCCTACAAAAGGTATGTCCAGATATGTTGTGCCCGTTACGCTGATTTTGTTTGATGTTATTGAAGTATTAAACCCTTGCTTGGTTTCAAAAAAAAGCTTGCTATTAAATTTTTGAAACAGCGAAAGATTTTCTACTTCATTATAAAGTGATGAAAATAATTCGTTATTATCGTCCGATGGATATAAAGCGCGCAAATATGCTCCCAGAGCTATGGCAATTTTTAGCATGGTTTTCCTGCCGTGCTTAGATTTTGACGAAAAGCTGGTACCTACCCAATTGCTTTCTATGTATTTTTTGACATTTCGAGCATCACTTTTGTGTCTGCTGCCGGATGTATCATCCGCTATAATTGTCAGTGCTGCATTATACCTTTTTAGATCACCTATTAAATTTGCAATTATAATGGAGAATATTTCTGCCATATTCGCATTTGGCAGCTCACACGAAAAAAATTTTTTTATTTCTTTGTATTTGGATGTATCTGAAATTTTTAAGTATGTAATCAAGTCGTCGATATCGGTGCAGTAATTAGTTATTAAAAAATTTTTATCTACTAATTCAAGATATGGATGATATGACTTGATTTTTGTAAAGGAGGTTTCTTTCGAGACGGTCATTCCGGCTGCCAGCAGACAATTTGTCTCTGCCGACAGTTTGGAATTTATGCTAAATTTATTGCTTTTTTCCGGGATACTCAAACATGTAGGTTCGGGTATTTTGAATGTTAAGTTTTGAGGAACAATATTCGCAGATTTTAAAAATGGTTCTATTGATGTCTTAAGTTTGATCATAATGGCAGTTTCATCGTCCTGCATTTTTTTCCTCGAAGATATCACTTTTTTTAGGTCATCGTCTTTTAATTTTAAAAACGAAATATTTCCTTTATCCATGCCGGCATCTAAAAACTCTTCTAAAGAATAAAAAATAAGCGAATTTGTTATTTCAAATGAGCATGCTGCGTTTAAAGATAAATAATGAGTCAATCCGGCACCGATACTCAGGCCTAAATTTCCGGAATTGTCGATTTTATAAAATGAAGTTTCTGTTGATTGCTGGTTGGTGGAAAGACCTGCAGAAAGACTCATGTTAAAACCTTCGCTCGGAATACCGGCAGATAGTTCGGAATCCGCGTAGTATGACTGCGAACTCATTTTAGATTCTATTTTTTCTCTGTTATCTTCGAGTACACTTATTGCTACCGAGCGAGAAATAACTGCTTGATACGCGGATTTCATAGCTGATATAAATCCAAGAGCAACATTATCGTCAGGTATATTTTTATCGTGTTTCATCATTGATTCGAGTGCGTGGAGTTTTTTCAAAATTTCTAAATTTTTATCATTATCATTTTCTTTTTTTGCTTTTACGTAATCTACTATACTATTCAAACTCTCACAGATAGATCGGTTAGCACGAATGCCTCCTACAATTAATTTTTTATCATCTATGTACGGTGAAGAGTTTTCTCCGATAATAAACTCGAGCCCATGCATCAAAGCAATGTTTAAGTTATCACCTTCAAATAAATCCAGTTTAATTTTGCTTGTGTCGGCATTACTTTGAATTTTTTCTCCATTAAAAGTAAAATCCATAAGTGGTGAAGCGTTACCCGGATTTTTAGCAGACTCACACGTATTACCGGATGTTTTAGATTTTGCAGATTCATCATCGGCTATAGCTGAGCATGGACTAAATGCGTATGGGATGAAAAGTGCTGTACTTAATGCGGATGCCAGGGACCTTTTAAATTTCATAAATATTACCTCCAAATTTTATATTTGCTTACAAAGTAAAAATTCTTTGCCATTTTATTATATATTATATATAAAAATTATCAAGTATTTTTTGTAAATTTTTAAATGTTAAAATTTATGTTCACATAATTAATTTTAAAATTTAGTGCTTAAAAAAATAAACTGGTTATGCAAAAAATTGGTACTTGCTTTTATATATTATTTCAAATATATTTTTCGTAATTTTTATAACTTCTAAAAAACATTTTTTATAATTATAATATATAAATCACGATATTTAATACAAAAAACAATAAATTTTATATACTTAAATTCGTAATGTTACAATTTTATTTTTTCGGAATATTATGTTGTATACGATTACGGAGGAATCACGATGATTAACAATAGAGGTAAAATTTTTTTATATAAAAGCTATATATTTAGCGTAGAAAAAATTGTAAATGATATGTTTTCGGAATTAAGTGATTTAAAAACTACTTGCAGTATATCGAGGGATTTTGTGAGTCAGTTGTTGATTCTTGAAAAAGCAGCAGAAAAAATTTCTAAAAATACGGCTATGTGTACTAATTTTAAACCGATTTTTATTATTGTATCGGAAATTGTCAAAAAAAGACAAGAGATTTTCAAAGACATACGAAAGATAGAAAATTTTTGTGATGATTTTAAAAATTGTGCTTTAGGAATAAAAAATTATAAAAATGAATCTGAAAAAATATGCAGTAATTATAACAGCATTTTAAGAAAACGTGTAAATATTTGCGATGTAAACATTTTTTTCTTAAGATTTATGATTCATTACAATAATTTTTCTATCTTACTGATTCAAAACGCACTAAAATATAGAATTTGTCCGCAGCTCAGATTGATTTTACAGTACCACATTTTATTGATCAAAAAAGAGAACATGAAAATGGAAGAAATTTTAAATTTTATAAATAAATCCTCGAGATAAAATATCTCGAGGATAAATAGGATACTTATTATTACGCCGGATGGCTAAGGTATTCTCTGATCATAGCCTTTAAAAGTTCGTCACGATCAAGTTTTTGCGCTGCTTTCCGTGCGCCATTATGCGTGGTGATATACGTGGGGTCTTCCGAAACTATGTAGCCTGCGATCTGATTTACGGGGTCGTAACCTTTTTGGGCAAGTGAATTATAAATATGCGATAGTATTGTTTTCATTTTGACATTTTTATCTTCGCTATTTAAAGAAAAAGTCATTGTTTTTTCGGTTATCTTGTCTCCCATTTTGTCACTCATTTTCATCACCTCATAATTTTTTAATGCAGTATATTATATAATTTATTTAAAATATTTTCAACTTAGTATTATATTAATTTTTTTATTGCTCTGAGTGCTAAAAAATAGCTGTTTTTCCCAAATCCCGAAATATATCCTGCGCACACTTCGGAAATAACACTGTATTTTCTAAAATCTTCGCGGTTCGATATATTTGTCATATGCGCCTCGACAAAAGGCATTCTTGAAAACGAAATGGCGTCACGAAGGGCGTAACTGTAGTGAGCAAGCGCCCCTGCATTTATTATTGCACCATCGAAATTATCTTTTCCGTCATGAATTTTATCTATCAGTGCGCCTTCCCAGTTTGACTGGAAAACTTCACAATTAAGTCCCAACTCCTCTCCAAGATTGATAATCTGTTCTTTTATACTTTCGGCAGTTTCCTCGCCGTATACGCTTTTTTCTCGCACTCCGGTAAGGTTTAAATTTGGACCTAACAGTATGAGAATATTTTTTTTCTTCATTCTAATTCCTCACTATGGCAAAAGTATGTTTTTTTAAGACGGTTTCTGATTGGTTTTTCAATGAATCTTTTTAATTTTAGTGAAAGAGTCCTGCTTTTGCTTTTGGGTTCTACCAAAACTGATTTCATTCCAAATAGATTTGCTCCGAGAATATCTGTAAAAATTTGATCTCCTACCACGACGGCTTCACTTTTTTTAATTTTAGCTTTACGCAGCGCCAAAAAAAATCCGATAGGCAGAGGTTTAAGGCTTAAATAAATGAAAGGCAGAGAAATTTTTTGTGCAAATTTTTGCACTCTTCTTTTAAAGTTGTTAGATACCAGTATAAGTTTTATATTATTTGAAATCATTAAATTTATCCAGTCATAGACATCTCTTTCGACAACTTGTGAACCATGAGGAGTCAAAGTATCGTCTATATCAATAAAGACAGATTTGATATGATTTTTTTTTAATATTTTCGGCGAGATTTCCAAAATTGAATCTACAAAACATCCGGGTTTGAAAATTGCCATGAATATCCTCCATAAACAAAATATCAAAAATCCCCCCCGAGTGAATCACGAGGGGATCAAAAATTATTTCTAAATTAATAACTGCTGTTGAATCGGTAATTTTTTTTATGTTTGCGCGCTTCCTTAGACTTCTTTTTACGCTTAACGGAGGGCGAATCATAGGCTTCTCTTTTTCTGACTTCCGAGATTATTCCGGCACTTTTCCTTTTAAATATTCTCAGAGCTTTTTCCAAATTTTCTATCTTTTTTGGTTCGGTAGGCGCAGTCGCTTCGTTTGAACCACTTGTTGATTCGCTCGTAGAGTCAATTTTTTCAACATCTTCTGAAGCTACTGTCTCTTCTGATTTAATTTCTTCGGCCACTTGTTTCCCTCCAATCTGTCAAGTCAAATTATTGTGTACTGAATGTTCAAAACTAGGATAATAATAATTGATTATATAGCAAAATAATACCTAATATTTTTTGAACTTACGAACACATACATAACATTATATATCGTGTAAAAAAGTTTTGTCAAGGTGTTTTTTTACGTTTTTTTGAATTATTTTCTCGAAATATGAATTTTTTTATATTTTTCAAACTTTACAAGGTAGATTTTACATTCGTTATATGCAATAATATTGTTTCGGAAGAAAATAATTTAAATTATCTTTGATTTTTGGAGACTAAAATGAATTATAACAAAGTTTCGGTGATAATACCGATTTTAAACGAACAAAAATATATAAAAAAATGTTTGGACTGTTTAATTGAGCAGGATTACCCCAAGGAACAACTAGAAATACTGCTTGTTGATGGAGGATCAAATGACGGCACAAAAGAGATTATAGCTGAATATTTGAAGAAATACAGCTACATTTATCTTATAAAAAACCCTCAAAAGACAGTGCAACATGCAATGAACCTGGGGATAAAACATGCGAAAGGATACTATATTATTAGGATGGACGCACATGCTCAATACGCAAAAGATTACATTTCAAAGTGTGTGGAATATTCTGAAAGTACCGGTGCCGAAAATGTTGGGGGTACGACTGTGGTGCGCGGCGAAAATGTCATTCAAAAAATTATAGCTGCATCGTATCATTCGCCGTTCGCGCTGGGAGGGAGCAAGCATTATGACGAAAACTACGAAGGATATGCAGATACTGTTGCTTGGGGAACATTCAGGCGAGAAACACTTTTAAAGCTCGGGATGTATGATGAGAGATTACCAAAAAGCGAGGATGATGATTTAAATTTCAGAATTACGGAAAGTGGTGGGAAAATATTTGTAACGCCCAAAATTAGAAGCGTTTATTATCCGAGAGATAGATTTTTTAAACTTTTCAGACAATATTTTGAATATGGAAAATGGAAAGTAGCGGTAATAAAAAAGCATAAAAAACCCTCTAGAATTGTTCACCTTGTGCCGATGTTGTTTGTTGCGTTTATCATAATTTTTAGTATTTTATCGTTTGTGTTTCCGATTGCTCTGATAACGCTTTTGAGCGTAATGACGCTTTATTTTTTGCTCGATGCATATTTTTCTTTCAGATCGAAGCATATATGCGGTTTTTTGAATAAATTAGGTTTAATGTATGCGCACATGATAATTCATATTTCTTACGGATTGGGATTTTGGACCGGAATATTCAAATTTTGGAATTATAAATGGGTTTAACTTTAAAATTTTTAATGATTAAAAAACATAAAAGAATTTTTAATTTTTTAAAGAAAGCGGCGTTTACGAATAAGGTACACGCGAGGAATTTTTGCATAAAAACAAGATTTATTAAAAATTATATAATTCACATTTTTTAAAAAATCAATAGTAATTGAGGTAAAAATTATGAATTCGGGTAATGATGAGATAATAAATTTAAAAAGCGATGAATTGCGTGCGTTACAGCTAAAAGGACTTGAAATTTTTGAATATTTTAAAAATTTTTGTAAAGAACATGGTTTACTTTGTTATTTTTGCGGAGGATGCTGTATAGGTGCGCTCAGAAATAAAGGGTTTATTCCGTGGGACGATGATATTGATGTGTTTATGCCAAGGGAAGATTATGAAAAACTTCCGGAGCTCTGGGAAAAATATGCAAATAAAGATATGTATTCCTGCAACCGAACCACAAAAGACAAATTTATGGGTAACATCATGACTACAATAACCGATAACCGCACAACGCTTATAAGGCCGTGGCAAAAGGGAAAAGATGGAGTAAAAGGTGTGATGATAGATATAATACCGCTTGATGGGTGTGCGCCCGACGGTTTAAAACGCAAACTGCAAATGATTTGGAGTATGATTTTTTCGCTTTATTGTTCGAGAATGGTTCCGACGAATCATGGTAAACTTATGGCGCTTGTATGTAAGATGCTTCTTGCACTTGTTCCGAGTGACGGATTAAAATATAAAATCTGGAAATTTGCCGAAAAACAAATGACAAAATATAAAATTTCGGAAAGTGAATATATTACGGAGCTCTGTTCAGGACCGCATTATATGAAAAATAAATATCCGAAACATATATTTGAAAGCGCAGTATATAAAGAATTTGAAGGTCGAGCCGAACCTCTTCCGGTGGGATACGATGAATATTTAAAAATAGCATTTGGTGATTATATGAAATTGCCGCCAAAGGTAAAGCGGATTCCGCATCATGATATAATATACATGGATTTGGAAAAGGGAGAAAAAAATCGGGAAAACGGGAGGAATTAAAATGATATTTGGAGCAATAGTAGCAGGCGGAGTGGGCAACAGGATGAATCTTTCGGGTTTGCCAAAACAATTTTTACCGTTGGGGTCGAGTAAAAAGCCCATAATAATTCATACGCTTGAAAAATTTTTAATGTGCGATCAGCTTGATTATATATATTTGGGAGTGCATAAAGACTGGACGCAATATGCTGAAGAATTGGTAGAAAAATATAAACTTAAGAGCGAAAAGATAATCATAGTGGCAGGCGGGGTGGATAGGAATTCTACAATATTTAATATAATAGACGCCATTGAAAATCGGCATGATGTCAGTGACGAAGATATAATAGTTACGCATGATGCGGTAAGACCGTTTTTAACGCTGAGAATGATAAGTGAAAACATAGATGCCGCTAAAAGAAGCGGAGCGTGCGATACAGTAATTCCTGCGGTTGATACGATTGTTGAGTCGAAAAGCGGAAAAGTGGTAACAAATGTACCGAACAGAAAATATCTTTATCAAGGACAAACACCGCAAAGTTTTAAAATAAAAAAGCTGAAGAAGTTGTACCTCGATTTAAGCGACGAAGAAAAATCGAATATGACAGATGCATGTGGTGTATTTGTGGCTAGAAATGAACTCGTGGAATTAGTTATGGGTGATACATTTAACATAAAAATAACAACATTAAGCGATTATAAAATAGCAGAAGCTATTCTTGGAGGTATGCCTGAGTGATTAACTATGTTTATCAGTTGGTGAGCCCGGGTATTATTTCGATAAAATATGAAGATATTTTTCTGGGAGAAGAAGTTATAGTCAAGCCGACGTATATGGCAATTTGTCACGCTGATCAGCGGTATTATATGGGCAAAAGAGATTTTAACAAATTGAGAGGTAAACTTCCGATGGCTCTTATTCACGAGTGCGTAGGAAAGGTTGCGTATGACAAAACCGGAACGTATTTCACCGGAGAAAAAGTAGTATTAATACCAAATATTCCTCCAAAAAATCCGAGTAAGATAATATATGAAAATTATGCAAAAGGTTCGGGATTTCGTTCGAGCGGATATGATGGATTTATGAGGGAATTTGTAAATTTGCCCACAGATAGAGTGGTACCGTATAAATGCGCCAAAGATAGTTATATGGCTATAACCGAATTTGTGAGCGTGGGTGTACACGCTATAGATAGATTCAAAAAAACTGCACATGATATAAAAAATTCCGTGGGGATATGGGGAGACGGAAGCTTGGCGTATGTTCTTGCGTGTATGATAAAAAAAGCTTTTCCCGGAGTTAATTTGACGATAGTCGGAAAAGATGCTTATAAACTTTCACAATTTATGTTTTCCGATAGCACTTTTTTGGCAGAAGATTTGCCCGAAGATTTTAATATCGATCATGCTTTTGAGTGTGCGGGAGGTGAAGGCAGTTATTATGCCATAGACGATATAATAAAGCATATAAATCCACAAGGAAGCGTGATGCTTTTAGGAGTTAGTGAAAATAAGGTCGCACTGAATACTCGTGACATATTGGAAAAAGGATTGACATTTGTAGGATGCAGTAGGTCGGGCAGAGAAGACTTTGAAAATGCTGTAAGGTGTATGGAAGATGAAGTTTTTATGAAGAGAATAAGCAGGATCATCTTCGAGGATGGACCTGTAGGCAGCACTGACGATATACACAGAGTGTTTCAAAACGATTTAAACATACCGTTTAAGACTGTTTTTAAGTGGAATTTGTAGGAATATTGGGGAGTTTTGGAATGAAGAAAATTTGTTTTTTAGGGTTTGGACTGTTTACGATAGGCGGATGTCAGAGAGTAACGATTTCGCTTGCAAACAGCCTGTGTGACAGATATGAAACACATCTTTTGTCGCTCTGTGAGATACCGAACAGCCATGGGTACAATGTGGACGATGGAGTTAAAGTGCACAGTTTTGGAATGCCGCTCAACATGCGGGCCAGAAAATCACTTATTTCCGCGCCGAAGCTTATAAAATTTTTACACAGTAATAATATAGACATTTTATTTATTGCAGGTTCGCTGCCGATACCTCTGGTAAGTTTGATTAAGCCGTTTATAAAGACTAAGATTATTTTTTGTGATCACGAAAACCTTGCAAAGCGTGATAAAAAGTCCGTTTTGTTCAGAAAGTTGGCATGTAGTATAAGCGATAAAGTGGTTGTGCTGACCAAGCAAACGCTTGAGGATTACAAAAAAATTTTTCGAATAAAAGATGATAAAATTGAGCAAATATATAACAGTGTTGACTATACGCCCGAGGGTCGAAGTGATGTAACGAGTAAGAAGATTATATCGGTGGGAAGAATAAGCTCGGAAAAGGGTTTTGATATGGCTGTCGATGTCGCGCGGATAGTTTTTGAAAAGCACCGTGATTGGACGTGGGATATTTATGGTGACGGACCTGATTTTGAGAAGATAAAATATAAGATAAATGAAAACAATCTTCAAAATCATCTTTTTTTAAAAGGAGCGAATTTTAATATCCGAAGCAAATACAAAGATTATAGCATATGTGTTTTGCCGTCATATAGAGAGGGATTTGCGGTTGTGTTGTTGGAGGCAAAAATAAGCGGTTTACCGGTTGTGAGTTTTGATTGCAGTTCGGGCCCCGGCGAGATTATCAATAATGGTATGGACGGGTATTTGGTTACGTGCTATAATATTGAGGATATGGCAAATAGAATTTGTAGTTTGGTTGAAAATTATGAACTCAGAAAAAAGTTTTCGCAGCATTCGTGTGATAACATAAATAATTTTAGTCAAGAAGTGATTATAAATAAATGGTATGAGCTTATAGACAGAACATAGGATTTAAGGAAGTGAAAAGCTGATGACCGCACTTATCGGTAAAGTTCCGATTGAAAAGTTTCGCAGTGCTTATTTAACTGTGTTGCTTGTTTGTTTGTGCGCCAGAAACATAGGTGTATATGCTTTTTTGCCGTCTTTTATAGATATTTCTGTTTTTTCGGGATTGGCAATTGTTGGATTTTTTATATTTTTTCTTGAACTGATGAGAAAAGACATAGATTTTCATCTGACTGATAATTTACTTCTTACTTTTTTTATAGGGACGTTAATTTTAAGTTCGATAATAAATTTTAGGTATGGAATTTTTCAAAATATAAAAGAATGTATATGGACAATAATTTCATTTTTTGTTGTTGGATTTTGCTGTAATCGCAAAAATAATTTATTCACGGTTTCCAGAGTTGTAAAGATACAAAACATAATCATAATATTTTGGTTTGCTATGTCGCTTTTATCTGTATTCACGGCATTGTTTCAGATTGGTCATGTTTTTCATATTAAAGAAATTTCGTGGATTGCGGTAGGTATAGCTGAAAATAGACTTTTTGGAGTGTTTGTCAATCCCAACAGTGCGTCGATAGTTTCTGTTATTGCAATTTTATTCTCGACTTTTCAGATTTTTTATAATTCAAAGGGATCACTAAATAGAATTTTTAATATGGTGAGTATAGCGATTCAGCTTGTATACATTTCTCTTTCGGAATCTCGTGGCAGCTATATGGTTTGCCTGTTTTTGGGTTTTGTTTTGGCATTTTTGTTTAGCTATAAAATTTTTAAATTCAAAGGATTTTATGGTATTTTGGTATCTTTTTGCACGGCGTCAATATTCACTTTAGCACTGTTTTGCACCATGAATTTAATCACAAAATTTTTTTCTGTTATACCGTCTTTCAGCAGTGATGTAGAGGTTTTGAGTCGATATGGATGCTCGTCGCGAATCGGTAAGCGTTCTGATTATGTTAATAATAACGATGTTTCAAATTCAAGGTTTAATATATGGATAAGCGCCTGGGAAATTTTCAAAAATAACTGGATTTTTGGTGTTACTCCCGGAAATATACTCACTTATGCCAAAAGCGTTATGCCGGAAACATTTATGGCAGTGAGGGGTTACAAGCGCGTTCATAGCATATGGTTTGGAATTCCGCTGTATACGGGGATTTGCGGTACTTTTTGTATGTTTGGGTTTTTTATAAAAAAATTTTTTGATTTTTACGAAAATTATAAAAAAATCGGAATCATAAGAAGTGCACCGGTTTTGAATCTTTGTGCGCTTGTTTTTGCTTGCGTTTTGATTTATGGTTTTGTGGAATCAGAGGTTTTGTTTGTAAATTCAGTATGCTCGTTTGTTTTTTGGTTTTTTATCGGCATATCTGTTAATTATTTAGATTATGGTATGAAAGGCGCGAAAAGTTATACTTTTTGTAAGTAAATATTTATGAGAACAAAAAATTCTTTTATCAATATAATTGTGAGCTTTCTTTCTTACGGCACGATCATGGTATGCTCATTTGTAACAAGACGAATTTTTGCGAGTGTTTTGGGGCTCGAAATTGTAGGAATTGAGAGCGGATTTTTATATGTAGTTTCTATGCTTGCGATCGTTGAATTGGGGCTTGGTTTTGGAATAGTTTATAAACTTTATCAACCTATAGCCGAAAAAAATTGGTGTCAAGTGTCATCCATACTTTGTTTTTTGAAGAAGTGTTACTATGTGATTGCCGCGGTAATTATGATTTTGGGTGCGGTATGTTCTTATTTTGTGGCGATGCCCATAAAAGAAGATTTTTCCAAATTATGGCTAATGCAAATTTTTATGCTTTATGTTCTGGATGTTGTTGCGTCATATCTCTACTCGCATAAAAGAGCGATGTTCATAGCTGATCAAAAAAATTATATAAATAATACAACGCATATAGTGGTTCAGCTGACTCTTTTTGCGTCTCAGATAGCAATTTTGAAAATTTTCGGTTCATTTGAGATGTATCTTATATCCAAGATAATATTCAGATTGACCGAAAATATGGTCATTTCATATAAATTTAATAAAAAATATAGTTATATAAATCTAAAAACAAAGGTGCCTATGCCTGAAATCGAGAAAAAAGATTTATTTAAGAATATGAAAGCGCTTTTGTGTCATAAAGTTTCCGGATTCGGAGCAACTACGGTTTCAAGCCTCATAATAATGTATTTTATAAGTCTGAGAGAAAACGGAATTTACGGCAATTATATGCTTGTAGTCACGGGTCTCAACACAATCACGAATGAAGTGTTTAATGGAATTTTGGCGAGTTTTGGCAATCTTTTGAACACCGAAAGCAGAGAAAAAGTTTATAAAAATTTTAATATTTTATATTTCGTGAATTTTTTGATGTATTCTTTTATAGTAAGTGGATTTCTGTGTATATCGGCGCCGTTCGTAACGCTTTGGACCGGAGAAGGTTCATCTTTCGGGCTGGCAACAACGGTTTCTATTGCAGGATATTTATATGTATATGGAATAAGGCAATCTGTGACAATGGCAAAGGTAGTTGCGGGAATATATGACCCCGATAAATATATGGCAATACTTGGAGCGTTTGTAACATTTGCGGTATCTTTGGTTTTAGCCAAACCACTTGGCATAATAGGTGTTATGATCGGGAACATAGTTGGAATAATGTCGATTTCCTACTGGGTTCAAGCATATCTTGTTTATGATGGGGTATTTAAAAAGAATGTGAAACCATATCATATGAAATTTATTTTATATACTTCATTAACACTGTTTTACGCTGTTTTATCATATTCAGTTTGCGAATTTTTCAAAAATAAAACTTTAGTTTTAGAAAATCTTTCTGAATTTATAAGCAAGATTGGGGTACCCATTTCGTCGTCGTTCCACGTTTCTGAAATATTATTTTATTTGGCTGTATCTATGATTATTCCAAATACTCTCAATTTAATTTTATTTTACAAAACTTCCGAATTTAAAGAGATTATTAAAATTATAAAATCATTGATGAGAAAAATTAGTCCGATAAATTAGGAGGTGATTTTATGAAAACGATGTTCTCTTTGTTTTTATATTCGATACAGATAATTTTGCCGTTTATGGCCATTTTGATTGCATACTGCTGTTTTAGAGCTCTTTTTCGAAGTTTAAAGCCGATGCATCCGCTGATTGTGCTGTTAAATCGTGCTACTGGCGAAAAAATGCCGATTATGTATTGGGAAAATTCTGTTGGGCGGGACAAGCACTGCGATATAGTGCTTAATTTGCCTTCTGTTTCAAGAGACCATGCAGTTCTTTATAGGCGCAGGGAAGGATGGTTTATAGCTGACACAAATTCTAAAATGGGTATTTCGGTAAATGGAGAAAAAATCGAAAATGATGAAAAAGTATTTATAGGCGATGTGATCAACATAGGCGGAGTTAAGCTTGAGATTTGCCGTGCCGATGTGTTGAAGCTGAAAAATAAAGGCAGTGGCGATAACGATTATGATTATGATACTTATTCAGGTGGCGGACTTCTTACTTTGATAACGGTTTTTCAAATGTTATCAACTTTAAGCGTTTGTTTTAGTTCGGGAGATTTGGACTATAAACCTGTTATTTTAAGTGGAATTATGCTTCTTTTTGAGTGGCTTGTTTTCATTGTTACGAAATACGGTTTTGGGCGTGATAATTTTGAAATCGAAGCAATAGCTATGTTTCTTAGCGGAATAGGCGTTATTAATTTATGTGGGGTGGATATAAACGATGCTTTTACTCAGCTTATTGCAATGGCAATCGGAATAATAATTTTTGAAGTTATTGTTTTGATCATAAAGCATGCCGATTTTTCAATGAAATTAAGACCATACGTTGCATTTTTTGCGTTGACACTTTTGGCGGCAAACTTAATTTTTGGAAAAGTAAAAAACGGTTCTCAAAACTGGATAATGATAGGCGGATATTCTGTTCAACCGTCTGAATTTGTAAAAGTGGCATTCATTTTTTTGGGAGCATCCACCTTAAAAGGCATACAAACCACAAAAAATTTAACATGGTTCATACTTTTTTCCGCGGCGTGTATGGGAGCGCTGTTTTTAATGGGAGATTTCGGTACAGCACTCATATTTTTAGTGACGTTCATACTTATTGCATTCATGAGGTCGGGAAGTATTCGTACGGTTGTTTTAACTTGTGCGACTGCAGCTTTGGGAGCGGCATTTATATTTAATTTCAAGCCATATATAGTGACGCGTTTTTCGGCATGGCGCCATGTTTGGGAACATCTGAATGATATTGGATATCAGCAAACGCGTGTTCTTACATACAGTGCAAGCGGTGGACTTTTGGGATTGGGTATAGGAAAGGGTTATTTGAAGTATATTTTTGCTGCACCGAGCGATTTGGTTTTTGGAATGTTGTGTGAGGAATGGGGTACGGTGCTTGGAATAATAGTACTATTAATGATAGTTTTTTTAGCTATTTACGTAAGGCAAGCGGGAATCAGATCAAGGTCTGCGTTTTACACGATTTCTTCTTGCTGTGCGGCGGGAATGATGACATTTCAGATGATTATGAATGTTTTCGGTGTAACTGATATTCTTCCGCTTACAGGTGTAACGCTGCCATTTATAAGTTTGGGTGGTTCAAGTTTGGTTTCAGTTTGGGCGCTTATGGCTTTCATAAAAGCTTCCGATGAACGTACGTATTCAAGAGAATAGGAGGCGAAAATATGAGAAACATGAAATTTCGGTCTATGATTTTATATTTTGTGATATTTGCATTCTTTGCAGGACTTGGATATTACATATTTGAATTTGCTCAAAATTCTAAAAACTGGGCATTTTCACCAGTTAACAGGCATTTATCAAGCGACTCACTTTCGGGCGGAAAAATTTTTGATATAAAAGGTGAAATTTTGGCTCAGACGATAAACGGAAAGAGGATGTATCATGAGAGCAGCGATGTCAGAAATGCGGTACTTCATACTGTTGGTGATGGTTCCACGCTTATTCCGACTTCCGTTCAAAGCAGATATAACGCAGAGCTTTTCGGATACAATTTTATTACAGGTTTCGGTGCGCCTGAGTACTTCAGCTCAAATCAAGACGTGACGCTTACTTTGGATTCTAAAATTTGTGCTTCGGTTTCCAAAAAATTCGGTAATAAAAAAGGTACTGCTGTTGCTTACAATTACAAGACGGGCGAAGTGATTTGTATGGTCAGTTTGCCGACATATGATGTAAATGATCGTCCTGATTTTACAAAAGATTCAGACGGAAAATATGACGGAGTATATCTAAACCGCGCCTTATCCGCGGCCTATACTCCGGGTTCCGTGTTTAAAATTTTTACGACGATGGTTGGAATAAAATGTTTACCGGATGCAGAAACTCGTAAATACGAATGCAAAAAGATTAAGATTATAGACGGCGAGAAAGTGACGTGCATGCAAAGTCACGGAAAACTCGATCTGAAAACTGCATTTTCAAAGTCTTGCGATATGGCTTTTTGTGATATTGCAGTGGAACTCGGGAAAGAGAAAATGACCTCGGAACTTGAAAAATTTGGTTTTAATTCTTTGCAGACTTTTGAAGGAATAGAACTTGCAAAAAGTACATATGATGTAAATTCAGCGTCAAAAGCTGGTTTGGGTTGGTCGGGGATAGGGCAGTATACAGACACGTTAAATCCGATGTATATGCTTAAAATTATGGGTGCTCTTGCAAATGGCGGAAATCTCATCGAGCCGTTTGTTGTAAAATCAATTGCGGTTTCAGGCACAAATGATAATCAAAAATTTACAAACACATCCGAAAGAAATATTATTTCAAAAATTATTGCGGACAAAATGAAAGAAATGATGCGTTTTACAATGAAAAATCAGTATAACGATTCACTTTTCGGAGGCATTCGGATGTGCGCAAAAACAGGAACGGCAGAAGTGGGAGAGAATAAGCTTCCACACGGCTGGATGGTTGGTTTTTCATATGATGAGAGCTTTCCGATAGCTTTTGTGGTTGTGGTGGAAAACGGAGATTTCGGCATAAAGTCTGCGGGACCGATTGCGGGGGCCATGATAAAAGATATACGCAATGATTTTGTCAAAAACAAGTAAATTAAAAATCTTTAATTATCTCTTGACTTATTTTTTAAATTGATATATATTAATGCTGTATTTGGAAATTTAATTGAAGGAGGAGTTTCTGTGACAGAATATGTATTGGAAACTAAAAATTTAACCAAAAAATATTCCAAAAGAGCTGTTGTGGATAATTTAAGTATTAAAATTCGCAAAGGCGACATATATGGATTCATTGGGAAAAACGGTGCAGGAAAGACAACAACCATCAAAATGATTTCAGGTCTTACAAATCCGACATCGGGTAGCATTGAGCTTTTCGGGAGCAGCGATCTTTCGGAGGGACGCAAAAAAATCGGTACGATTATTGAAAATCCTGCGATATATCCTTATATGAGTGCACGTGAAAATATAGAGGTTCAGCGCATTATGAAGGGTATAGGTGACAAGAAGATTACCGATCAAGTACTCAGTATAGTGGGCCTTAGCGATGTGGGAAACAAAAAAGCGAAGAAGTTTTCTCTTGGTATGAAGCAGAGGCTTGCCATTGCTATAGCTCTTGTGGGTAGTCCTGAATTTTTAATTTTGGACGAGCCTATAAACGGTCTTGACCCGATTGGAATAAAAGATATCAGGAATTTAATTTTGAAATTAACCAAAGAGGCCGGGATCACTGTGCTTATTTCGAGTCATATTTTGGGTGAGCTTATGAAGATTGCAACTTGCTACGGAATTATAAAAGACGGCAGAATTGTAAAGCAGTTAACTGTTGAAGAACTGAGAGAAATCGTAAAACCTCAGGCAGAATTTGTAGTAAACGACCCCGAAAAAGCTCGTGCCATTTTTACGGAAGTGTTTGGAATAAATGATATGGAGATTCAGGGCAATTGGATACGTATTGGCGAAGCGGTTGAAAAGTGCGATGATATTAAGAGATGTCTTGAAGAAAACGACATTGTTATAAGCTCTGTGAGAACAATAAACGATGATAACGAAGAGTATCTCATTAAACTTATGGAAGAAGGTGAAGAATAATGTTTGGACTTATTAAATCTGATTTTTATAAGCTTTTTAGAATGAAATCATTCTACATATGCGGATTAATCGCAGCTGTGCTTGCGGGGTTAGGAATTTTTGCAGCTAATGCTATGGATAAAATGCAGTATGCAATGTACGGTCTTGAGGATATGTTTATTTCTCAGTACACGGGTGTATACTCTCTCGCATTAGGTCTGGGCTCGGCGACTTTGTTTATAACGATACTGGTATCTATGTTTGTGCCCGGAGAATTCAAATTTGGAACCATAAAAAATATTGTTCCGAGCGGTATAAGCAGGATGGGAATATATTTTTCGAAATTTATAGTTACGATTTTTATATCGGTTGCATACAGCTTGCTTTGTGCTGCTGCGGCATTTATCACAGGTTGCTGTCTTGCGGGTGTCGGCGATTTTGACAGGAATATATTTTTGGATATTTTAGAGATTTTCGGACTTTTCCTTTTAGCCCAAATTGCACTGCAAAGTATTTTTCAAATGATGGGATTTTTGATTCGCAGTACAGGCTGGACTATTGGTGTGAATATTGCGATTTTCGCATTTTTACCGAGCATGGTGCTTACCTTAATAGATTTTGCAGTCAATAGTTGGCTTGCTCCGGTTGTTGCTTCGGTAGATTGGCTTAATAGCTGGCTTAAGATTGAAAATTTCTCGTCGAATGATTATTGGCCGCTGCCGTATCTTTCGGAATTTTCGAATATAGATATTTTGCACATGGACTTTTTCCAGCCGATACTTACCAGAGGATTAATTGTTTGTGCAGTCTATATAGTTATTGCAACTGTGATCGGATTATGGACATTCAAAAAAAGAGATATAGATTAATATACTTTTACCCTTGATCTAAAGTGATCAAGGGTATTTTTTATGCAAAAAAACAGACACCAAATTAATGATGTCTGTTTTTTATTTTTTGAAGATATTCCTGTGGATCTACTTGCTGTCCGTTTATTCTTATTTCGAAATGCAGATGCGGACCTGTAGAATCTCCCGTACTGCCCACTTTCGCGATTACTTGACCTTTTTTTATTTTATCTCCAGCTTTTACACTAAGTTCCTTGCAATGAGCATAGAGAGTTGAGTACACACCTTCATGCTTAATAACTATGTGATTTCCGTAACCCGTGGAGCCATAAGATGCTTTTTGTACAACTCCGTCATCCGCTGCGACAATATCCGTACCAAGTACACCTGCTTCTGCGATGTCTATTCCCTTGTGTATGGTGCCCCAACGCGGTCCGAACGGACTTGTTATATTACGCGTATATGGAACGGGCCATAAAAATCCTTCGGGTTCTTCTTTGGTTCCTTTTTCTATTATTTTGGCTACAGGCTCCGAAATAACAGCGTGATTTAATTCTGTTTTGCTGAGCTCTTTGCCGTTTACGTCATACTTAATTTCATAGATAAAAATTTCTTTACCGTTTTTGCCTTCTTGTATCACTTCAGACCAAGATTTATATTGTGAATCATTTTGTTTTTCTTCGGTTTCGAATGGAATTTCCATTTCTTCTTCAACTGTTTTCGAAAATTCAAAGTGGAGAATAGATTCTCTAAGTGTTATTTTCAATACATCATACGGTGCCACTGTTTCTTTGTCTATATTATTTTTGTTTTTTATGATTTCTTCGGAGATATCGAATTTTTTGGCTATACTTGCGATGGTTTCGTTTTTTGAAGTGAGATATTTAAATTCTTTTTCGGTTTCATCAAAAAAGTAATTTCTAAGCTCTTCACTGCTTTTAACATCTTCCGGAGCGAAAAAACCTTTTTTAAATTCGATCTTTTCTGCGATATTTACGATTTTATCGGGGTTCAGTTCTCTCTGCTTTTCTATGGCGCCTTCCAGCATACTCTTCAGTGATTCTTCGTTTTTACCGACTCCTATAAGTTTGTCGTCAACATAAACGCCGCAGGCTTCCACAAAAATATCTTGTGAATTCTCAATTATTTTATTCTTGATTTCGCTGGGAGATTCACAGCATTCTTCTGCGTTTATCGGAACAATTTTAATTTGTGAATATTTGCTTTCAACTTTTGATTTTTCATCGGGGGTAAGCTGATCCATAATCATATGATTAGCTTTTTCGTATATTTCTTCACGCGAAACGGTTGCAATTTGTTCACCGTTATATTCCAGTGCCAGTCCATAATTTTGATTGTTAAAATATGATACCGTTGCCAAAAAAAATGTGCAAGAAAGTACGGGTAATATGCTATTTTTAACAACTTTTTTAAGTTTTTGAGTATCTGAACTCATTAACTAAACTTCCTCCTTATTTAACCACTAATAAAAATAACGCTAATGGTAACTTCATTTAAAAGACCTTTCTTAAATTATTATAACAAAAAATTACAAAAAAACAACATTCACGAAACATGTTTAGATACATAAACGTAATTTTTATTTAATGTTTTTATTTTATGTATATTTTTTACATTTTAAAAATGTCGATTTTAAGCAATTGAAAGATACTTTCTATTTGTGGTATAATTTTCTTCATATGTTTATTTTCATATATTTAAGAAAGGACTTTTGAATATGTTTATTGAAAACGGTTATAGAAGTTGTTATTGTGGTGATGTTACAGAAAATTTAATAGGAAAAAATATTAAAGTTTCGGGTTGGGTGGAGAATATTCGCGATCATGGCGGAATCACATTTTTGGATGTTCGTGATCACTATGGTAACGTACAAATTGTGCTCAATGATGATGTACTTTTAAAAAATATTTCTAAGGAAACTATAGTATCAGCTCATGGAGAGGTTATAGCGAGGACGCCTGAAAATGTAAATCCAAAACTTAAAACGGGAAAAATTGAAATTAAATGTTATGATCTCAAAATTTTGAGTAAACCGAAAGAACTTTTGCCGTTCGAGATAACAAGCTCGACCGACACTAAAGAGGAATTGAGATTAAAGTATAGATTTTTAGATCTGCGAAATAAGGGAGTTCATAGCAAAATACAATTACGTTCTGAAATTCTTCATTTTTTGAGAAACAAAATGCATGAACTTGGATTTACTGAGATTCAAACACCCATTTTATCGGCGTCATCTCCTGAGGGAGCAAGGGATTATTTAATTCCGAGTAGAAAACATCAGGGCAAATTTTATGCACTTCCTCAAGCGCCTCAAATTTTTAAGCAATTGTTGATGGTGTCGGGATTTGACAAATATTTTCAAGTAGCGCCTTGCTTTAGAGATGAAGATTCAAGAGCAGATCGTTCGCCCGGAGAGTTTTATCAGCTTGATTATGAGATGTCGTTTGCTACTCAAGAAGATGTATTTAAGGTAACAGAAGATATAATTTATGAAATATTTACAAAATTTTCGAATAAAAAAGTATCAGAAAAGCCGTTTAAACGCATTTCTTTCAAAGAAGCTATGCTAAACTATGGTTCTGATAAACCTGATTTAAGGAATCCACTTAAGATAATTGACGTCAGTGATATATTTAGAGGTTCAGGTTTTGGGGCTTTTGACGGTAAAACTGTGCGATCGATAACTGTTCCCAAATGTGCGAGACAGCCTAGAAAATTTTTTGATAAAATGAATGATTATGCACTTGAAATAGGAATGAAAGGCCTTGGATATATAAAAGTAACCGAAAACGGTGAATTTAACGGACCGATAAATAAGTTTATCCCTAATGACAAGAGAGAAGAAATTATTAAAAGGACAAATCTTGTCCCTGAAAGCGTGATTTTTTTTATTGCAGACAGCGCGAAAACAGCGCCGAAATTCGCGGGACAAATTCGTACGGAGCTTGCAAATAGGCTTGATTTAATTGATAAAAGTAGGTTTGAGTTTTGCTTTATAGTAGATTTCCCGATGTATGAAGAGGATGACGAAACAGGAAAAATTATATTCACACATAATCCGTTTTCCATGCCACAAGGAGGTCTTGACGCACTTAATAATAAAAATCCGCTAGATATACTTGCTTACCAGTACGACTTGGTATGTAATGGTATAGAGCTTTCGTCGGGTGCCGTGCGTAATCATGATCCTGAAATAATGCTCAAAGCGTTTGAAATAGCGGGTTACGGAGAAGAAACAATTGAAGAAAAATTTGGAGCACTATATAATGCGTTCAGATTTGGCGCACCGCCGCACGCAGGAATGGCACCGGGTCTTGATAGAATGATAATGCTTCTCACAGACGAAGAAAACATCAGAGAAATTATTGCATTTCCGATGAACAGCAACGCTCAAGATGTAATGCTTGGTTCGCCGAATCAGGTCAGTGAGCAGCAACTCAGAGAAGTTCACATAAAAATCAGGGGTCAAAAGGAGACGATGTTATGATAAGCAGAGAAGAAGTTTTAAATATAGCAAACCTTTCAAAACTTTATCTTGATGAATCGGAAATAGAGGACGCAAGGAAAGAAATGGACGGAATGATAAATTTTGCCAAAAAGATTGATAAAATTGATGTCGATTTTAAAGATTTGCCGGAATTTAACAGTATAAGCAATGCTTTTCACGAAGATGAAATAAAGGAATCATATCCACAAAATAAGATTTTGGAAAGTGTAGATGGTGGAAAAGACGGATACTTTTACATTAAAAAATTTAATTAAGGAGGATTAGTTTGATGAGCGATCAAAAAAGAGGAATAATTAAACATATTCATAAGCTTATTTCGAAAAAAGAAATTTCGTGTATGGAACTCACAAAAAAGTATCTGGATGAGATAGATAAAAGTTTGCTTAACGCTTATATTACGGTTTGCGAAGAAGATGCGTTGGAACAAGCTAAAAAAATTGATGAAAAAGTGGGTGCTGGTGAAGAAATAGATATTCTTGCGGGTGTGCCTATGACACTTAAAGACGTTATATCAACAGCAGGCATCGAAACAACATGTGCTTCAAAGATGTTAATGGGATATAAACCGATTTATGATGCTACTGCCTGGAAAACGCTCAAAGATAAAGGAGCGGTGCTTTTAGGAAAGACTAACATGGATGAATTTGCTATGGGTTCATCGTGTGAAAATTCTTGTATCGGAGGATCGAAAAATCCACATAATACAGATTATGTTACGGGAGGAAGTTCAGGCGGGGGAGCTGCTGCGGTTGCAGGAAATATAGCAGCTTATGCGCTGGGCTCCGATACAGGCGGATCGGTGAGACAACCGGCAAGTTTTTGTGGTATTGTGGGATTAAAGCCTACGTACGGAAGTGTTTCGCGCTATGGACTTATAGCCTATGGTTCAGGGTTTGACCAAATAGGAGTACTCGCACAAACTGCAGAAGATGCCTCAATTATATTCGACTCCATTGCAGGATATGACCCCATGGATTCAACATCGAGTCCCAAATATACTCCAAACTCGTATGAAAGTTTAAGCGGCGACATTAAAGGACTAAAAATGGGTATACCAAAAGAATACTACGACGGTGTTGACGAAGAAGTGCGAAAGCTGATCGAAGAGGCAATGAAAGTATATGAAAGCATGGGAGTAAAAATAGAATATTTCAGTTTGCCAGAAGTAAAGTATACGCTGCCTGTTTACTACATTTTGGTGTGCGCAGAAGCTGCATCTAATTTGGCAAGATTCGATGGCGTAAGATACGGTCATCGTACGGAGCATTATAAAGATGTAAACGAAATGATGTGTAAGACACGCAGCGAAGGTTTTGGCGCAGAAGTAAAGAGAAGAATTTTGCTTGGAAACTATGTTCTTAGCTCGGGATATTATGATGCATACTATAAAAAAGCACAAAACATAAGAAAATTGATAACTTCGGCGTTTTATAAAGCGTTTAGAGAGTATGATGTTCTTCTTACACCAACATCACCCGTAACTGCATTTCCAATGAATAAAAATTATGGCAGCCCTCAAGAAGTTTACCTTGCCGATATTTGCACCGTGCCTGTAAATACAGTAGGAATACCGGGAATATCGGTTCCGTGCGGATTTGATTCAAAAGGTTTGCCTGTGGGTATGCAGATTTTAGGCGATAGATTCAGCGAAAGTAAGATTTTAAACGTGGCACATAGATATGAGATTGAAACACAATATGAAAACAATAAATGTGTAGATATGGGGGTAAGACTGTGAGATATGATTTAGTAGTGGGACTTGAAACGCATGTTGAACTAAATACAAAAACTAAGATATTTTGTAACTGTGCAAATAAATTCGGCTCCGAGCCCAACACCAATTGCTGTCCGATTTGCTTGGGGCATCCCGGAACGCTTCCGAAACTTAATGAAAAGGTTGTAAATTTTGCAATACGAGCGGGATTAGCGCTTAACTGCGAAGTAAATTTGATTTCCAAAATGGACAGAAAAAATTATGTTTATCCGGATTTACCGAAAGCTTATCAGATATCGCAGTTTTACGATCCAATATGCAAAAATGGGTACATTGAGCTCGATAGTGGCAAAAAAATCCGTATAAATCATATCCACATGGAAGAAGACGCAGCCAAATTGGTTTATAAAGGTGGCGATACTTACGTGGATTATAACCGAGGCGGAGTTCCTCTTTTGGAAGTGGTTACTGAGCCGGATATAAGTTCTTCCGACGAAGCAAAAGAATATCTTGAAAAGCTTCAGATGATTATGCGTTATATAGGTGTTTCGGATTGTAAGATGCAGGAAGGATCCATCAAATGTGACGTAAATGTATCGGTAAAGCCTGAAGGGTCGGATAAATTGGGAATACGCACAGAAATAAAGAACATGAACTCAATAACGTTTATGGCAAAAGCCATAGATTATGAGCGTGAGCGTCACATAGAGATTATTGAAAACGGCGGAAAGATTATGCAGCAGACACTCAGATATTTGCCTGAGACAAATTCTACCGAAAGCATGCGTAGTAAGGAAGACGCCCAGGATTATAGGTATTTTCGTGACCCGGACTTGGTTGATATAGTCCTGACAAAAGAGCAGATTAATGAAATTAGGAATTCATTGCCCGAATTGCCCGGTGAGCGTTTTAAAAAATACGTAAATGAGTTTGGAATATCAGAAAACGACGCCGTTCTTTTGGTCAAATATAAGAATGTGTCTGATTATTTTGAATCGGCTATAGAAGGTTTGAAAAATGTAAAAACTGTTTCGAATTTTATAATAGGACAAATTTTTAGAAGTTTGGAAACAGAAGCGGAAAAAGAAGAATTTAAAATTTTGACTGCACCAAATCAAATTAATGAATTGGCCAAATTGATAGAATCCGGTAAACTCAATATGAATTTGGCAAAGAAAGCACTGATAAAAATGCTTGAAAGTGGAAAGCCTGTAACCGAATTTGTTTCAGAGAGTGATATGAAGGGAATTTCACGCGAAGAAATGAAGAAAATGTGTGAAGAAGCTGTTAAAGCTAATGAAAATGCCGTAAAAGATTATCTCAGCGGTAAAGAAAAGGCATTAAAAGCACTTTTGGGAAGTGTTATGAAACAGACGAGGGGCAGGGGAAACGCTCAAGAAATAGAAGAGATATTAAAAGGTATAATTGTGAAATAGCCGCAAAAAATAAAAGTTATTACTAAAAAACAGTTGACACAAAACAAAAATAATATATAATATTAGTTAGAGAGCACTATAACTCTCTGTGATTTAATTTTAGATAAGGAATGATTAGTATGGTAAAAGAAAAAATTAATAGTGAGGATATTGATTAGGTAATAAAATAAAATTAAATATTTTAAAATGCCTTGTAAAAAAATGTGGGGAAAAGAGCTAAAAAATTAGTCCGATTAGATGTATAGGATATGAAAAAGTTCTATCATGGCTTGGTTATTATTTTTTAAAATATAAACAAAAAAGAAAGAAGTTTTAGGGAGAGTGTTTTGGATGGGCGCAAAAAGTACACCAACAGTTACGTATCAAAACTTTTTAAAATTGGCTAAACAGGAGTCGTGGTGCTAAGAGAGAAAAAAATTTTTTTGATTACAGAAATGTTAATAATTTCAGGGAAGCTATTGAAACTGAAATTGATAAAATAAATAGAGTTCTAAGACGGGAACATGATAAAAAAACAGACGAAAGTGGTGATGTTAGTGAGCTAATTTGTAAAATGGGTAATAACGCAGTGAGCAGACTTAGAAAGGGCGCTGAAAAATTCGCATCTATTGTTGAAGGTAGGACGAATGAATCTTCCAAGATTGACGTTGAAGATATAAGGGAGCTTAGAATAAAATTACTTAGGAAAGAAAGTACACCTTTTTTGGTATTTGCCGATCAGTGTATTAAAGCTGTAAATGATTACTTAAATTTTGTAAGCAGTTCTGAAATGATTCTCCAGTGTAGTGTTAATGAATTTTTAGACAAGTGCAGGAATCTTTACAGTAGTCTATTAAAAGCGCTACGAACATATAGACATAGTGCTAAAAGTCACCGTTATTTTAAATCATCGGTAGGAAGGGCAGAAATAGCTAATAAAATGACGGGAGGCAGCTTGGAGCGTTGGCTCAATAATTCTCTTACTGCGCTCCAAAAGACCGGTACCGAATTTTTTATTAACAATGACTACAAATACGTTTGTAGAAAAGCTACAAAAGACGAAGAAGCAAAGTCTGCTGATAACAAAAATAGACCTAAAATTTTTAGATTTAATCATATAATTTATGAGATTGTAAAAAAAAATAAGCCCTAGAATTTTTAAGCATCTTTTTAGATGCTTGTTTTTGTGGAAAATTTGTAGAAATTTGAAATTTTTAAAAATAAAATAAATATGACGATATTTTTTTGTTGCATAATTTTTCATTGTGGTATATAATTGACTAAGGTTATGGTATTTTTATTATGAACATCGGTTTTAGTTGATTATACAGTTTAATTTTAATCGGGAGGAATTTTATGATATCGGCAGGAGACTTTAGAAACGGAACTACTTTTGAGTTAGATGGGAATGTTGTGTCTATAGTTGAGTTTCAGCATGTTAAACCGGGGAAAGGTGCGGCATTTGTAAGAACAAAAGTGAAAAACGTTATAACCGGAGCAGTTACAGAAAAAACTTTTAATCCAAGTGATAAATATCAAGAGGCTTTCATTGAACGACGCGAAATGCAGTACCTTTACAATGACGGTGACCTTTATTACTTCATGGATAACGAGACTTATGAGCAAATTCCGATTAATTCATCGGTTTTGGGCGATAATTTTAAATTTGTGAAGGAGAATATGATTTGCAAAGTGCTTTCATATAAAGGTAACGTTTTTGGAGTCGAGCCCCCGCTGTTTGTTGAGCTTCTTGTAACACAAACCGATGTTGGATTCAAAGGAGATACGGCAACAAATGCAACTAAGCCGGCAACTTTGGAAACGGGAGCAGAAATAAAAGTTCCGCTGTTTGTTGAGGAAGGCGACAAAATAAAAATTGACACTCGTACGGGTGAATATCTTGAAAGAGCATAGTAAATACTATAAATAAAATACGATTTAAAATTGTGGAGGAAATTAAAAATGACAGTTAAAGAAAAATCAGCATATGTTAAAGGATTAATCGAGGGCTTGGAGCTCGATGATGATAAAAAGGAAACTAAAGCTATATCTGCGATTCTTGAATGGATGGACAGCATTTCTTCGTCTTTTAGTAATCTGGAAGAAGACGTCGATGATATTTGTGAGCAGCTCAGCATTATTGATGAAGATCTTTGTGATGTTGAAAAAGAAGTTTTTGGCAGCGATAAATGTGATGATTGCAGCTGTTGCGATTGCGATGATGATGACGACTTTTATGAAGTGAAATGTCCTTCTTGCGGAAAAACATCGTGTTTTGACGAAGATACGCTTTGTGATGGACAAATTAATTGTCCGGGCTGCGGGGAAGTTTTAGAATTTGATTTGAGCGATATAGACGGTTGTGACTGTGATTGTGATTGTAATCCCGAATGCCATTGTGATGATGATTGTGAGTGCGGCTGCCACTGTGGCGAAGAGTAATGAATTATGCTGTTTGATGTGTAAGGCTTTCGTTGTTTAGTGCTTATACCATAATTTATATTGCGTGCAACTCCAAAGAAGTAGTTGCACAATTTTTTTGATAGGTATAAATTATTATGTATGAAAGGAATAATAAAATGAAAGCGTTTATAAATTTTTTAAAAACTAGTATAATTTTTTCAATTGTCTTATTATGTTTTTCGGGATGCACTAAAGATGCGGAAGATGAAAAGCCTGTGTTTAAAGTTGGTATGGAATGCGCTTATGCACCGTTTAACTGGATACAGCCGAATGATCACCACGGCGGAATTGAAGTTGCTCCGATGTGGTATGCCAACGGTTATGACGTTCATATGGCAAAATTGATAGCCGAGAATATGGGACGTAAGCTGCAAATAGTTAAGATAGATTGGGACGGATTGCTTCCTGCACTTACTTCCGGCAAAATCGACGCGATAATTGCAGGTATGTCTGCGACCGAAGAAAGAAAACGGAGTATGGATTTTACTGATAATTATTATGACAGCGACATAGTAATTGTTGTAAAGAAAGACGGCCCTTATGCGAATGCAAAATCACTGGATGATTTTGACGGTGCCAGAATAACCGGGCAGCTCAGTACTGTTCATTATGATTTGTTTATAGATCAAATTCCAAATGCTGTAAAACAAGTTGCCATGGAAGATTTTTCAGCTATGGTATCGGCTGTCAATGCGGGAAAAATAGATGGATATGTGAGCGAACGTCCTGCGGCAATGGTTGCTGCGTATACTAATCCGAATCTCAAGTACATAGAATTTGAAAAGGGAAAAGGGTTTAATTTTTCACAGGACGAAGTTTCGATCGCAATAGGAGTTAAAAAAGGTAATCCCATAAGAGAAGAGATAAATGCCGCACTTTCTAAGATTGATAACGAAACGAGGACGAAATTAATGGAAGAAGCGGTAGAACATCAACCTGCATCGGCGATAGATTAAATAATTGGAGGTATATTAAAATAATGGTAGAAAAATCATTTTTTGAATGGATTTCCTATATACTTCAGTACTATGGTTTATGGTTTTTACAAGGTACAGGCATTACATTAATGATAGCATTACTTGGAACAGTAGTTGGCTTTTTGATAGGTCTCGGACTCGGAACGGTAAAAAAGATTCCTGTTTCTCGCAATAAATTTAATAGAATATTTATGTCGGCAGTAAATTTTTTAATAACTTGCTATGTCGAAATTTTTCGTGGGACGCCTATGATGGTTCAAGCAATAGTTTTGTATTTTGGAATGCAAGAGTTTTTGGGAATTAATTTTAATCCAACAATAGCGGGAATAATAATTGTTTCGATTAATACAGGTGCATATATGGTTGAGGTTGTCCGTGGCGGAATAGAAAGCGTAGATCCGGGGCAAATGGAAGCTGCAAAAGCTATTGGTATGACACACGGTCAAGCTATGTGGAATATAATTTTACCGCAGACAATAAGAAATATACTTCCTGCAACAGGTAATGAATTTATTATAAATATAAAAGATACATCTGTACTTAATGTGATATCTGTCACGGAACTTTTCTTTGTAACGAAAACAATTAAAGGTGCTATCTTTAGAACTTATGAGACTTTTATAGTTGCCGCTGTCATTTATTTTGTTTTGACACTTACAGTTACGCGTCTTCTCAAGCTTTTGGAAAAACACATGGACGGACCACAAGAATTTGTTCATGTTTCATCGACGATGCCGATAGTATTTGCTAAAAAATCGGGGGATAAATAATGGATAGTAATATTATAACTATAAAAAATCTTCATAAATCTTTTGGCGAAAACAATATCTTAAACGGAATAAATTTCAAAGTAAATAAGGGTGACGTTTCTTGTATTATTGGTCCTTCCGGTTCAGGAAAATCAACTTTTCTTCGGTGCATTAATTTGCTGGATTATCCCACACAAGGTGAGATTATATATAAAGGAAAAAATGTTCTTGAGGATAAATATGATGTAGATTTATATCGTTCAAAGGTTGGCATGGTTTTTCAGCAGTTTAATTTGTTTAACAATTTGAATGTTCTTGATAACTGTACGGTGGGACAAGTAAAAGTTTTAAAAAAGAAAGAATCGGAAGCAAAAGAAAATGCACTCAGATTTTTGGACAAGGTTCAAATGTCCAAATTCATAGACGCAAAGCCTAAACAACTTTCGGGAGGTCAAAAACAGAGAGTGGCTATTGCAAGAGCTTTGGCAATGGATCCCGAAGTACTGCTTTTTGATGAGCCAACATCAGCGCTCGATCCCGAAACAGTGGGAGAGGTCCTCAAGGTTATGCGCGATTTGGCTGAGCTTCAGATGACTATGATAATAGTTACTCATGAAATGGCATTTGCAAAGGAAGTATCCAACAGAATAGTGTTTATGGATGAGGGCATGATTTGCGAGGAAGGATCGCCTGAAGAAATTTTGGTGAATCCTCAAAATGAAAGAACCAAAAACTTCCTGTTTAGATTTATAGTCGGCGAGTCGAGCTGATAGAATTCAATATATTAAAATTGTTCCGATTTTTTATCGGGACTTTTTTATTGCATTAATAATAGTGTATAAAAAAAGCAAATAAAAAAATTTATTTTTTCATTAAATAAAGCTTTAAATTTATGTCAAAATATGTTATAATTATATTATATTATGTGCTAAAAACAAAATAAGGAGGTAGCTTTCAATGATAAAATTTTTTATGTCTCTGTGTAAATTTAATTTTGGCGAATTCGAAGAGAGTGAGTTTAGAAAATTTGCCAGAATGGGTTCGATACTCTCAGTTATACTTGGAATATACTACATGATGAGACCACTTAAAGATTCCCTGTTTGCTCAACTTGTGGGTGCCGAATTTCAACCATATGCAAAATTTATTTCTGTAATTTTCATAGGTGTAGCCGTGGCCGTTTATACCAAATTGTTAGATTTTTTTCCAAAACATAAGCTTTTATGTACTTTACCGCCTGTATTTTACGGAACTTTAACACTTGCTTACGCAGTGTTTGTGTGGGTATATCAGAGTGGGATGATTCAAAAAAGTATTCTTACAACTGTTTTGGGATACTTGTTTTATTGTATCGTCGAGAGTTTTGGTTCTATTGTCGTGGCGTTATTTTGGTCATTTTCAACGGATATAACAAAATCTGAATCTGCAAAAACAGGATTTCCGTTTGTATATATGATAGGTCAGCTTGGAACCGTTGTTACTCCGCTCTTGTTTATAAATCTTCCAATTAGTTTAGGGGTTAAATCCGACGCGATTTCTATAGCTATAGTAGGAATCTTTACGTTTCTGATTGCGCCGCTTGTAAATCATCTTTACAAAAAGACTCCCGATGATTTAATGAAATCTCAATCCCCCTCGAAAGAAATCGAGCCTTCTGAAAAAAGGAAGAAAACAGGCTTTATCGAAGGTTTAAAGTTATTATTTTCGCACAAATATTTAATTGCCATACTTGCGGTTAACTTTTTTTTCGAATTTATAACAATGATATTTGATTTTAATTTCAAAGTCGAGGCTGCAAAAGTATATCAAGGCGGGGAATTAACACAATATTTATCAACTTATAATTCAGTTTTAGGAACAGTTGCTTTGATATTCCTGTTGCTTGGCGTGAATAAGATAACCAAAAAATTAGGACTAAAAATTTCACTCGCATGTATACCTGTATTTTTTGGAATTGCTCTTAGTATTTTCTTGAGTTTGACGCTGCTAGGAACTCTAAATTCCTACAGTTTGAATTTCCTGTTCTGGATGATGGTTTCTTGCAAAGCAATACACTACTCACTAAACGGACCTTCACTAAAACAGCTTTATATTCCGACAAGCGCGGATGTACGTTCTAAAACTCAAGCGTGGATTGAAACTTTTGGAGCAAGAATTTCAAAACAAGGTGGTTCTACTTTAAATCTTATTAACCAAATAATCGGCATGGCAAGTTATAGAATTTTGAGTAGCTTTATTGGGTATATATTTGTCATAGCATGGTTCTTTATTGCACTTTACCTTGGTGTAACTCATAAAAAAGCCACAGAAACAAATACGAATATTTGCTAAAATATCTAATATTTATATAAAATTTTAACGCAGAATGATAACGTCACATAATATAAAGCCCCTGGCTCATATTTAAAATGAGTCGAGGGATTTTTATGAATGATTTATTATTTTGATTATAATAAAAATATATATTTATGTATTTTGTTTTTTGATTGTTTGTTTCATTTTAATAATTACCAACAGTGAAGCCGAAATTATACAAACCAGAAGTGCCAGAAGTTGTGAGATTCTTATGCCTGTATTAGGAATGATTAAGCTATCTGTGCGTAGCGATTCGACTACAAATCTTAGTGCGCCGTAAAGCATGCTGTATGATAAAAATATTAATCCCGGTGTGCTTTTCAATTTTGGAATCATAAAATGAAGAACAAAAAATATTACTGCGCATCCTAAAGATTCATAAAGAAAACATGGATGTACGGATTGAAATGAAGTATTTTCACTCATCATGCCCCAGGGGAGATCTGTGGGTTCACCAAAAGCCTCCTGATTAACAAAATTTCCCCAGCGTCCGATAGCCTGACCCAAGACTACTCCGAGCGAAAGAATATCTAGTACTTTTAAAATTGGTAATTTTTTAATTTTGCAAACTATTATCGCGCCAATAGATCCGCCGATAATTGCACCATATATAGCTATTCCGCCTTCTGAAATTGCAAAAATTTTTTCCGGATGCTTCATATAAAAATCGCCGGGGAAAAAGATAACATAATAAAGTCTTGCCCCCAATATGGCGGGTATAGCCGATGCAAATGTCAGGTCATAAATATTTTCCGTTTTTATGCCAAAATCATTGCTTTTATAAAAAATATAAAAGAACGCGCACAGAAACGCTGCCGCCAGTATCACACCATACCACTTTATAGATATGTTTCCGATAGAAATAATATCAGGGCTCAGTTCAAAGCTAAGATTTAAATTCGGAAAAACAATATGATAAATTTTTTCATTTTTCATAGGGTTTTACCACGGAAAGCGAAGAATAATTCGGATCCAATTCTTTTTTAAGTCTGTTGTTTACTTTTTCAAGAGTCGCGTCCTGAAGTATATACATATATTCGAAAAGTTCTTTACCGGAGAAATCAAATTCCAAAGTAAGATTTGCAATATTTTTCACGTTGTTGAAAACCGACAGACTCCTTCCATAGACAGCTTTTTTTGCTCTTTCAAAAGCCTCTCTGTCAAGACCGTTTTCGTGGATTTTTCTCATATAATCGCGGATTATTTCTGAAGTTTTTTCGGGATCTTTTGATTCTCCCGAGAATATCACAGAAGCGTATCCCGGACCTTCGAGATATTCGCCTGAAAAAGTTGCCGTATTTATTAGTCCTTCATTAAGAAGTTTGTTATACATTTCAGACGAAGGCGAAGAGAAGTAACTGAGCATAATGTCTGTGTAAACAAGTTCTTCGTTTGTGGCACGATGAAAAGGTAAGATATTTTCTTTAAATCCCAAATTAAACATTGAAGACTTGATATCGAAGTTTTGAGAAACATAGTTTTTTACTACATCATGCGGTTCGTCCGGAAAATATCTTTCTACTTCTACCGGCATAGAATAATTGAGTTTTTTGTTAACAATTGTGAAAATTTTATCAGGATCCATATTTCCGACCATGCAAAGAGTCATGTTATGAAGATTATAAAAACTATCATAGCATTTATACAGAAGTTCGGGAGTGATTTTGGAAATCGATTCAACAGAACCTGCAATATCTTTGTTTATGGGATGACTTTTATACATCGCACCGAGCAAATTTATAAATACTTTCCAATCGGGACTATCTTCATACATTTTTATTTCCTGACAGATAATTCCTCGTTCTTTCTCGACGTTCTCGGGAGTAAAATACGGCGAGCTTACGAAATCAAGAAGTATGTTTAGTGATTTTTCAAAGTTGTCTGTGCAAGAAAATAAAAATGCTGTTTTTTCAAATGAAGTATAGGCATTTGCAGAGGCACCGGTTTTTGCAAAAAGACTAAATGCATCACCTTCGGGTGTTTCAAAAATTTTATGTTCCAGGTAGTGAGCAATACCGTCGGGGACTTCTGTAAAACTTTTTTCGTTTTTTAGTCTAAATTTGTTGTTTATAGAGCCAAAATTGGTACCTAAAATTGCATAATTTGAACTATAATCTTTTTTTGGGTGAATGTAAATTCCAAGCCCTGATGGGTGTTTCAAATAGTAATACTCTTCGCCGAGAGATTTGCTTACAACGTGTTTTGGATTCATTTTTATTCTCCTTTCCCGCTTAAAGTATAGACTGTATCGAGTTCAATTTGATTTGCTGATCGAATGACATCTTCGCGAGTAACTGCATTTATTTCTTCTGCGTGTTCTTCGGGCGAAATGATGTTTTTTTCTATGCTTTGCGCCAGATACCAGCTGCCGATTGATGATAAGCTGTCGCCGATTTTTCCGAGACCTTGAGTTATGAATAACTTTGTATTTTCGAGGTCGACATCAGAAAAATTTCCGAGTTTTATATCTTTAATTTGTTCAAGTATCTGTTTTTTGGCTTTCCGGATGTTTTTTTCTTCCACACCGCTTTCAATAAGCATAACTTTTTTTTGCTTCAGATATCTTGAAGAGCAGTAATAACAAAGACTAAGTTTTTCACGTACGTTTACAAAAAGTTTTGACTGCGGAGTTCCGCCCAAAAGCGCATTCATAACTTTCATGGCAGGATAATCTATTTTTTCATATTTATTTTTTATTTTAAATCCCAACACAAGCTTACACTGTACTATATTTTTTTGTTCCGTAATCTCAGCAGGGACTTCCCTGGCAGGAATAATTTCTGAGTAATATTCAAATACATCTGTACGATTAATGTCTTTGAATTTCGACTTGAATTCATCAGCGATTTTTGCATACGCGCCACTACCTACAAGTATTATTTCTATGTGGGAGCGCGAAAGTAAATTTCTCCACGCTTTAAAAGACGAGACGGCATCTATTTTATCAACATCATGAGTTTCGCCGAGCGTATTTATTCCAAATTTTTCATTTTTGCACATAATTTCAATACATCTTTTTCTTGCAAAAATTTTTTTATCGTTCATCTCAGCCAAAATTTCTTCTTTTAGTTGTCTTTTCTCAAGTTCTATATTTTCGTCTTTGAATCTTTCGTTTTCTGTGCTGGGGTCAAAAATCATATCGCAAAGTAATTTTGTGATTTCAAAAGTATTGTCGCTACCATCAGGCACAAATTTGTTATCTATGCTTTGCGCTGATATCTCTATCATCTGCATATCTCCAATTTTTTCCGTTCCCGCACTCACGGATGCTCCGTAAAGTTCTTCCATTTTTTTGCTCAAGGAAATAAGTGATGGAAATTTTTTACAAGAGTGCGTGAGTAAATTTGGAATTATCGCGTTTTGAGAAGCAGTTTCTTTTTCCAGGGGGTAGAACATACAAATCGAAAGCTGAATTGTTTTAAATTTTGAATTTGGAATGCAAGTAAAGTTGATACCATTACCAAGATCAAAACGTTTAATATTTTCCACGTTGCATCATCTCCTGTTTCTTTTGTTTTTTTTATTTCTTTTTTTGGGTTTTAGTGTAATTACCATTCCTGTGATTGATAATATTATTAAAATTATTCCGCCATAAAGAAGCCAGTTACCGTTATAAAAAAAATTATTATCTGTAGTATTTGATTTTATAAAATTGAACTCATTTTCATTTTCCGTTTCTTCGCTAAAACTTTCATCGCCAGTTTCGGAATTTTTGTTTATCATACGACTTATAGCGCCGGAAAATTTATTTGCATGGACTTTGCATTCAAATTTTGACAAAGCGCAGAAAATCAGTGCAAGAGAAATAAAGCAGGAAAACAATTTTTTAAAAGATATATTTTTCAATTATATTTCCTCCTTTCTCGAATGATTTAAACTACATAAACAAATGTATCATAACATGAAATTTAATACAACCGTGAAAAGTAGTTTTGATATTTTATTGCCTGTGCATAAATAATATTTTATTTGAATTTTATGGTGAATTATATTATACTTAAAAATTACGTGTGAAAAATAATTATGGAGGAATTAATTTGGAATATACCAAAATATTAATAAAAGAGGCGCTAAATGCAAGAAAAAACGCATATACCCCGTATTCAAGATTTGATGTTGGGGCGGCTTTGCTTACATTTGACGGGAAAATTTACGGTGGTTTCAACATAGAAAATGCAGCGTATTCGGTTTGCAACTGCGCAGAACGTACGGCGCTTTTCAGAGCTGTTTATGATAATTATAGAGAATTTAAAGCAATTGCGGTAGTGGGGGCAAAAAGTGAAGAAAAAGGAGAAATTTTGAGTTCGTATGCTCCGCCCTGTGGGATGTGTAGGCAAGCGCTCAGAGAATTTTGTAATCCTAAAAAATTTAAAGTTATACTCGCGAAAAGTGAAAATGAATTTAATATATTTACTCTAAACGACTTGTTGCCCGAGAGTTTTGGGCCTGAGCATCTGTAGATAGACACATAAGGAGAATTTAACATATGGATATGAATCTGAAATGTAAAGAAATAAGACGAAATATACTGCTTGAAATCGGAACTCTGGGTGTTGGACATATAGGTGGTTCGCTCTCGATTGTGGAGCTTTTGGTAACGCTTTACTATAAACATATGAATGTAGACCCTAGGAATCCTCAAAAAGAAGGGCGTGACAGATTAATTGTTTCAAAAGGGCATAGTGGTCCGGCGGTTTATGCTGTGCTTGCCGATTTGGGATATTTCCCAAAAGATTGGCTCCTTACTCTTAATAAACCGGGTACAAATTTACCAAGTCACTGCGATATGAACAAGACTCCGGGGGTAGACATGACCACAGGTTCACTCGGTCAAGGATTTTCTTGTGCTGTTGGTATTGCCAAGGCGTCTCAGCTGAGAAGCGACGGGGCAACAATATATACGATAATAGGCGACGGAGAAAGTCAAGAAGGTCAAATTTGGGAAGCAGCAATGTTTGCTTCGGCTCAAAAGCTTAAAAATTTGATAGCCTTTACGGACAGCAACAAGCTTCAGCTCGATGGAAAGGTCAGCGATATTTGCGGTATAGAGCCGCTGGGGGATAAGTGGAAAGCTTTTGGCTGGAACGTCATAAACGTTACAAATGGCAATGATTGTGAAGAAATAGATGATGCCATAACGTCAGCCAAAAACATTGAAATGCCTGTAATGATAATACTAAATACGGTTAAAGGTTACGGTATAAAATTCGCGGAGAAAGCCGGAGTGTCAAATCATAGTATGACTGTCAGTAAAGAAGTATTTGAAGAAAGCATGAAAGAACTCGGGAGTGAAATTTGATATGGAAATGAGAAAAATGTTTGCGCTTGAACTTGAAAAATTAATGAACAAAAATGAAAATGTAGTACTTCTCAATGCAGATCTTGCGAAACCTAACGGATTTGGAAATTTTTCTTTAAAGTTCCCTAAAAGAGCGATAAATGTGGGAATTGCCGAGCAAAATATGGCAAGCATCGCTGCGGGAATGAGCAGTTATGGGTTCATTCCTTTTATCTGTAGTTTTACTCCTTTTGCAACGCGTAGAATTTGTGATCAGATAGCAATTTCTATATGTTACGCAAAGCAAAATGTCAAAATTATAGGCAGTGACCCCGGAATAAGTGCGGAATATAACGGTGGAACTCACATGAGTTTTGAGGATATCGGAGTTCTCAGAAGTATACCGAATATTGTTATTTTTGAGCCTACCGATAACGCTCAACTCAAAAATTTACTTCCTCAAATTGTTGACTATAAAGGTCCTGTTTATATAAGGATGTTTAGAAAATCCACGCCTGATATTTTTGATGAAAACGAGACTTTTAATCTGTTTAAATCCCAAAAAATTAAACACGGCGAAGATATAAGTATTTTTTGTTCGGGGATAATGGTTGATGAAACTTTAAAGGCGAATAAAAAACTCGAAGAAATGGGAATTAATGCGGAAATTATAAATATTCATACTATTAAACCTATTGATGAAGAAAGTATAATTTCGTCCGTGCAAAAGACAAAGGCGGCGGTTACTGTGGAAAATCATAATATAGTAGGTGGACTTCGTTCAGCAGTATCTGAGGTGATTTGTGAAAATTATCCTGTACCGATGCGTTCGGTAGGCATTCGCGATACATTCGGGCAGGTCGGGAAAATGCCATATCTCAAGGAAATTTACAAAATGACTGAAAAAGATATCATTTCGGCAGTAGTCGCAGCGCTTGAGGCAAAAGTATATTAATATTTTTTATTGCAATATTTTGTAATAAGTTGTAAAATATTGTATGCATAAGCTTTGGTGGATTTTATTTTGTTTCGGAGGTTAATGTATTGAATAATGTTTGTTGTGTGATTTTGGCGGCCGGTGAAGGTAAGAGAATGAAATCCAATGAACCGAAAGTCTTGTCATCAGTGCTTTTTGAACCAATGGTGGGTTGGGTACTGAACTCGGTGGTCACCTGCGGAATAAATGATGTTTGTGTTGTAACGGGATATAAACATGAAAAAGTAAGGTCGTACCTGGATACACTGGAACATAGCGTAGAAAGCGTTATTCAAACAGAGCGAAAAGGTACAGCCCATGCTGTTATGACGGCAACGGAATTTTTGAAAAAACATGCAGTGGGCGATGTTTTGGTTTTGGGAGGCGATGCGCCGTTTATAGATAAAGCCACCATAACCAAGGCGTATAAAATTCATAAAAACTCCAATAACTCTGCAACAATTATTTCAGCTCGAATCGATAATCCCACAGGTTATGGAAGAATTATAAGAAATCGCGAAGATTATAGCGTTGAAGCAATAGTCGAAGAGGAGGATGCAAGTTTTAACGAGCGCTCGATAAGAGAAATTAATTCGGGTGCTTATTGGTTTAAAGTAGGAGATTTACTCGAATTTTTATCGAGTATTACAAATGATACTGCACAAAATGAATATTATTTAACGTCTATTATAAAACTCTTAATGAAGAGCGGACATAGAGTAGATGCCTTTGAAACGCCTTCTTCTGATGTTGCGCTTGGTGCAAATGATACGCGCCAATTACAAAAATTGAATGAGGTTGCCAGAAATAAAGTGATAGACGGACTCATGGAAAACGGTGTAAAAATTCTTTGTAGAGATGGTATAATAGTCGGCAAGTGGGTGAAGGTCGGCTCGGGAACCACAATATTACCCGGAACAATACTCAGCGGAAATACAACTATCGGCGAAGATTGCGTTATTGGTCCCAATAGTCAGATTATAGATTCGAGAATAGGCAGCGGTGCATCGGTTAATCAGAGCTACTGTAAAAACGGAGATGTGCCTGCGGAACAAAAAGTTGGTCCGTTTGCTTCGATTATAAGTATAGATGATTTACCTTAATTTTGGGCTTATCACTATTTTCTTATATAAAATCAAATAAAAGACGTTGAAAAGGGGAATGTATAATGGCAAATCAAGGAAGAGATTTAAAAATTTTTACTGCAAATTCGAATAGAAGATTGGCGAAAAAGGTGGCAAAAGAATTGGATCTCGAGCTTTCATCTGCTGACGTGAATAGGTTTAGCGATGGTGAAATTTCGGTTTCGATTCATGAATCGGTCAGAGGTGCCGATTGTTTTATAATTCAATCTACATGCGCACCAATTAACGATAATTTAATGGAATTACTTATTATGATTGATGCAATTAAAAGGGCATCGGCAGCCAGAATTACTGCGGTTATACCTTATTTTGGATATGCTCGTCAAGATAGAAAAGCCAATCCCCGCGAACCTATTTCGGCAAAGCTTGTTTCGAATTTACTGACTACCGCAGGAGCTGACAGAATACTTTCGCTCGAGCTTCATACTATACAGATTCAAGGATTTTTTGACATTCCCGTCGATCATATTGTAGCTGCATCGCTTTTCTCTTCCTATATAAAAGATTTGCCGGAGTTTGATCCTACAGAATTCACCGTTTTGGCTCCGGATTTTGGATCTGTTTCTAGAGCACGCCAATTTGCAACTCGTTTGGGATGCCCTGTTGCAATAGTGGATAAACGCCGACCAAAACCGAATGTAAGTGAAGTTATGAATATTATAGGTGACGTAAAAGATAAGAAAATAATTTTGGTTGACGATATAGTAGATACCGCGGGAACAATTTGCAATGCTGCAGAAGCGGCTATTAAGCTTGGCGGAGCTAAAGAAGTTTACGCTTATATAGCTCATCCGGTTTTGTCGGGGAATGCCGTTGAGAGAATTAAAAACAGCGTTATTAAAAAAATGACTTTCTTTAATACGATAAATATTCCCGAAGAAAAAATGATTGATAAATTTAAAATTTTAAACGTTGCACCCATACTTTCGGAGGCCATAAAAAGAATTAACAGTGATCGTCCGATTTCTACCATGATTTTGGAATAAGGAGCGGCAGCTCATATGTTTAGTGTAGATTATATTATAGCAGGTCTCGGGAACCCCGGAAAAAATTATGAAAATACCCGTCATAATTCAGGATTCAGAGCGCTTGATTTTATTGCAGATAAACTTGGAGTAAATATAGACCGGAAAAAATTTAAATCTCTCGCATGCAGCACTGAACTGAGCGGGAAAAAAGTTTTGCTGCTAAAACCTCAAACATATATGAATCTAAGCGGCGAAGCAGTTACGGAAGCGATGAATTTTTATAAAATTTCGCCTGAAAATGTTTTACTGATTTTTGATGATATCACTTTATCGGTAGGTAGAATAAGGATTAGAAAAAGCGGATCTCACGGAGGACAAAATGGCGTAAGAAATATACTTTCAATGAGTGGAAGCGATAAATTTCCGAGGATACGC
>CALWJB010000070.1 GCA_944380895.1 uncultured Clostridia bacterium | reverse complement strand
TTTTTGATGTATTCAAGATTATATTTCATTTTACGGGGCAATATTTCGTTGATATAAGTTTCATCCGGGTTTTGCGAAGTTTTTAATAATTTAGCCTCGTTTTTGTATAGTATGCTTGCAAGCGAAGTGACGCCTGCGGGTAAAAGCAGAGTTGCGTACATTTCGGATGTATATTTTTCCACGTATTTTGGTACTTCCGGCCTAACTCCGACGAATGATAAATCTCCAAGAATAATATTGAAGATTTGAGGAATTTCATCGATTCTAAATTTTCTTAGATATTTTCCTGCTTTTGTTATTCTCGGGTCGTGATCTGTTGTGACGTGTGTACCAATTTTTTCGGCGTTTTTTACCATTGTTCTAAATTTTAAAATTTTAAATTTTTTTCCATATTTTGTAATTCGTGTCTGTAAAAAAAATGGATTTCCCGGTGAATCTACCATTATTACGATTGCCGTCAAGATTATTATCGGAAGCAAAACAGCGCACAGACAAATTGAAAAAATAAAATCAAAGACTCTTTTTATAATCACTGAAAATTTTCGTTTTTTGATTATATCATAATATTTTTTAGTTTCTTTTGTCTGCATGTATTTCGGCAGTTTTTCAAATGGTATCAAAAAAATAAAAACGCACCTCTTTTGTATGAATAGTAACAATAACTTTGCATATAAAATTATACTTAAATAAAAAGTATGTTTCAACAGATTTATTTTACTTGCAACAAACCATTCGAATTTTTATTTAAATACCGAATTGAAATTTTTTAAAATTTTTATAGTTTGTATATCGGTTTTCTGATAAAGATTTCAAAGAATTTTCGCACGCTAAACAAGCTCTTGAGATAAAAAATCGATATTATATTTGAGTTATACGATGAGAGTGATAAAAAATACTTTCATTATGATGTAGCGTTGTGATATAATAAAAATATGTATTTAATATTGAGGGAGTTTTGATTAATTTGGCAATACTTGATTTTTTGGGAAGCATATTCGGTTATATTTTGTGGTTTATATTCGATGCAGTGAGTAATTATACGGTTGCTATAACCATATTTACGATACTTATAAATTTACTGATGTTTCCGTTTGCAATCAAACGTCAAAAAACAATGGCATCACATATGCGCATGAACGAGAAACAGCAAGAGCTCAAAAAAAGATATGAAAAAGACGTAAAAAAATATAACGAAGAAGTTGCCAAGCTGTACGAAAAAGAAGGATTTAGTCCGATGTCCGGATGCTTGACGATGTTTTTGCCTATGATATTATGGTTTTGCATAATAGGTCCAATAAACAGGCCGCTAAAAAATACGTTACATATTCCCGATACAAAAATTACGGCAGCTGTGGAGATGTTACCGACTTTACCCGAAGTTGAGGGACAAATCACTCAAGGATACGAAGAACTTCAAATAGTCAATCATTTTTCCAAGATAAAAGAGCATCTTACTATGTTTAACGAAGAAGAACTTGCAGATATCGAAGAATACAGTTCGGGGTTTAATCTTATGGGAATAAATCTTCTCAGAAAGCCGAACGACAGTAATTTTTCTGATATGCTTTGGTTGATACCTGTTTTATATTTTGTGATTTCAATTTTAATGGCGTATTTTATGCAAAAAGTATCGGAAGGCACGAATCAAGTGCAAGGATGTATGAAATTCATGCCATACGGTGTGTCTGTGATTACTGCATGGTTTGCATATACGGTGCCGGGAGCTATGGGAATTTACTGGATTTTAAATTCTTTGTTGGGAATTATTCAAAATTTAATACTTAACAAATTCTATAATGTATACGAAGTAAACGCCAAAGAAGAGGCCGCACGCTATGCAAGACTAAAAATACAGGAATTAAAATAAATTTTATATCAAATATTGCTGCTTCTTGAGATTGAGAGAGGCAGTAATTTTATTCCGATAAGTCCGAAAAATCATAGACATATGAAATTCCTTCCCGAGTGTTGCGGAACAGATCATATAACTGTTGAGCTTGCGTAGGTTCCAAGAAAACTGCCTTTAATTCTTGTCCGAAAATATTTCTATACTGCTCTAACGCGAATGATACAGCCGAGTTAGCGGTAATGATATTTCGCTTTGTAGCGGCATATACAGGGTAATGTGGATCAGAGGCTTTTATTTTACGCTGGATAATATATAAAAGTATGTAATTGAGGCGTTCTATAATCGGGGCGTAATTTAGCAGACAAGACGTACAATAGCGTTTGCTTAGCCCGACACTGCTGCAGAGTATACCTGATATTCTTTCAAAAGTTATCGCACATAGACGCATTGTATTAACAATAATTGTATTTATCGATGTATATTCAGCGCCAATAATTATACGATCACACTGTTTTCCAAGACTGTATGGTGAAGTATCTATACTTTTCTGTTCATCTTCATCGCTTGTGCTGATTCGAGAGCACCTGTATAGACCTTCAGACGTAGAAATCGATGATTTCATAGCGCAGATATCCGGGCAAAAACAAATTGAAGATAAGCAAATTGAAACAAGTTTTTTTTGTGAAATTCATACTAATAACCACCTTTCTTTTAAATAACAACAACAAAATTATACTGTTTTTATCCTAAAAAGTCAACAAAATAATGAGTAATTAATTTTATATGGACAAATTTACGATTTTGGTTTATCATTGTATATGAGAATATTTCGGGGGTGCTTTAATTTTATGATAAAAGAAGTTTATGCTTCTGAAGAAACGGTGGCGCTTGCAAAACAAAAAGCGTGTGAGATGCTGGGTGCGGAAGAAAAAGATGTAGAATTTGAGATAATTCAGCAGCCGTCAAAAAAGCTTCTGGGTGTATTTGGTGGTAAACCTGCACAAGTCAAAGCAGTATTAAAGGAGTCTGTTGCGTCAAAAGCGCTCAAAATATTAAAAGAGATTCTTTATTATATGGATTTGAGATCGCTTGAAGCCGTGATTATATCGGAAGAAAATAGTATTTGCAACTTGAAAATAATCGGCGAAGAAGTTGGTTATGTTGTGGGCAGACACGGCGAAACGCTTGATGCATTGCAGTATATTGTCGGTCTTATTGCAAATGATAAAAACAAGCAAAATGATTTTTGTAGAGTTAGAATTGAAGCGGGTGACTATCGTGAAAAGAGAAAAGAAACTTTAGAAGCTCTTGCGCAGAGAATGGCGTATAAAGCGATGAATCAGGGAAGAAAATTCAGCTTAGAGCCTATGCGTTCCTACGAGCGTAAAATAATACATAGTGCAGTTGGAGAGGTAGAGGGTGCACGTTCATGGTCCGAAGGTGAAGGGAAATCCAGACATATTGTTATTGCACCGCAAAATAAAATGCACTAGATTAATTGTTTGGAATGTTTAGACTAAGAGAGATAAATATATAGTTTTTATTTTTCGTTTTGTAGAAAAACATACTAAACTGAGCGCTAATTTGACAAATGCATAATTTTGTGATATAGTTTATTAAGACAGAGGCAATTTTTTAGAATTAATTTTTTTAAAATTAGTACTTGCTCCCTAAATTCAGGGGGCAATTGTAATTTTTGGTGGATATTCGGAGAGGTGTATTAAAATGTCAACAATAGCGGCCATATCGACGGCGCAAGGAGCCGGAGGAATTGGAGTGATACGGATTTCGGGAGAAGATTCGGTTAAGATTGCAGATAAAATATTTGTACCGTTTGTTGGAGAGAAAGGAAAATGTCTACAAAATCTTAGTGGATATCGTGCGAAATACGGTAGAGTTCTCCATGGAAACGATCTTATTGATGATGTGATTGCACTTGTTTTCAGGGCACCGCATAGTTATACCGGCGAAGATGTTGTAGAGATATCATGTCATGGAGGACTTTATATTACCAAACGAGTTTTAAGAGCAGTATTGGAATCCGGTGCGGCACTTGCGGAGCCGGGAGAATTTACGAAAAGAGCGTTTTTAAACGGTAAAATGGATCTTTCACAGGCAGAAGCTGTTATGGATTTAATCTCGGCAAGAGGGAAGCGTGCCAATCAGATAGCGTTTGGCATGCGAGAGGGGAAGTTATCCGGGAAGATAGCAAAAATAAAAGAAGAACTTGTTGAAATTCTGGCCGGACTCAGTGTATGGGCGGATTATCCCGAAGAAGATATTCCACAAGTTGATGAAAATATGTTGAAAAATAGCATCAAGAAGATATGCAAGAAACTTCACGCAATGATAGATAATTATGATACTTTTAAATGCATAAAAGAAGGCATAAAAACGGCTATTGTGGGGAGACCGAATGTGGGTAAATCTACGCTTATGAACTGTCTTTCGGATTCGCAAAAATCTATTGTTACGGATATCCCCGGCACGACAAGAGATGCCATAGAAGAAACAGTCATGATTGGTGATATACCGGTACTTCTTGTTGACACGGCAGGAATACGTGATACACTTGATAAAGTGGAGAAAATCGGTGTGGAAAAGGCCAGAAAATATATTGACGAGTCGGAAATAATACTATTTATGATCGATGCTTCATCTGCTCTTTGCGATGAAGACAGAGAACTTTTAGATAAGCTGGATAAATCAAAGACGATAATAATTTTGAATAAATGCGATATAGCAGTGAAAGTGGATGTTCAAGAATTATCCACATTTAAAAATAGAATTGTTGAATTATCGGCACTAAAAGGTCAAGGAATTGAAAAGTTAAAAGAAATAATTGAAAATATTGTCGGACTTTCAAATTTCGAGCCGTCAGATACAGTTGTTTGCAATGAAAGACAGCTTCTCGCACTAAAAAAAGCCGTCAAGATACTTAAAGAAATCATAAATCAAATGAATTTTGGAATAACTCTTGATGCTGTGACGGTACTAATACAAGATACACTTTCGGTATTTATGGAACTTACGGGCGAAAATGTCAGTGAAGCGGTTGTAAATAAGGTTTTCTCAAAATTTTGTGTTGGGAAGTAGTAAATTTTAGTAAAGGAGAAAAAAATATTGATTCAAGAAGATGAAGTTAATAATATAAGTAAGATAAAAATTAATGAAAATTATGATATAAGTATTATTGGAGCGGGACATGCAGGCATTGAGGCAGGACTTGCTTCGGCAAGGCTGGGATGTAAAACAATAGTTTTTGCAATCAATTTGGATTCTGTAGGGAACTGTCCTTGCAACCCGTCAATAGGCGGAACTGCCAAAGGACATCTAGTAAGGGAAATTGACGCACTTGGCGGTGAAATGGGCAGGACTACCGATGAATGTTTTTTGCAAAGCAGAATGCTTAATCTTGGAAAGGGACCTGCCGTACATTCTTTGAGAGCTCAAATTGACCGTAATAAGTATAAAGAAATAATGAAACATAAACTCGAACTTCAAGAAAATTTATATTTAAAACAAGCAGAGATAATTGACATTTTTTATGATAATCATAGTAAAAACTGGATACTTACTTCCAGAAACGGAATAAAATATGCGTCCAAATGCGTTATTTTGGCAACCGGTACTTTTCTTGAAGGCGTGGTGCATATTGGAGAAACATCATATCAAAGTGGGCCGGATGGTATTTTTCCTGCTGTTTTGCTGGGTGATTCGCTAAGAAAACTAGGCATCGGACTAAGAAGATTTAAAACGGGAACACCGGCACGAGTACTGCGTTCGAGCATAAATTTTGAGGGTCTTGAGGAGCAATGCGGAGATGAAAATATAGTTCCGTTTTCATATGATACAGAGAGTATCGGAGAGAATAAGGTTAAGTGCTATATTTCATGGACGAACGATAAAACTAAAGAAGTAATTCTCAAAAATATTCACCGTGCACCGATGTACAGCGGTAAAATCGAAGGTGTAGGTCCAAGATATTGCCCAAGCATAGAGGATAAGATAGTAAGATTTCCCGATAAGAAACGGCATCAAATGTTCATAGAGCCATGCGGATTAAATACAGAAGAGATGTATCTTCAAGGTATGTCCACATCGCTGCCCGAAGAGGTACAAACAGAGATGTATAAAACTATACCGGGTCTTGAAAACGTAAAAATAATGCGATTTGCATATGCAATTGAATATGATATAGCAGATCCCCAGCAAATGAATGCCACACTCGAATTTAAGGAACATGCGGGGCTTTTTGGAGCAGGACAATTTAATGGCAGTTCGGGTTACGAGGAGGCGGCTGCACAGGGATTGGTTGCCGGAATAAACGCGGCACTCAGAATAAAAAATAAGGAGCTGCTTATATTGGATAGAGGCACTTCTTACATAGGGACCTTGATAGATGATTTGGTCACGAAAGGAGTAAACGACCCATACAGAATGATGACATCGAGGTCGGAATACAGATTAGTTTTGCGGCAAGACAACGCGGATGAGAGATTGACACCGATAGGAAGAGAAATAGGACTGATAGGTGATGAGCGCTATAAAAAATTCATAGAGAACTTAAATTTAAAAAATGAAGAAAAAAAGCGAGTAAAGAATGTTGTAATCGTGCCGAGTGAGGAGCTGAACAAGATGCTTGTTTCACGTGAAACATCACCGATAACAACCGGAGTCAAGATGAGTGATTTGCTCAAAAGACCGCAGATAACATATAGAGATTTGGAGGATTTTGACGCCACAAGGCCGCAAATAGATAAATCAATTTTCGAAAAGGTTGAAGTTGAAATAAAATACGAAGGTTATATAGCACGTCAGAATAATCAGATAAAAGAGCTTAGAAGGCTTGAAGAAAAAATTATACCTTCAGATATAGACTATAAAAAAATTAGAGGTTTGAGGTTGGAAGCAATAGAAAAACTCGGTAAAATCAGACCGCAAAATATTGGTCAAGCTTCACGCATATCGGGGGTCAGTCCCGCGGATATATCTGTTTTGATAATTTGGCTTGCATCAAAGATGCGCAAAAAGGAGGAGAATTAGATTTATATGATGGAATTATTGTTTGAAGAAGCAAAAAATTATGGACTGAATTTGAATAATAATCAGCTGGAACGGTTTCAGATATATATGGATTTTTTGCTCGAGTATAATTCGCACACAAATCTAACTGCAATTACTAATCCGGAAGACATAATGATAAAGCATTTTTTTGACAGTATTATTTTAAATAAATTTTTAAATATAAACACAAACGCAAAAGTTGTAGATATAGGAACCGGTGCGGGATTTCCGGGAGTTCCGCTTAAAATTTTTCTTGAAGATATAGACTTAACTTTGATTGACAGTTTAAATAAGAGAATAAATTTTTTAAATCAATTAATGGATAAAATTGGTTTAAGCGCCAATATTTTTCATGCCAGAGCCGAAGAATTAAGCCATAAAAAAGAGCATCGTGAAACATATGATTTTGCGTTATCTCGTGCAGTGGCGCCGCTGAATATTTTGTGTGAATTATCTCTCCCCTACGTTAAGAAAGGCAGATTTTTTGTTGCATTAAAAGGCTCTAACGCTTGGGACGAATTAAAAAAATCTGAAAAAGCCATTGAAATTTTAGGCGGGAAACTTGAATGTGTTGAACCGATTGAATTACCTAAGAGCAAGGGTTCGCGTAACATTATAATAATCAAAAAAATATCTAATATTCCCAATAAATATCCCAGAAACAATTCTCAAATTTCAAAATCGCCTCTCTAAATGTTTCACGTGAAACACACCAAAGATATTTCATTTTTTCAGTTGCCGTGATATAATAAAAAATAAATTATATTCAAGGAGGAATTATGGGTAGAATAATATCAATTTCCAACCAAAAAGGTGGAGTCGGAAAAACAACGACTGCTGTAAATCTTTCGGCTGCGTTGGGTATTTTAAACCAAAAAGTTTTGCTGATTGATTTCGACCCTCAAGGCAATACTACAAGCGGTTTGGGATTTAACAAAAAAAAGGTGGAATTATCGTCTTATGATTTGCTCGAAAAAGAAGCAAAACCCGAAGAAATTATAATTCACACGGAATTCAAAAATCTGGATTTAATACCTTCTCATATAAATTTGGCTGCAGCGGATTCAGGTATTAGTTTGTTTTCGGGGAAAGAATCACGATTAAAGAGTAAAATTGAGCATCTGAAAAATTTTTATGATTACATAATAGTTGATTGTCCGCCGTCGCTGGGCATTATAACCATAAATGCGTTTTGCGCCGGTGATGGTGTGCTTGTGCCTATTCAGTGCGAATTTTATGCACTGGAAGGCTTGTCGCAGCTTGTAAACACCATAAAAGTTGTAAAGCGTCATCATAATTCGAAGCTTGAAATCGAAGGCATACTCATGACTATGTGCGACACACGTTTGAAATTGACGCATCAAGTTATGGAGGAAGTGAAAAAGAATTTTTCAGACAAAGTTTTCAAAACTACCATTCCGCGTACTGTGAAACTTTCCGAAGCTCCGGGATTTGGTAAACCCGTGGCATATTTTGCCAGATTTAATCCCGGCACATGGGCATATAAGGGATTAGCCAAAGAAATTATCAACAAAAACAAGGAAAGGAGTTGAAGATATTGTCTGAAAAAATGGGTGGACTCGGTAAAGGTTTAGATTTAATTTTTATGGAGAACAATATCGAAAGCGAAAACACTCCTGTAACATTAAATATAGATGAGTTAGAAGCCAATACAAATCAGCCGAGATCTAAATTTGATGTTGAAGCGCTTAAGGAATTGGCAGATTCTCTTTCTAGGCATGGCATTATCCAGCCGATTGTAGTCAAGCCGCTTTCTTGGGGTAAATATAAAATAATCGCGGGTGAAAGGCGCTATAGAGCCGCAAAAATGGCGGGCTTAAAGGAAGTCCCCGTAATTATAAGGGACATATCGGATTCTCAAATAATGGAATTGGCTTTGGTAGAAAATCTGCAGCGCGAAGATTTAAGCGCTTTGGAAGAAGCCAAGGGATATAAATCTTTAATAGAAAATTACGGAATGACTCAGGCGGAAGTTGCGCAGACAGTGGGTAAATCGAGGCCTTACATAGCAAATACCATAAGACTTTTAAATCTTCCACAGTCGGTGATAGAAAAGTTGGAAGTTGGCGAAATTACGGCCGGACATGCCAGAGCGATGCTTGCACTTTCAAGCGGCGATGACGTTGAAAGAGCACTAAAAATTACGATTTCTCAAGGTTTGAACGTCCGACAGCTGGAACAACTGATAAAAAAAATGACTTTTAGTGAGATCGAGAAAACTAAATCTTTCAAGACTATAAAGTCGGATGTTTTTTATAAAAAAATTGAATCAGATCTTCAGAAAAAGTTAAATCATAAAGTTAAGATTGTTTCCGGCAGACGCAAGAAAGGAACTGTACAGATAGAGTTTCTGGGCGAAGAGGATCTGTCGAATATATATCGTTTACTTTTGGGGTAAAGGAATGGTCATATTATGTGGGAAAGTTTAAAAAAAATATTAGGTATTCCGGTTACATTATTAATTATAAGCTGGATTATATTTAATCCTTATATTATTTCCGTAAATTCGCCGTTTATTTCAAATTTCACGGGTAAAATTAATGATTTTTGTTTTAGTCTTAATTTAAGTTATCGTTTTTTAACCGAGGATTTATTGGCTATATTACGATTTTTGGAATATTTCTTTTTTGGAATGATTTCCATAAATGTGTTTAGGATATATTTTAAGAATTTTTATCAAAATTTTATAAATTCTGCGTTCATTGGCTTACTGACGGCTGTTTTTGAAGCTTATTACCGTGATTTTAGCACTTATAGGTTAGAGGCTCAGGACATTTTAAATTCATTTTTTGAATTTTGTATAGGCGTTCTGATTGTTTATATTTTTATCATCGCGAAACCCCAAAAAAATTTTTCGATAAAACGCAAAAAAAGTAATTATGTTGGAAGGAGTTAAAATAATGTTAGATATTAAATTTATCAAAGAAAATCCTGAAAAAGTTAAGAAAGCCATGAAAGATCGTCAAAACAGTATGGATGATGTTATTGATGAGATAATTTGTCTGGATAAAAAAAGACATGAAATTATAATTGAAACGGAAAGTATGAAATGCGAGCAAAATTTGGTTAACAAAAAGATTCCCGCCATGAAAAAAGCCGGTGAAGATACGACTAAATTGCTGATTAAGATGAAAGATATTTCTGATAAAATAAGCAAAAAAAATAAAGATCTGAGTGAGGTGGAAACAAAGCAAAGAGAACTTTTATTAAGTGTTCCAAACGTTCCGAATGATGCGGTACCCTACGGAAAGGATGACAGTGAAAATACTGAAATAAGACGTTGCGGAGAACCGAGAAAATTTGATTTTGAAGCCAAACCACACT
>CALWJB010000069.1 GCA_944380895.1 uncultured Clostridia bacterium | reverse complement strand
CAGACGTTTTGATGGTCGATGAATCTTCAATGATAGATTTAATACTCATGCACAATCTCCTAAAAGCAATTACTCAAAAAACTGCTGTTGTTTTAATAGGAGATGTAAATCAGCTTCCATCAGTAGGACCCGGAAATGTTTTGAAAGATATAATAAATTCAGGTGCAGTACCTGTTGTAAAACTTCAAAAAATTTATCGTCAAGCGGAAAAGAGTAATATAATCTTAAATTCTCACAGAATCAATAATGGTGAAATGCCCGAACTGAAATCACTTAAAAATTCAGATTTTTTCTTTATTGAAGAAAATGATGATGAAAAATGTGCTGATCTGATAGTGGAACTTTACTCAAAAAGGCTACCGAATTACTACAAAGTGGACCCTATTTCAGATATAGAAGTTTTAACTCCCATGAAAAAAGGTGTTTTGGGAGCAGATAATCTAAACAAAATCTTGCAAGAAAAGTCAAACAGTAGCAAAGTTTCCATCAAGCGAGGCGGAAGCACATACAAGTTGGGCGATAAAGTAATGCAGATAAAAAATAACTATGATAAAGACGTATTTAACGGCGACATAGGTACGATTTGCAGTATTGACGAAGAAAATGAGATACTTGAAATTAATTTTGATTCACGAATTTTGAAATATGAACTCGGTGAACTTGAAGAAATATCTCTTGCCTACGCTTGCACAATCCACAAGTCTCAAGGTTCGGAATACCCGATTATCATTATCCCGATGACTACATCGCATTTTATCATGCTAAAAAGGAATTTACTCTATACGGGCGTTACACGGGCTCAAAAAATTTGTGTGTTAGTTGGAAACAAATATGCTATTTCCAAAGCTACCGAAAACAATGAATCCGAAAAAAGATACACTTTACTTGAACGAAGATTAAGCCTTTAATTTTTTACAAATATCCATCAGTTAGCTTCTATTTGTAGGATAGTTGTAAAACAATTCAGCTTTTAGAATAATATTTTTGCCTCCAGTCAGAATATTGACCGGAGGATTCTTTATTTTCTTTGTATTTAGTTTCAAGTTCGGTAAATTTCATTCGATCACCGCAGAAGTTAAGTAAAACGGTTCCTGTACCACCTCTGCGGTTAAGAGCAACGTCAAGACCGATAGTCTTAGAACCCTCATTTTTTGATACGCACCACATAAGCATAAGTTTATTGCAGTTTTGCTCTACTTCGCCCGAATCTCTTATTTCAGACGGCGAGGGCTTTTGATTTTCTCCCGAAGTGCGATTAAGCTGCGAAAGGCACAAAATAGGAACATTTAAGTCTGTTGCAAGTCTTTTTAAATCACGACTTATTTTTCCGATTTCTTGATTTCTGTTTTCACATTTTCCGCTGCCGGAGTGCATGAGCTGAAGGTAATCAACAACAATTAAACCTAAATTTTTTAGCATCTTGCAGCTCGTCCGAATGTCGTTTACAGATATGCTGGAAGAATCATTAATTATTAATTCTCTACTTTTCAAGATGTCTAATGTTTTTTCAAGCAGTTTAATCTCGTCTTGACTAAGGTTCTTGTTTATTAACTTTGTCATGGAAACACCCGAATTTTTCGAAAGTATTCGCTCGCAAAGCTCACAAGATAGCATCTCTTGGCTGAAAAACACCACTTTTTTACCCGATTTCGCTACATTTTCAGCGACAGACAAAGCAAAAGCAGTTTTGCCTACTTTTGGGCGAGCCGCCAACACGATTAAATTTCCTCCCGACATTCCTTGAAGTATGCTATCGATTTTTTTAAAGCCAGTTTCCGCTCGATTTTCAACACTTGAGGTTTTACCTATATAGAAGTCAAAGAGTGTTTGTGCTGACTTTTCTAAGGTTTTCATTTTCTTTGCTTGTATAGGCATAATAACTGACGATATATTCTCAAGCAAATTTTCAGATTTTTCTAAAATATTTTCGCTTGTTAAATCAGGAAGAATGCTCATTAATTGTTCTTTGATTTTTCTTGACATTGCCGATTTATGAACGATCTCGGCATAATAAGTTGCATTGCTGACACTTGGAGTTGAGTCAGCGCAAAAAAGAAGGAGCTTTTTAATTTCATTTCTCCGTTCATTTTGAAATTCATTTAAAACTGTTAGAAAATCAATAGGTTTGCCATTTCCCGATAAATCTAAGATAACTCCGTAAACTTCTTTTAAATCCTCATGGTAAAAATCATTTATAACCAACTTTTCTGAAATGTTCGGTAGTGTTTTTTCGTCAATTAAAATTGCTCCGATAACAGAAGTTTCGACGGTTCGTGTTAGCTCATCCTCCTGATTCATGTTTCGATGTCTCCTTCCTAAAAAAACTAAGGAATCCAGCGGATAATTGGTTCACCGCTGAATCCCCGTTCCCAAATAAACCACGCATAGCAAACCGCCGAGCCTGAATATGTAGCAAAATCGGCATTTCTTGCGCAGTTTTGTCTGCTTGAGTTTACATAAACGTATTTTGGCGGGTTTTTCTTAAAAAATTTGTATCGTTCTTTGCCTTCCAAAAATTGAATTTTCAAAAACATAATTACACAACCGTTAGGCAAGAGATTTTCTAAGGCTTTTTTTACAAACTCCAGAGCATATTTATACGGAGGGTTCGTGAGAAAGCATTCGGCTTTCATGGTACTTTTCAAAAAATCGAAACCGATTTTCCCATACCCGTGATTATATAAATCATAGGAATCAACTTCATACCCATGCTTTTTCAAAACTTCCGACAAGTGTCCAGCACCACAAGAAGGTTCGCAAATTTTATGAGGAAGAATAATTCCGTCTTGATTTATCATTTCAAGAAAGACCTCAAGCGCTTTAGGATTGGTTGCATAAAAATCTGTCGGTTCTCTTTCACACAAAGAATAAGTTTTAGCTCCAATAGAAGTAAAAACGCTCCTTGTATTTCCTATCCAATCTCGATTTTTATTTGTCATACAAAACCTCTTTAATCCGTTTCATCACGTATTTTACGCAAGGTATAGCCACACTGTTTCCGAGAGCTTTGTATCTTGCACAATTACTATCAAGTTTGTTTTTCCAAGTGAGTAACTGACTTTTTGAAGGCTCTTTTTTATGAGAACTAAGATAAATTTTTTTCCAAAATTCAAATTCTTCATCGCAAAAATCATCTTGTGGAGTTATAGTAGTCCAATAATCAGGAAACCCTTGCAATCTTTCGCATTCAAGAGGGGTTAAGCGTCTAATATGTGGAGAATTTTTGATATTATAAACTGCATTTGGACCCTTTGCAACAAGCGTGGTAGTGGTATCATTTTCTCCGGCGTCAAACCCATACTTTGCATTGAAACCGCAGTTAAATGCGTGATAACCTATGGTGTACGTAACACTTTCGTTGTTACAATGAGACTTATTCATAACAAGAGGCACTTGATTACCTCCTGTACCCATTCTTGCCATGAGAGTAGGAGAAATCTCTCCGCAATTCCTAATTACTTCTTTGGGGTGTGTCATATCTAAAACGAGGGGCTTATTGTTTCCGCTCGTTCCGGCACTTGCCGTTAATGTTGGCGATAAGTCTTGGAGTATTTCAGCTTTTCCTTGTGCCGAACCCATGCAGTAAACAGCGTGCTGTGGGGTACTAAACGGCAAAACTTTCAGATTATCCCCGCTTGAATTTTTAGTGCCGTTTCCAGCTTTCTCGGTAGAATCTTCCCATTTAGTTTTGATCTGCGAAGTATTCCTACGCAGGCAACCGCACTCAAAGAGTATTTCGGGTGCGGATTTTCCTCCAAAATCTGCGACAAGGTAGATTCTTTTACGTCTTTGGGCGACCCCCCAATACCGAGCGTCGAATATTCGCCATGCGAGAGAAAAATTTTCTCCCACGATAACTCCTGAAGGGGTCCATTTTTCAGGTTTAGGAACAGTAAAGTTTTCATCGGCGATTTTGCAGATTTCTTCGAGGATAATTCTAAAATCCTCTCCATGATTTGACCTGAAAACCCCGGGAACATTTTCCCAAAATAATATTCGAGGTTTGATTTCTTCGTTTTTACGTCCTTTGTTGATTCCATTTTTTCTAACTTCCTTTATGATTCTTATCATTTCCATGAACAAATTTGATTTTTTCCCGCATAGCCCCTGCCTTTTCCCAGCAGGGCTGAGATCTTGACAAGGACTACCACTGCTAATTATGTCGGTAGGTTCAAGTTCATTTCCGCTTAAAGCTCTAATGTCTCCCAAGTGTTTCATTTCAGGAAAACGCTCTTTGGTTACCGCTATTGGCAAGGGTTCAATTTCACTTGCCCAAATAGGAATAATTCCGTATTCTTTGGCTGACAAAGGGAAACCTCCTATTCCGTCAAAGAGGCTTCCGAGCGTTAGTTTTTCTTTCATTTTTTCATCTCCCGATAAAGCCAAGATTTTTTATCAGACTTCGTGCATCGAAAACTTTTGCTCTAACTCTCGAATTTTCAAGAGAATCTATGGCATAAAAAATCCTATCTTCTTGCTCTTTTGTGCGATTAAGAGATAGGTATTTGTCAATATCAAATGTCCATGAATCCACGAGTTTTTTATCTTGACCGAAATTTTCAAAAGTCCTGTGCTTTAGTCTTTCATACAGCTCGATTGCCAAAAATCGAGCAACGCTTTTATCTGATGTGTGTGCGATTTCTTCGGGTTTTATTTCATTTTCCCAACTACCACCATTCAGCCACGTTGCCGGATGAGGAATGAATTTCCCGTTTTGCTTTTTCCATTGGAACGTTTGCTTTTGCAGGTTCGTGGCTCTAATCATTTTGGCAACGAGCTTTTCATCAGGCTTGTGTGTTTTAAACCATCTGAAAGCTCGGTGCTTGCCTTTTTTATTCGGGTAGTTTTTATAAAATTCTTCAAACAACTCGCTCAAATTTTTCGAAGGCTTATTTTCGGGTTTATTTTCACTTTCGGAAAAATTTTGAGCAGTAGGTGTATTCTTATTGTATTCTTTCTTTAGCATCTGCACAGAGGGGTAAACGTACTCCTCGCAGGGAGGTAACGTAGCTGA
>CALWJB010000068.1 GCA_944380895.1 uncultured Clostridia bacterium | reverse complement strand
CGAAACCGTAGACGATGAAGGGCGTAAGATTATGCCAATCGACAGCTACTTAGATAAAATAGCTTCATGGAATACTACACCAAATCCTTACAAGCTTAACGGTCACAACAATATTAAGTTTCATTGGTACAAGAAAGCTCATGTTCGTGGAGCATGGGATAACACTGACATGCATGATTCACAAGCAATTAATGGTTTAGAAGACGGTTCATCGAAAACAGGTGGTAAAAGAACTGTAATGGGAGAAGCAACTGTTAATGGAGTTCATTATTACATTGCAGGCGATCCTAATGAAAATGAAATGATTTACCGTGGTACTCGTGAACTAGAACCAAAGGAATATTTCGAACAACCAAAATTGGGTTATATGACTAAAAGCGTTCCATTGTACTTCATGTCTGTTTTAAACACCAAATATGATGGAACAGGCTATGACGGTATGATTTTACAAAAAAGTCTAAATAAAGCATTAAAACATACCGCTATTTTAATCCCAAGTCATCATAATGCTGTAGAACTTTTTGGTACTAAATATGTTCCAATCATTTTTACAACAACATATGGCTCAACTGGTGGTGGCTTAATGAAAGAATCAGATTTTCAAAAGTATGTAACAAGTGGTGAAGGTCACAAGTTTACATACAATGGCGAAACTAACTACCAAAAGAATGGTAAAGTTTATTCAAAGGAAAAAGACGTTTACCAAGCAGTCAAAATCGAAAGTCGCAAACTTAAGAGCGCTAAGCGTAGAAAGTCATACGAAAAGCGTATTATTAACGATTTAAAGCATGATAAGAAGATGCAAACCGAATACGGTCTTGCTTAATTAAACACGAAATAACCTCTAAAACAGCCTTCTGTGGGCTGTTTTTCTTATGCCTGTATAATCTATCTATAGTATAAATAATCATACTATAGAGCCTGATATAAGCTGTAATTGTAATTGTGTTTGAAACCTTTAAAATTAATGATGTAAGAAATTTTAAGGAATAATTGAACATGAAAACAAACACAAAAGAATTAAAGGATTTTATTGCAACTTGGCAAGATCAAGGAAGCGAAGTCGCTGATAAAGTAACCTACTGGAATACACTGTTAGAGCTTTTAGGCGTACCTAAACAGCAAATCGAAAATAAAACCTATATTGAATATGAGAAGCCAATCAAATTACGCGAAAACGAAAAATTTCACGGTAGCATTGACGCTTATATCCCTTCTACTAAGGTTTTAATCGAGCAAAAATCCAATGGCGTTGACCTTTTTAAACCTGAAAGTCGTCCAAATGGCGGAGACACGGAAAAAATCACGCCTTTTGAGCAGGCTAAAAGATACGATAACCACTTAGGAAGCAAGGAAAAAGCCAACTTTTTGGTTTTATCTAATTTCAATCAAATCGTCATTTATGATGTGCGCGAATCAGTTGATGTAAAGCCCGTCATTATTGACTTGAAGGACTTAGGAAAAGACTTATATTTGCTCGATTTTCTTGTTAAACCTGATGAAACAAAGCGATTAGAAAAAGAAAAGCAAATTTCCGTTGCAGCTGGTGAGCTTGTAAGCAAGATTTACAACGAATTTGCTAATATTTTTGCCAAATACGATGGAGTAGACGACGAAAAAATCAAACATTCCATTAACACATTATGTGTGCGACTGGTTTTCTGCCTGTATGCCGAAGATGCAGGGCTTTTTAACGCAAAAGAGCAGTTTTACAACTACTTAGAGCCAGTAGCACCTAATAAATGTGGTGTAGCACTTAAGGATTTATTCAAGGTTTTAGACACAAAAATTGACGATCGAACCAAAGATGATCCGTTTTGGAATGACGAAAACCCAGAATTGAGCCAATTTCCTTACGTCAACGGGGGCTTGTTTGCTGACACGGATATCATCATTCCGCCTTTCAGCGATGAACTCAAGGATATTGTGTTAAATCAGGCTTCACGCGGTTTCGACTGGAGCGACATCAGTCCGACGATTTTTGGTGCGGTATTTGAAAGCACGTTAAACCCTGAAACACGTAGACAGGGCGGTATGCACTATACCTCAGTCGAAAACATTCACAAGGTCATAGATCCCTTGTTCCTCAACGATTTGAAGGCTGAACTTGAAGAGATCAAGCAATACAAAAACAAGAAAACAATCAAGGAAAAAGCGATTGCCTTTCAGGAAAAATTGAGCAATTTGACCTTCTTTGACCCTGCTTGCGGAAGCGGAAACTTCCTGACCGAGACTTTCTTATCACTACGGAGACTAGAAAACGAAGCGATTCGACTAGAATTGGGCGGAGAAAGTGTCCTCGATGTTGGTCAAGCTGGTGACTGGATTCACGTTTCAATTCAGCAATTTTACGGTATCGAAATTAACGATTTTGCGGTTTCTGTTGCCAAGACAGCGCTTTGGATTGCCGAAGATCAAATGATGAAGGAAACACAAGACCTTGTTTATGCGCCTAACTGGGACTTTTTACCGCTGAAAACCTACACGAAAATCCACGAAGGAAATGCGCTCAGAATGGACTGGAATAAGATTCTACCTAACTACGCGTGTCATTTCGTGATGGGTAACCCGCCATTTCTCGGATACACTCAACAAAACAAAGAACAAAAAGCTGATTTAGAGCCTTTATTTGGCAAAATACACAATATTGATTATGTTGCTGGATGGTATGCTAAGGCTTGCGATTATATTCAAGGAACAAAAATACAGGTTGCTTTTGTTTCAACAAATAGTATCACACAAGGAGAACAAGTCCTTTCTGTTTGGCAAAATCTAATGTCAAAGTATGATATTACTTTTAATTTTGCCTATAGATCATTTAAATGGAACAGTGAAGCAAGTCAACAAGCACACGTTCATGTAGTAATCATCGGCTTTTCTGATACACAAACACAAAAAAAAGAAAAATTCATTTACAACAATTCCAAAGTTACCCAAGTCAAAAATATTAATCCTTATCTGGTAGGTATGGATAATATTTTCATTCAAAAGAGAAGCGAGCCTTTAAACGCAGAAATACAAATAAATAAAGGCAATCAGCCCACCGATCACGGTAATTTACTATTATCAGAAAAAGAAGAAAAAGCTATTGTTGCCAAAGATAAAAGGACACTTAAATTTATTCACCCCTTTATAGGATCAAGAGAATTTTTATATAATAAAAAACGTTTTTGCTTTTGGCTCGTAGATGCAACACCTAAAGAACTAAGAAGCATTCCAGAAATACGTACTAGAATTGAAAAAGTAAAAGAATTTAGAGAAAAAAGTTCAAAAGCAGCTACTAGGAAAATCGCTGACACACCTCAATTATTCCAAGAAATAAGACAACCATTAACAGGAAATTACTTAGTTATTCCAGTAACTACTTCACAAACCAGAAAATATATTCCGATGGGTTTTGTTAACTCTAATACTATTGCTTCAAATGCTTTACTAATAACAACAAATGCAAGTACATATGACTTTGGTATTTTAGAATCTATAGTACATATGGATTGGATGCGATTAACCACAGGTAGATTAGAAATGAGATATCAATATTCAGCAAAAATCGTTTACAACAATTTCCCTTGGCCAACACCTACACCTGAACAACGTAAAAAAATTGAACAAACAGCACAAGCGATCCTAGACGCTCGCAATAATCACCCCGAAAGTTCTCTTGCTGATTTATATGATCCATTAGCTATGCCATCCGATTTAAGAAAAGCTCACAAAGCTAATGATAAAGCCGTTTTGCAAGCTTATGGACTTAAAACAGATGCAACCGAGTCTGAAATCGTAGCACATTTATTCAAAATGTACGAAAAACTCGCAGAAACAAAATAAAACTCGAAAACCCGCAAAATGCGGGCTTTTTTGTTGCTTGACTCAATACTTTATAGTATTAATATTTATACTATAGAAAGTGTAAGGAGTAATAATTATGACTCAGCTTAAAATGCAATACAATCGCAATCACAAACGATTTGTATTTGATAATATGCGACGCGTAGAAGGTTTTACACTCAGCATTAATAAAATCTGCGAGATTCTGCACTGCACAAGAGCTTACGTTCATCACGATATTCAACAGCATGTCCGATTCGTCAAAATTCCTACTGCCGTTTATAGTAAAGCAGCTACGGCTAAAAAACACGAAGAAGTCAAGACTGACGCGCTTTCTCGTGAATACATTCATGAAACTTTTCTGATTCAGGAAGGCGTAATCCAAGAAGGGCAAGAATTACCGTCCGACTGGATGTCAACGGTTTGGTTTTATGAAGCAGACTTTATCAAATGGTTTAATCAAAACTTTTCAGCATTTAGACGCACACAACCAGCAACGCTTTTACAGCTTTTCCCTTATCATCAGGACGAAGCAATGGCAATTTTAAACGAAATGGTTTCATACTTAGGCAAGAAAAACACCGACGATGATTTTGACTTATGCTTGCGTAAACTTGACGAACTTGCTGAACAATGCAAAACACAACAGCTTTTTGAAAAGACTTTAGTATTCGATCATCGAGCAGTAGTCACTGACAAGACTAGCAAAGTGCCGTTCGTTCCTATCAGACACAGGATTGAGTCGATTGATGAAATGAACTTTTTGACCGTTGCAGATTTTTCCTATCCATCAAAAGCAACAAAATATTTTGAACGCAGAGGGGCGATCTGCTATCGTGCAAACAATAGAAAATCAGGTAAAACACTCTACTTAATCCCTACAATCACAGATATTGAGCATTTTTTAATGTCTCCAAGTTATTTATATGAACACAAAAAAGACGACTAGTTTTTAGCTAGTCGTCTTTAATTTGTAAGACATTTTAAGTTAAAAGAACAAATAATTTTAATTAATTAAACATTCTACATAAACGAGAAATTGTGTAGTAGAAATCTTGATTAATTTAGTAAGTGCATAAGCACTCGCTACAGCTCTAATTATAGCACTTTTGAATATAGTATCAATAATCATACTATAGATTTAAAGTGTAAGGAGTAATGCAAGTATCCGTGCTAACAGTAATTATATTATTTATTGTCCTTGTCGTTGTGCTATAATAAAAGCAGTTAATCTGTAGGATTGAACAAATTAACTATTCATATTTGGAGTATTTTTGATAAAAACTGAATAATTTTAGGCACAAAAAAAGAGCTTTGCACGACGACCAAATCTAGCAAGCCTCTTTTAGACGATTCATATTAAAAGTATTGAGTGCAATCACTCGTTACATTTAATATTATAGCATAAAAAAGCTATCGGTACAGTGAAAACTTCTAAACTTCTAAAACTGGCAACTAGAACGTCCTTTCAAACAAACTCTTTTGAGTGTCTTAGTAAAATGAAAGGATTTTTTTTATGTCTGTAGATATTAACGAAGAATATCAGAAACTACAGTCTTTTAAGGCTTTAGGAAAACAATTTGCAATTATGATCGTTAAAAAAGGTAAAAACGGTCACGATCAAAAATATCCGCTTGATCCAAGATCAGGTGAATTAATGAAATGGAAGAAAGATCCCTATTTTTTGACTTTAGATCAAGCTTTCATTAATCTCAAAAATGTTCGTAAAAGCAATCCTAGCAAGCATTTTGAAATCGGAGCTTTGCTAACAAAAGATTTGATTATGCTTGATATTGACAATATTTACAACGAAATTGCCAAAAAAGATGAAAAAGATAGCTTACTAAACAAACTTCATCAATTAACGCGTGGCACTTACTGTGAAGTGTCACAGTCAGGCAAAGGTGTGCACTTCTTCTTTACTGGCACTAAGACTCGTAAAGAAATTAGAAACGATAAATATGAGTTATACGACAGCAACAGATGGGCAACGCTCACAGGAAACACGCTCTGGGCTACTTCTGACATTAAACACTTGTCAGAGCAGGAGATGGCTAAACTGGAGCAGTTCCTCTGGGGTGATCCTAAGCCTGAAAAGCCAAAATCAGCAAACATTAAACCAAGTAATGCTAAATTTGACGATGCGGATATTCAAAAACTGATTACTAAAGCTATCAATGCAAAAAACGGCGACAAGTTCTCTGCACTTTACAACAACGAAGCTATTTCTGATGATGTTTCTGCTGATGACATGTC
>CALWJB010000067.1 GCA_944380895.1 uncultured Clostridia bacterium | reverse complement strand
AAATTACTGATAAACATCTGTGCTTAGTACTTTTTGGGAGGATTAAAATGAATGTCGTGCTAAAGAAAAAGATAATTAATTTATCGCTTGATATGCTGTCGATTTGCGCCTCCGTCACAGCTATTTGGTGTATGTTTTTAAAATTTAAAAAACTAAAATCGCCACAAACCGATTTAAGTATTATCGCAGCAAAATCAATTTTCCCGCGCCAAAATAAAAATAGCTTTCTGACTCATCGTTTAAATTTTTTAAATGTTTCCGAAAATAATAAACATACTCAGCAAAATGAAAATCAATCGATTAATCCCATGAATCCCCAAAAAAGTAATATGAATCTGCCTGAAGTTGCTGTTTATGGCGGCGAAAACAATGAAAAAGAAGAAGGAGAAACTCATAAAATTATTGAAAGCCAAATTGGCGCGGGAGGAATAAAATGTGATAACTTTTATGTTAAAAACACTACCGGTGAAGATATTAATTTTGGTGCAGAACTTAAAAACCGTCCCGAAATAAATATCAAAAATACTTCTAAACCCCAAGTACTCATATTCCACACGCATACTTCCGAATCTTATATGAGTAAAGATATCGGCTTTTTTTACGACAGCTTTTATCCGCGTTCACTCGATAACTCCAAAAATGTCACCCGGGTAGGTCAAGCTATAGCAGATAAATTAAATCAAAACGGAATCGGCGTCATACACGATGAAACCTATCATGATAATCCTACCTATAACGGCTCTTACTCACGTTCGGCACAGACTATAAAAAATAATCTAAATAATCATCCGTCAATTCAAGTGGTAATAGACATCCACAGAGATAGTCTCGGCACAAACGAAACCGGAAAAATTAAACCTACATTCAAGTACGGCGACAAAAAAGCTGCCCAACTTATGATTATTTCAGGGTGCGATCCCGACGGAACTTTGGGATTCCCTAACTGGCGAAAAAATTTAAGACTTGCTTTGCTTCTTCAGAAATACTGCGAAACTATGTTCCCCGGAATAACCAGACCGCTCAATTTTGCAAAAGTTAAATATAATGAACATCTGACACCCGGTTCACTCCTAATCGAAGTGGGAAGTGACGTAAATACGCTCGAAGAGGCAATATACACAGGCTCTATGCTTGGCGAATCTCTTGCAAAAATGCTCAATGATTTAAAAAATTAAGGAAGTTGAAAATATGTTTAACAAACGAAAATATTTTTTGATCTCTATGATATACTCTATAATGGTGATTTGCTTGATAATCGGTTTTGTGGTCGTGGAAAAAGCGGCACACAATATAATTTATCCCGACAAATCACCGTTTTTATCGTATAGTTTTTCCGGAATTATCCCAAAAATGATTAAATTTCACTTTATGGGCAAAGATTTTATTCTATACCTTTAGATTTGATGGTATAATGTTAATTGAAAATAAAAATAAAGCTAAATCCGAGAAGGTTAAAATATGCAAAAGATAAATATATTTGTTACGATTTTTTTCGCAGCCGTAATGTTGTTTTCACCGTGTGCGTTTGCAAAAAAAGTAAAATATAAATCTCCCGCTTTTTTCAGACTCATTATGCGCGAAAATGAAAAATATGAAAATCCCAAGCTGAAAGAAAAACTTTCAGAAATAAAAAAACATGCGTCTGACTCTAAGAATTCCAATACAAAAGATGAATTCGAAAAATACGATTTGGAAGATGATGAAAGAAATATATTTGAAAGCTGTTTTGCGTGGCTTACTATTGTTTCGATATGCATAATTATATTAAAAATAATTTTTTCTAATTTTAAAATTCCATTCGATTACGACCCGAATTTTAAAAATAAATATGTTCCGCGGAGAAAAGCTAAAAATAAAAAATATAATTTTCAAAAAAGGAGACTATAATATAATGAAAAGCAGTAAACTGAAAAATCTTGACAATATCAAAAATATATATTTTATAGGAATCGGCGGTTCAGGTATATTCCCCCTTGCCCATATCCTGAAAGAAAAAGGTTTTAATATTTCGGGCGCAGATATATATGAATCAGATACACTGCAAAAAGTAAGAAATTTGGGAATCAAAGTCTATACCGAGCACAAAGAAGACAATATAAATGGTCAAGATTTAATAGTATTTTCGGCCGCCATAAAAGAAACAAATCCTGAAATAATTGCAGCCAAAAAAATGGGAATTCCAATAATCGAACGTAGTGTTATGCTTGGACTTTTGTTTAATAAATATAAAAATAGTGTTGGCGTTTCGGGCACACACGGAAAAACAACAACCACTTCAATGATAACTTCTGTGTTGATCGATTCCGGTAAAAAACCAACAAGCGTCATCGGTGCAACACTCCAAAAAATAGGCGGAAACAGCTGTATTGGCGATTCCGATATTATAGTTGCCGAGGCTTGCGAATACGTTGACAGTTTTCTAAAGTTAACTCCCGCAATTTCCGTCATAACAAACGTTGAAGCTGATCATTTGGATTATTTCGGCAATCTTGAAAATGTAATTAAATCATTCAAAAAATATGCACTTCAAACATCTGAGCTCGTCATATACAACGGAGATGATTTGAATGCTACAAAAGCAGTGGAAAATATTCATAAAAAATTAATAAGTTTCGGTCTAAGCGAAAATAATGACTGCTTTGCAAAAAATATTACGTTTGGTAAAATGCAAAATGCACAGTTTGACATAATAAACAATAATAAACCGGTCGCTCACATAAACCTGAGCGTTCCAGGCAAACACAACATATACAATACTTTGGCAGCGTATATCGTATGCTCGTGCCTCGGCGTAAATAAAGAAGATTTTGAAAAATCAATAACCGACTTCAAAGGCGCTCACAGAAGATTTGAAATCTTAATCCAAAAAAACGGCATAACCGTGGCAGATGATTTCGCACATCATCCAACAGAAATTAAAAGCACTCTCAAAACTGCTTCAAAAATGGGTTTTAAACGTGTTATGGCTATTTTTCAGCCGCACACATTTTCAAGAACCTCTATGTTTCAAAAAGAATTCGCAGAGGCGCTGTCAATAGCAGACAAAGTAATAGTTTCGGATATTTTGCCCGTGCGCGAAGTAAACGTTTATGGAGTGAAATCTACGGATTTAACCGATAATATTAAAAATTCACATTATATCCCCACTTTTGAAGAAATATGCGAGTTTGTAATTAAAAATGCCCAAAGCGGAGATTTAATCCTGACTTTGGGAGGCGGCAATATATATAAGTGTGCAAATATGATCGCTAAAAAGCTTTAAGATTTAGGATTTTTTGGCTGATCCTTCCCTTTCATTTTCTCACCCACGCTTTTCCCCAGAGCGTCGGTCCCGCGAAGCGCTTTGCCCAGCAAAGGAATATCATATGCACTGTAGTCTTTTTTTCCTCCTTCCGCTCCGTTTACTACTCCTAAAACAAAAGTTGTCATAAAAACTGTAGCAACCACTGCAATTGATATTTTGATGGTTTCTTTAATTACTTTAGCCAACTTTATTCCTCCTATAATTAAAATATGTTTTATGGGTATTGTAACATATATTTAATGCTATGTCAAATAATATAAAAACTTGATAATCAGTTCAAAAAGCGCTATCATATTATCCGTACAACCAAAAAAATGAAAGGAAGTTTTTATTATGGCAATAGCATTTGAAATGAGCAACACAAGAATTAATCTGATGAAGGCGTTTGCAGGCGAAAGTCAAGCAAGAAACAGATATACCTTGGCAGCTTCTCAGGCTAAAAAAGAAGGTTTGTATGTTATACAACGCGTATTTGAGTTCACCGCAAATCAAGAAAAAGAACATGCTGAACAATTTTATAAAAAATTGGCTCCGCTGGCAGATACTCAGATTTCCATTTCCGGTGATTTCCCTGTTAATATCTATAAAGATTCTATTGGCAATCTAAAGGCGGCGCAAGAAAATGAATACGCAGAATACAACGATGTTTATCAGGCGTTTGGCGATGAAGCTAAATCGGAAGGATTTGAAGATATTGCCGAACTATTCTATAATATAGCAACAATTGAAAAAATACACGGCGACAGATACGGCACATTCTTAAAATTCATTGAATCCGGAAAATTGTTTGAATCAGACAAAGAAGAAACTTGGTTTTGTCTTAATTGCGGAAATATCCACAAAGGCAAGATCGCTCCCGAACTTTGCCCTGTATGCGAGCATAATCAAGGCTATCAAATAAGACATGATTGGATTTTAATTTAAAATATAAGGAGATATAAAAATGCCAGTAGAAAGAACTTACATAATGCTTAAACCCGACTGCATAAAAAGAAAACTTATCGGAAGAGTAATTAAAAGAATCGAGAGCAAGGGCTACAATATTTCAAATATTAAAATGATGAATTTAGATGAAAAAATTCTCACGGAACATTACGCCCATTTAGTCGACAAACCTTTCTTCCCATCAATAGTTGAGTACATGACATCGGGGCCTGTTGTGGGGATGATCGTTGAAGGTGAAAATGCTGTTAAAGGTATGCGTATTTTAATGGGAGCGACTAAATTTGAAGAAGCTACTGCCGGTACGATTCGTGGAGATTTTGCAACGAGTACCAGCGAAAATATCATACATGGTTCAGATTCATCCGAGAATGGAGAAATTGAAATTAAAAGATTTTTTGGAGAAAACGCTTAAAATCCATAAAAATGTTTATTGAACATCGCGTTTTGATGCGGTGTTTTATTTTATAGAATAAAATTAAATATAAATATTTGACCACATTAAGTCTAATCTTATCTTCAATTTTAAAATCAAGAGAAATATTTTATAATATAAAACATAAAATTATCGATTGACTTTTTGAAATTGTAGATATATAATATATTTGTACCCAGCACTAAATAAAAAATTTAAAAGGAGGATACTATTATGAATGAATTTGAAAAACAAGTGTTTAATTCACTCAGCGAGAAAGAGCAAGAGAAAATAGCCGGAGGCGGAGACATAAATTCGGGCGACAATCTCACTGAAGAACAGTGTGATGAGCTTAGGAATGCAGTAAAGACAAAAAATCCAAAAGTCTCAGATCTCATACTACAGGAACCTAGTCTGATTCTTAAGTATGGTGGTCCAGTGCCGAGGATAGCCGATAATAAAGAACAAAAATCCGTTTTACAGCCGCTAAATCCAGTTGCTACGGAAGAAACATAGCAAAATACTACTACTAAATTATAAAATCGAGTCTAGTATGTCATTAATATCCACTTCGTGTTGAAAAAATGAATCTGCCTGCACTTTGGGAGGCAGATTTTTTGTACGTAAAAAACCCAACCTATAACCATAGGATGGGTTTAATCCAAATGACGAAGTTACCCTATTATTCAAAAATCTGTGTTACAACGCCTGAACCAACTGTCCTTCCGCCTTCACGAATAGCAAAACGTAGTCCTTCTTCGATTGCGATTGGTGTGATTAGTTCAACGTCCATAACAACGTTATCACCAGGCATACACATTTCTGTTCCTTCGGGTAGTTTGATGACGCCTGTAACGTCTGTTGTTCTAAAATAGAACTGAGGACGATAGTTGTTAAAGAACGGTGTATGACGACCACCTTCATCTTTTGTCAACACGTATACCTGACCTCTAAATTTTGTATGCGGGTGAATTGTTCCCGGTTTTGCGAGAACTTGACCGCGCTGAATATCTTCTCTTTGTACGCCACGGAGAAGTACACCTACGTTATCTCCTGCTTCAGCATAATCTAGAAGCTTTCTGAACATCTCGATACCTGTTACAACAACTTTTCTCTTTTCTTCGGTAAGTCCAACGAGCTCAACTTCTTCATTCATCTTGAGTTGACCACGTTCTACTCTACCTGTCGCAACGGTTCCACGTCCAGTGATTGTAAAGACGTCTTCAACCGGCATCAAGAAAGGTTGATCTGCTTTTCTTTCAGGTGTGGGGATGAATTCATCCACCGCTTTCATGAGATCGAGAATGCACTTATACTCAGGAGCTTTTGGATCTTTTGAATCTGATTCAAGAACTTTAAGCGCTGAACCTTTGATAATCGGAGTGTCGTCGCCCGGGAATTCGTATTCATTCAAAAGTTCACGGATTTCCATTTCGACAAGGTCCAAAAGTTCTTCATCGTCTACTTGATCAACTTTGTTCATAAATACGACAATCTTCGGAACACCTACCTGACGCGCAAGTAATATATGTTCACGTGTCTGAGGCATAGGACCGTCCGCTGCCGAAACTACCAAAATTGCACCGTCCATCTGTGCTGCACCTGTAATCATATTTTTAACATAGTCAGCGTGGCCGGGGCAGTCAACGTGCGCATAGTGACGAGAAGCTGTTTGATATTCAACATGTGATGTGTTGATTGTAATACCGCGTTCTCTCTCCTCGGGCGCTTTATCAATGTTGGCATAATCTACAAATTCCGCATCACCTTCGAGATTAAGAACTTTAGTAATAGCAGCCGTCAAAGTAGTTTTGCCGTGGTCAACGTGACCGATAGTACCAATGTTTACATGGGGTTTATTTCTTTCAAATTTTGCTTTTGCCATTGATTATATCCTCCTTAAATTTTTTATAAAATTGATAATTTCTATCAGAGCTTAAGTTTAACACTTAAAATAAAAAAAATCAACCACAAAATTAATCGATTATTTAAATTTTTTATTCTCCGCATTCTTAATTTTAACCTTATTCTCACCAAGAATCACTACCGTATTATCTGCTTCAAGGATATCTTTGAGTTTCTTAATGCAATTACAACAGATATGACGTGCCCGCTCAAAAACACAGCATTTTACTTACCGAAATCGTTACAATAAGTTCTAGTGCCAAACACATCTTCCCCGATATATTCACCGGAAATTTCACCAATACCCTATCCACCTAATCCTTGGTGATTAAAGCTAATGCTGAAGATTATACCAATTAATTTAGAAATAAATCAACACCAACTAGTCAGATTTTTTATTCCTGTTGGCAATTATAGTCTCCGATACCGACTTCGGAACTTCTGCGTAATGGCTCGGCTCCATTGTGTACTGACCTCTTCCTTGCGTTCTGGAGCGCATGTCAGTTGCATATCCAAACATCTCTGAAAGCGGTACTTGCGCATTTATCCTCTGAGCTCCAGAAATTGCTTCCATACCCTGAATCATGCCGCGACGTGAATTAATGTCTCCGATAACATCGCCCATATACTCTTCGGGAACAATAACACTGACTTTCATAATCGGCTCGAGAAGTACCGGATCTGCCTTTTTCATCGCTGATTTGAATGCCATTGAACCGGCAATCTTAAACGCCATTTCCGATGAATCGACTTCGTGATATGAACCATCATAAAGCGTCACTTTTACGTCAACAACGTTGTATCCCGCGAGAACGCCCGAAAGCATTGCACCTTGAATACCGTTGTCAACCGCCGGAATATACTCCTTTGGAATCGCACCGCCGACGATTTCGTTGATAAATTCATAACCTTTGCCCGGATTTGGCTCAACTTTGATCTTAACGTGACCATATTGTCCACGTCCGCCCGATTGCCTTGCATATTTTTCTTCAACATCCGCAGGTTTACGGATAGTCTCTTTGTACGCAACTTGAGGCTTGCCTACGTTTGCTTCAACTTTGAATTCACGTAAAAGCCTATCTACTATGATCTCCAAGTGAAGCTCGCCCATTCCTGCAATAATCGTTTGTCCCGTTTCTTCATCCGTGTATGCTTTAAATGTAGGATCTTCTTCCGCTAATTTTGCAAGCCCTAAGCCCATTTTTTCTTGTCCTGCTTTGGTCTTCGGCTCAATTGCAACGCGGATGACAGGATCAGGAAATTCCATTGATTCAAGTATTACCGGATGTTTCTCATCGCAAAGCGTATCGCCGGTTGTGGTGTTTTTGAGTCCCACCGCAGCAGCTATATCACCTGCGTAAACCTTTTCTATATCTTGTCTGTGATTCGAGTGCATTTGAAGTATTCTTCCCATACGCTCGTTGTTATCTTTTGTCGAGTTGTAAACTGTTGAACCGGCTTCGATTGTTCCCGAATATACTCTGAAAAAACAAAGCTTTCCTACAAATGGATCGGTTGCAATCTTAAATGCAAGTGCCGAAAATGGTTCTTCATCCGAAGAAGGTCTTTCGGTTTCTTCGCCTGTCTCGGGATTCACACCCTTGATCGCAGGAACATCTTTTGGTGAAGGCATATAGTCGACAATCGCGTCCAGAAGTTTTTGCACACCCTTATTCTTATACGATGTGCCGCATGTTACAGGCACCATGGTATTATCGATAGTCGCCTTTCTTATGCACCTTTTCATCTCTGCTACTGTGATTTCTTCGCCCTCCAGATATTTTTCCATTACTTCGTCATCTGCTTCGGCAATACATTCGAGCATTTCTGCGTGATATTGCTCCGCCAACTCCCTCATATCTTCGGGGATCTCTTCAACTCTGATATCTTTTCCGAGATCATCGTAATATATATACGCTTTCATCTCAAGCAAATCAATGATTCCTTTGAAAGTATCTTCTGACCCAATCGGCAACTGAATCGGCACTGCGTTACATTTTAGGCGCTCTTTCATCATATTTACAACGTTATAAAAGTCTGCTCCCATGATATCCATTTTGTTAACATAGGCCATTCTCGGAACGCCGTATTTATCTGCTTGTCGCCACACAGTTTCGGACTGAGGCTCAACTCCGCCTTTTGCACAAAGTACTGTCACGGAACCATCCAAAACTCTCAGCGAACGCTCAACTTCAACTGTAAAATCAACGTGGCCGGGGGTATCGATTATGTTAATACGATGGTCTTTCCAGAAACATGTGGTAGCTGCAGAAGTTATCGTGATTCCACGCTCTTGCTCCTGAACCATCCAGTCCATTGTCGCCGCACCGTCGTGAGTTTCGCCGATTTTATGATTTATGCCCGTATAGAATAATATACGCTCTGTCGTAGTAGTCTTACCTGCGTCGATGTGCGCCATTATTCCTATATTACGAGTCATTTCAAGTGAAACTTTTCTTGGCATCAGTATTTCCTCCTTTTCTCTATTTATTTTCAGCCTGTTTGTATTTTTTAATCACTATTACAATTAATTTATTAAAATATTACCAGCGATAGTGTGCAAATGCCTTGTTGGCTTCTGCCATTTTGTGAGTATCTTCACGTTTTTTAACCGCTGCACCTGTTTCGTTGACCGCATCTAAAATTTCTGCTGCAAGTCTTTCGATCATTGTTCTTTCCGAACGCAGTCTTGAATATTTTGTGAGCCATCTCAAGCCTAATGTTTGGCGTCTGTCTGCGCGGACTTCGATCGGCACTTGATATGTCGCACCGCCGACTCTCCTGGCTTTAACCTCTAAACTCGGCATGATATTTTCCATGGCTTGTTCAAAAACTTCAAGCGGCTGTCTTCCTGTCTTCGTCTGGATGATCTCAAATGCTTTATAAACTATTCTTTGTGCTACCCCTCTTTTGCCGTCAACCATGATATTGTTGATGAGACGAGTTACTAGTTTGGAATTATAAAGCGGATCTTGTAAAACATCACGTTTAGGAACGCTACCTCTTCTTGGCATGTTTCTTCCCTCCTTCATATTTAATGATATCATAGGTACTCGAAAGTAATTCGGCTTCCGATTGCCAACACAGAGGCATTTATATGTACTAAATACTTCTGCATTGCATCAATGCAAAGCTCTATTAATTTCGTTTAATCCTATTTCTTTGCTGCGCCTGCTTTTGGACGTTTTGCACCGTATTTCGAACGAGCTTGCATACGTTTTGCAACTCCTTGAGCGTCAAGGGTTCCACGTACAATATGGTAACGTACACCGGGCAAGTCTTTAACACGTCCGCCCCTAATCAATACTACGCTGTGTTCTTGTAGATTATGGCCGATGCCGGGAATGTATGACGTAACTTCAAAACCATTCGAAAGACGTACTCTCGCAATTTTACGAAGTGCGGAGTTCGGCTTCTTCGGAGTCGCAGTTTTAACAGCCGTACACACTCCTCTTTTCTGCGGTGAATTTTGGTCGATTGCTATTCTTTTTTTTGAGTTCCAACCTTTAAGCAGAGCCGGAGCTTTAGCTTTTCTTTCCTGCATTTTTCTTCCCTTACGGACTAACTGATTAACTGTAGGCATATCACACCTCCTCAGTAAAAATATTCCGTGCAAAGTAAACACACTGCACAGAATATCATTCTAACATTTATTAAGGCCTATTGTCAAGCGGTATACACCTATGAAAATAAAAGATAGTTAGTGTTGCGTTTGCAGGTGTTTGCCGGCATAAATCAGCAGGCACAGGTGTAGGGGTTCATTCCGGAGGAGTTGATTATGTTTTAGTTTGGGTCTGGTGTAGTAGGCGTCTGTGAGCACCTAAAGTTACACCTCTCTTATTAGAAGGACGGTTAGAGCCTGCCCTACTTTGTGCCCTAGCGTTGGTATCCACACGCGGTCCCTTTATAATTACCGGAGAGCCTATATTAGTATTTTCTGGGAGCTCTGCTGTGGGTTGTTTCGGGTTAGTTTTCAAAAGGGCCATTAGATTACTTTTGCTTGAAAAAGTTTTCATGATACCCGCCGCAGCATCTAAAATTTCCTCCGCCATCGCTGTAAGTACTAAAAGGTCTTTATGATTCTTTATGGAACCAATCACCCCTTTATCCCATCCGGCACTTATTGCTGTTGTTTTCCATTTTTTTTGAGAATCCATCGAAGACTCCCACTCCTTTGGAAGCACCGATAAAAATTTCGGAACTATGGCAGTGATATTTTCCATTATATTCCAAAAATTTTTTGCCGCCTCCTTTCTTAATTCATCTCGGACCCTTCGTAGCCTCCCCAATTGGGTATTTAAGTTTATGATCTTACTTATGGATAAATTACTGTTTTTGACCACACCATCTAACTTTTTATATTTTGCCGAAACGTTTTCAGTATCTTTTTCATATTTATTTAAAATCTCCTTTAGCTTTTTATGACAACTTTCAACCATAAAGTACACCTTTAAACGTTCGTACCTTCCCAAGGCTTCACAAAACTCTCGCATAAGTTTCTTCAAATTAAAATTACGTTTTTTTCTACGCGTATTTATGGCATAACTGGTAACTTCTCTAAACGGATTAAGCATAAACATCATCCTTTCAAATTTTATCTTTGTATTATACTTTACTTTAGCTAAAATATCAAATAGTTTTCTGAAAAAATTATAAAATTGTTGCAATTATTATATTTCAAATTTATTTCTGCTATTTTATGATGTATAACTTGTTTAAATTATCAATAAGTATTACAATGTAGATTACAAAGTTTGGACTCATAAAAATGCGGGGGTGTAGATACGTTTGTCTAAAGGAACTACCATAAGAATGCAAAGGCGATCTATTGTTGTGCTTATGATAATCGTTTTTGCGGGCTTTTTGTTGCTTGTCGGGCGGCTCATTGCCTTACAATTTTTTCAGGGAGAATATCTTAAAAAAATGGCCTCCGAACAGCAAATGGCGGATACGAAAATAAGCGCCAAACGAGGAACTATTTATGACCGAAATATGAAACCGCTGGCTCAAAGTGCCACCGTATGGAATGTGGTGCTGGAGCCTGCATACATAAACTCGGATGAAAAAAGAAAAATTATCTGCGACGGTCTTGGCGAAATTTTGGGTATGGAAAAAGAAAAACTTAACGAACTTGCAAATAAAAAATCTTGCTATACTATCGTGAAAAAAAAAGTCGAAACTGATATTAAAGATAAAATCATCAACTTTAAAGTGAAAAATAATATTTCAAGCGGCATCAGACTCATAGAAGACTACAAAAGATATTATCCTTGTGGCTCGTTTGCGGCATCCGTGATAGGATTCACGGGTTCGGACAGCCAAGGACTTGCCGGAATCGAAGCTTATTACGATAAAGTTTTAAGAGGAGAACCGGGTAAAATTCTAACTGCAAAAAATGCAATCGGAACCGAAATGCCGTTTGAATATGAACAGATGATTGCTGCAAAAAAAGGTCACAATTTAAGGCTTTGCATAGATGAAACAATTCAAAAATTTATGGAAAAAAATCTTGAAGAAGGCATACGAAATCACAAAGTAAAAAATCGAGCGGCCGCAATAGCCATGGACGTTAATACCGGAGAAGTTTTAGGCATGGCGGTAAAAGGTGATTTCGACCCTAATGAACCGTTTAAAATTACAGATCCTTCCGAAGAAGAAAAAATCAATTCTCTGCCCGAAGAAGAAAAATCAAAAGCCAGAAATGAAGCACTCAGTCGCCAGTGGAGAAACAAAGCCGTCAGTGATACTTACTATCCCGGTTCTGTGTTCAAAATGGTCACCGCTTCCATGGGCCTTGAACTTGATGTTGTTAACGAAACATCTACTTTTACGTGCACCGGATCAATAAGACCTTGCGAAGGTGCTCAAACCATAAGATGCCACAAACGCGGCGGACATGGTACTCAAAATTTTGTTGAAGCTCTATGTCATTCGTGTAATCCGGCATTCATTACTCTGGGGCTCAGAATAGGAACTGAAAATTTCTTTAATTTTTATAAATCGTTCGGATTTCACAACAAAACCAATATAGACTTGCCCGGAGAATCCGGAGATTTATTCTTCAGTGCAAACGGTAAAATGACTCAAATGGATTTGGCAGTTGCATCAATGGGACAAAATTTTGGCATAACTCCCATACAAATGCTCACAGCGGCTGCAGCAATCGCAAATGGAGGAAATATCGTCCAGCCACACGTTGTGAAAGAAATTTTGGATGAAAACGGAAATATCGTGAAAACTATAGATCCCGTCATAAAAAGAAAAGCTATTTCCGAAAAAACCGCAAAAAGAGTTACGTCTATGATGCTCGAAAACGCTACACACGGATCTGCAAAAAATGCATACGTTCCGGGCTATAGAGTAGCAGGGAAAACCGGTACTTCGGAAAAAATCGGACTCAGTACACCCGGCCGTAAAGATTATATTTCGTCTTTTTGCGGATTCGCTCCCGCTGATAATCCAAAAATCGTCATGCTGGTATTCTTTGACACTCCCACAGGCGATTTCTACTACGGCAGTGCAGTTGCAGCGCCTGTGTTTTCCAAGATAATGCAAGACGTCTTACCGTATATGGGCATAGAAAAAATTTATACCGAAGAAGAACTTTCAAAACTCGATGTACATGTTCCGAATTTAGTCGGTAAAAGCGTGACGGAAGCCAAAAACGAATCTATGAATAACTCTCTTAATCCAAAAATTGTGGGAAACGGCGAAAATGTTATTGCGCAGATACCAAGTGCATCGGAAAAAATACCACATGACGGTGTGATAGTACTTTATACCGATGCGGAAAGTAAAAATTCATCCGTAAAAGTCCCAAAATTGACGGGTCTGTCTTTGCAAGAGGCAAATAAAACCGCGGCATCTTTTGGACTTAATATAAAAATCTCAGGAGTAAATTCAAATGATTCAGCTGTAATATCTTCAGATCAAAGCATAGCGCCGGGCACAGAAGTCGCTCCGGGTACATCAGTCACCGTAACATTTATACATCAAGACGGTATAACATGACGAAAATTAGGCAAAAAATAAAAGTACGGAGGTAAATTTTATGAACGCATACAGTATTTCAGTGATATTTTCTATACTGATTTCATTCATCGTAACTTTATCACTCGGAAAAATTGTAATACCATTCCTAAACAAGCTAAAATACGGACAGACTATATTAGAAATCGGACCCTCTTGGCATAAAAGCAAACAAGGCACACCTACTATGGGCGGAATTATGTTCATCATAGGCACAGTGCTCGCAACTTTGATTTGCGTGCCAACTTATTACTATTTATCCTCTGTGAGCGGACTTAAGGTTATTGAAACCCCACTTATGATTACAAAAATTTTTGCAGGTCTCGGCATGGCAGTCGCCTGCGGATTTACGGGGATGATCGATGATTATGTTAAAATAAAACAAAAGCAAAATGCAGGACTTACTCCAAAGCAAAAACTTATACTTCAGTTCGGAACCGTGACCGTATATTTTTTGGTGCTTCACTGCGTAAATTCCGTAACAGGCGGTGAAAGTCTTACAAAAGTGCACATTCCTTTTTTAGGAACATATGATTGGGGATTTTTTTACTGGATAGTTTTTTCTGTGGTGGCTGTGGGTATTATAAATGCAGCCAACCTCACAGACGGTGTGGACGGTTTGAGCGCATCGATAGCACTGTTTATCGGAATTTTCTATATGTTCCTTGCAAATTTTATGGGCATGTTCGGAATGAGCATAGAAGCTGCGGCTTTAACCGGAGGCTGTCTTGGATTTTTATTCTGGAATTTTCACCCCGCAAAAGTCTTTATGGGCGACACAGGATCACTATTTTTGGGAGCCATGGCATGCGCGCTCGGAATCGGAACAGGTCTGCATGTGCCGATGATTATTCTCGCGTTTGTGTATATAGCTGAAATGTTTTCGGTTATTCTTCAGGTGGCGCACTTTAAATTCACTCACGGAAAACGTCTGTTTAAAATGAGTCCGATACATCATCACTTTGAAATGTGCGGTTGGAGCGAAGTAAAAATATGTACTGTTTTTAGCTTGTGTACCATATTTTTGGGAATAATCTCTATACTACTTGTTGTATATAATGTCTAAAAAAGTTTTGGGAGGTAACACGGCTTAAAATGAAAGCAAAAAGAATACGGCAAAAAAGTTCGGAATCAAGCGGCGCACCGAAAAAACAAAAAAACAGAAAATTTAAAAATTTATCCTCTTGGTTTAAGATATTTTCGCTTAAATCAGGAATGGATTTGCCTTTTTTGTTTTTGGTCCTCACAATACTTGTTATCGGACTTGTGATGATGTTTTCGGCAAGCTACCCAAATGCCTACTACCTACACGGCGGCAACAGTTTTTATTTTATAAAAAATCAAGTCATATTCGCTATTTTAGGCGTAATCGGTATGTTTGCGGTCTCGTGCGTGGATTATCATTATTTTCACAAATGGGCTGTACCTGTTTTGGGTATATCATTTTTTCTGCTAATTGTAGTTCTGATAATGCCACCCATAAACGGTGTGCATCGCTGGATACAGTTGGGGACATTTGGATTTCAAGCTTCGGAAATAACAAAATTTGCAATCGTACTTTCATTTGCACATTTTATAAATTTAAATTTTCACAGAATGAATACTTTTAAATACGGTATATTACCTTATCTTATAATATTAATACCAACGTTAATTTTACTTGCTCTTGAACCCCATATTTCGTGCTGCGCAATAGTCGTTCTTTTAGCGGCGGGAATGCTTTTTATCGGTGGAATACAGCTGAAATGGTTTGGAATGGTTCTCGGCGGAATCGCATCTGCTCTGCTTTATTTGGTGCTCTTTACCGATAAACTCACCTACGCAAATGACAGAATTTCCGGCTGGCTTGATCCATTTTCACCTGCCTCGGGCGTTGACACTTGGCAAACACGTCAGGGACTATATGCAATAGGTTCGGGCGGACTTTTTGGGCTCGGGCTCGGAAATTCACGCCAAAAATATCTGTATATACCTGAACCTCAAAATGATTTTATTTTTGCCGTCGTCTGTGAGGAACTTGGATTTATCGGAGCTGTTATAATTTTACTGCTTTTTTCACTCCTCGTATGGCGCGGAATGGTAATTTCAATACGTGCCAAAGATAAATTCGGCTCACTGCTTGGAATCGGTCTTACAGCACAAGTGGGATTACAAGTTCTTCTTAATATCGCTGTTGTTACAAATACAATTCCCAACACAGGGATAAGTTTACCGTTTTTTAGCTACGGCGGTACGTCCCTTATGATGCTGCTCGCTCAGATGGGCATTGTACTCGCTATTTCGAGATCGTCTAGAATAGAAAAAATTTAAAAATTAAGGGGAGATATTTTTGAAAATACTGTTTACCGGCGGTGGCACAGCCGGACATATAAATCCTGCCATAGCACTCGCACAATACTTTAGAAAAATTGAACCTGATTCTGAAATTCTTTACGTTGGCGCAATCGGCGGCATGGAGTCGCGCTTGGTACCGGAAGAAGGTATCGAATTTGAGGGGATTACTATTTCCGGCTTTTCAAGAAAATTTAATTTGGAGGGATTTAAGAAAAATTTACAAACATTGAAAAATATTATAATTGCATCTAAAGAATCTAAAAAAATTTTACAAAAATTTAAACCCGATATCTGTATCGGTACCGGAGGATATGTTTGTGGTCCGGTGCTGAAAGTGGCAAGTAAAATGAAAATTCCGTTTATTATACACGATTCTAATTCATACCCCGGTATTACTACAAAATTGCTGGCCGGAAAAGCTTCAAAAGTGCTCGTGATAAATAAACAAGCTAAAAAACATCTTCAGAAAAATCTCAAAAACATCGAAATTACAGGCACTCCCGTCAGAGAAAATATAGCTGTGTGTAACAAAGCAGAAGCAAAACAAAAACTTGGCATAAACAACAATAATCCCGTGCTGCTTTCGTTCGGCGGCAGTTTGGGTGCAAAATCTATCAATGAAGTTATGATTAAATTTATTATCAAACACAAAAATGATAATCTCAATTTTATACACGGATTCGGTAAACGCGGTCATTTTGTAGAAGATGAACTCTTGAAAAATGGTATTGATTTAAATAATCCCAAATACACCATAAAAGAATACATAAGAAATATGGCGGAGTGTCTTGCAGCTGCAGATTTAGTCATTTGCCGTTCCGGCGCCACTACGCTCAGCGAAATACAAATTTCAAAAAAACCCTCAATATTAATTCCCTCGCCAAATGTCGCTGAAAATCATCAGTATTACAATGCTGTGGCGCTCGCAGAAGAAAACGCCGCCAGTATAATTGAAGAAAAAAATCTATCACTTGAAACACTTGAAAAAGAAATATATAAAATACTGGCAGATAATAAAAAAATCGCAAATGATTATTTTAGAAATTTAGAAAAAATTGCTATTACAGATTCTTGCAAACGAATATATGATATTTCAAAAAAGATTGTAGATGAAAGGGGAATTTAATTTGGAAAATTCATGTGAAGTAAAATGTATGCATAAAGTCGGTTTTTGCCCTCATCACGGTCCCTCACCCATACCGCAAGAAGGAAATTGGGTTAAATCTTTTGAAATAAAAGATATATCGGGTCTTTCTCATGGAGTGGGAACTTGCGCGCCCGAACAAGGTGCTTGTAAGCTTACTCTGAACGTAAAAAACGGCATAGTTGAAGAGGCGCTGGTGGAAACTTTGGGTTGCAGCGGAATGACTCATTCTGCCGCTATGGCCGGTGAAATTTTGCCCGGAAAAACATTACTCGAATGTCTTAACACCGACCTGGTTTGTGATGCAATTAACGATGCTATGAAAAAAATTTTCCTACAGCTGGTCTACGGGCGCTCTCAAACGGCTTTTTCAAAGGGCGGCTTACCTATAGGAGCAACTCTGGAAGATCTTGGAAAAGGCAGATGCTCACAAGTCGGTACTATTTTTAGCACTAAGTCTAAAGGCGTACGGTATATGCAAACTGTTGAAGGATATACAATTTCTCTGGCATTGGACGAAAATGATGAAATTATTGGGTATAAGTATATTAACATTGGTGGCTTCATCGATAAAGTTAAAAATGGTGAAAACATACAAACCGCTTGGGACCTGAGCATAAAAACATACGGCAGATTCGATGAAGGCACCAAATTCATCGACCCACGGAAAGATTAGAAAGGAGATGTTAACATGAAAATAAGCTTTGAGGGCATGGAGCGAAGAATCACATCAATAAACGATTGTCTGCAAAAAAACGGCATTAAAGATTTATCGGAAACAAAAAAAATATGCAGTGAAAAAAATATCAATCCTGAAAAAATCGTCCGTTCAGTTCAGCCGATAGCTTTTGAAAATGCAGTTTGGGCCTATACTCTGGGCTGTGCGCTGGCTATAAAAAATTCGGCGAAAACTCCTTGTGAATCTGCAAAGTGTATCGGAGAAGCACTACAAGCTTTTTGTGTGCCGGGATCTGTTGCAGACAGCCGAAAAGTAGGTCTCGGACATGGTAATCTGGCAGCAAAATTACTAACCGAAGAAACTAAATGTTTTGCCTTTATTGCAGGCCACGAATCTTTTGCAGCAGCGGAAGGCGCAATCGGTATCGCGAAATCTGCAAACAAAGCCCGCCAAACTCCTCTGCGCGTGATTCTAAACGGACTCGGAAAAGATGCTGCTTATATAATTTCCAGAATAAACGGATTTACCTATGTGCATACCGAATACGAATTTGAAACAGATAAATTAAATATTTTGTCTGAAAAGAAATTCTCGCCGGGAGATCGCTCGCAAATAAAATGTTACGGCGCAAATGAACCTCTTGAAGGTCTTGCGATTTTAAAACACGAAAAAGTTGATATTTCTATTACAGGCAATTCAACAAATCCCACAAGATTTCAGCATATCGTTGCAGGAACATATAAAAAATGGACATATGAAAATGGTAAAAAATATTTTTCTGTTGCTTCGGGCGGAGGTACAGGACGTACTTTACATCCCGATAATATGGCTGCAGGTCCCGCTTCTTACGGATTGACTGATTCTATGGGCAGAATGCACAGTGATGCTCAATTTGCAGGTTCTTCCTCTGTGCCCGCTCACGTGGATATGATGGGGTTTATTGGCATGGGAAATAATCCCATGGTAGGTGCAACGGTCGCGCTTGCAGTTGAAACTGCTATGAAAATTTAATATTATTTTGTTAATTATATACAAAAAATTATATCTTCTACAAAAAACATTTTAATTGTATATTTTTATGTTATATGTTAGAATTATCTGTAATTATTTAATTAATTGGAGCGGTGTGTATGAGTAAATATAACAGGCTTGGCAATAACGAATTTCCTAACACTCAAGATCCACTCTATCCTCCGCGCCCACTTGGTAACGGTAGTGAAAGTGAAAAAGCAAATGAGAATTTGACACCAAATTCCGCATTACCCATAGTCAAAAATAAAATTTTTGAAATGTATGACATTCATTCTGAAAACGAAAATAATCAAGACAATTGATTAATTTGTAAAAAATTGGAATGAAAATGAAGTTTATTACTCCAAATACTATAATGACCTAGTGTTGTTATAGTATTTTTATTTTGGAGATGATTTTAATGGGTAAAAAAATTGGCAAATTCACAGTAAAATTCGAAAATTCACCAAGAATTATATCTTCTGCAGGGGTTTGCGGCAAAAAAGAAGCTCAAGGACCTCTCAAAAATGAGTTTGATAAAATATTTGAAGATACAACAATGGGAGAATCATCTTGGGAAAAAGCCGAAAGTAAACTGCAGGCAGAAGCCGTAAATATTGCTCTTGAGAAAGCAAATCTCGGCACAGAAGATATAAATTATATTTTTGCGGGAGATTTACTTAATCAGTGTATGTCTTCGGCGTTTGGACTAAGAGGCCTTGGAATTCCGTTTTTGGGTCAATTCGGTGCATGTTCGACTATGGCTCAAACTCTGTTTCTTGCTTCAACCACAGTCGAAGCGGGAATATCAAATCACTCCGTGGCAGTGACATCTTCGCATTTTTGCTCATCCGAAAGGCAATTTAGATTCCCTCTAAACTATGGTGGACAGCGTACACCCACCGCCCAATGGACCGTTACCGGTTCAGGCGCAGCAGTAATAGGAAAAAAAGATTCAGGTCCAAAAATAAATATGGCAACCGTCGGCGTTATAACCGATCTGGGAATATATGATGCCAATAATATGGGCGCGGCGATGGCACCAGCTGCCGCAAAAACAGTTACTGCATTTCTAGACGATACCGGAACAAATCCTTCAGATTACGATCTGATTTTGACCGGAGATTTGGGTGAGGTAGGATCAAATTTATTTCAAGAATTAATGATGAAACAAGGCATTGATATAAATAATAACTATGATGACTGCGGTCTTATGATATATTTTAAAGAATCGCAGGATGTTCATGCGGGAGGTTCGGGTTGTGGCTGCTCGGCGTCTGTTTTTTGCTCTATGATAATGAATAAATTAAAAAATCATGAACTAAACAATGTTTTATTTGTGGCTACAGGTGCACTAATGTCGCCAACTTCCTCGCAGCAAGGCGAATCTATACCGGGCGTTGCACATTTGATTAACGTAACTTCAGAGTAATAATAAAAATGGACGTCTTTTATGGCGTTCATTTCTTGTTTATTAAAAAAAAATCAATAAATTTTATCAGAATATAAAAAATACAAAATAAAACTTAACTTTCAAAAAATGCCGGATTTTTGTAAATTTTGCACTAACTAAGGCATAACATTTATAATTCTAAGCGATGAAAACAATTCTGAAAAATATGCATCACAAATCACAACATATCAAATATTAACGAGTTTTGACAGCGCTGAAAAGTTTTGAATCCGCAAAATTTGATTACAAAAAATTTTCTAGTGCTTTAAATAAATTAAATATTTAGAGTGATTTTTTAGATATAATTTTAATTGACTAGTTAATTAAATTATAAATTTTAATAATATAGATAAATATTTTTATTTGTAATATTTTACCTAACTCGCTCATTTTATTTAGTAATAATAAGTACGGAGGCAATAGATATGAGCACAGGCAGATTACAGATAAATGTTTTTGACAAAACAATAGGCAAACCACTGGAAAACGCAAAAATCAGAATATTTAAATCTGATGACAGCGAAACCAGTATATTTGAACTCACAACAAATTCTTCAGGGCAGTCGGATACAATAGAACTCTCCGCTCCACCTTTAGAGTATTCGCTGGCCCCCAATTCTCCGCAACCCTACTCCGATTATAACGCAGAAATAGTAAAAGAAAATTATGAGCAAATATCCGTTGAAAAAATCCAAATTTTACCGAATGCTCTAGCTACACAAAATATTTTCTTAAATCCTATACCGCCCGCATCACAATTGCCCATACAGTTTATAATCCCCTCTCATACTCTTTATGGCGAGTATCCCCCAAAAATAATCGAAGATTCTGTTAAAGAATTGCCAAATGCCTCGGGTTTGGTTATCCTGGATAAAGTCGTTGTACCGGAATATATCGTTGTGCATGATGGCGATCCAAATGACGATTCCGCACCTAACTATTGGATACCATACAAAGATTATATAAAAAACGTGGCCAGCTGCGAAATTTATGCAACGTGGCCCGAAGAAAGTATTAAAGCCAATGTGCTCGCAATAAATTCTTTCACATTAAACAGAGTTTACACCGAGTGGTATCGCAGCAGAGGTAAAAATTTTACAATCACTTCATCTACGGCATATGATCAAAAATTTGTATATCAAAGAAATATATTTCAAGAAATTTCTAATATTGTCGATAGCTTTTTTGCAACATTTATCACAAAACCTAACATAAAACAGCCTTTATTCACCCAGTACTGTGACGGAAAAAATGTTACATGCCCAAATTGGTTGTCGCAGTGGGGTTCCAAAGAACTTGCCGAAAACGGGCTCGGATATGTAGAAATACTGCAAAATTATTATGGAAACGATATCTATTTGGAATCCACCAACCAGGTAACAGGCATTCCTGTATCATTCCCCGGAGAAATTCTGCAATTAGGTTCCAGCGGAAATGCAGTAAGAACAATACAAAGTCAGCTAAACGGAATAAGCGATAATTACCCGCTGATTAACAAACTTGCCGTGGATGGAGTTTACGGTCAAAATACGGCAGATGCAGTAAAAAAATTTCAAAATATATTTGGAATGCCTGAAACAGGAGTTGTTGATTATTCTACATGGTATGAAATTTCTAAAGTGTACACCGCAGTGAAACGAATCTAGTTTTCATTATATATTTTAGCATACGGAGATGAATACAAACGTCCGAATTTATCCACAAAAGCTAAATATGCGCAAGAAAATCTCTGATTTTCGATAGCACTAAAAACAGTTACAATAACACTCTTAGTAGAACGATAGAAAGCATACGGATCTGGCTGATGCCCACGAACCATAGAATTACATCCCATAAATTTTAAAAAATCTAAGGCTGCCGCTTCATTATAACCCAAAGTTCCTCCCCCGCGCAGTGAACTGGGGCCTATATATGGCACTGGAAATATGTAATCAAGCTCCCGAATATAATCAGCCCACAGGCATTCGTGTATACCGCTGGAAATAAAATCCGCTTCGCATTCTTTATATTTTTTACGTTTGCTAAACTGCTCCCAGTGTTCCTTTGCCGGTATGCCACCGTGAACAGCAAACACTTTCTTATTTATTATTGCGGCGTGTGGCAAATTATCAAAAAAACTAAATAACATTTCCTTGTCTACAAACTGAAAAAGAGGATCATTTTTGGCAGACTTTCCAGGAGCGAAATCATACATATACATGGCGCGCGTTTCATGGTTTCCGCGTAAGATATAAACTTTTCCCTCATTATCATTAAAAAATTTTATAAGTTCCAACAAAGTCAGTGCGCTATCTTCACCACGATCCATTATATCACCCAAAAACACCGCGCAATCTGCAGTCTTATTGTTGAATTCGTCAGAAATAAATTCTTTAATTACCTTAAATGTACGTAAATCGCCATGCACATCGCCGGCCACAATCGTGTTGCCCGTAATTTCTATAATTCCTTCATATTTCTTTAAAATAGAAATTGCCTTTGCAACAGCCAACTCAAATTCTCGTTTATAATCATAAGCACAAAGCAGATCTACTGTACTTACACTTGGCGATAGTAGCGTAATTGAGGCACTTGGTACGGGCACGGATGAACTCATACATGCTTCCTTACCGGTTTCAACCTTTTTCGCAGTTTCACCACTTGAGACGGGAAACACTAAATCATCTTCCGGCAATGGTGAAATACTCGAGGCACTTGGTACGGGCACGGATGGACTCACACATGCTTCTTGATCGGTTTCAACCTTTTTCGCAGTTTCACCACTTGAGACGGGAAACACTAAATCATCTTCCGGCAATGGTGGTGTACTCGCGGCGCTTGGCATGGCCACAGATGAACTCGCACATGCTCCCTGGTCAGCTCCGACCTTTTTCACGTCCTCAGCTCCTGATGCAGGCAACGATGAATCTTCTTTCTGCGATGATGGCGTACTCGCGGCGCTTGGCACGGCCACAGATAAACTCGCACATGCTCTTTGATCGGTTTCAGCTTTTTTCACAGTTTCACCATTTGGTACAGATATCACTAAATCTTCTTCTGAATGTGGCTCCGAACCATCAGACGTAGCGCGCTGCCCCGGATATAAAAATAATGCATCTATGCCTCTTGATACGGCGTCAACCAGATATTCGGGAAATCTTTGCATATAACGATTGAGTTCAGTTTCAGGATAAAACGGTAATACCTTAGCATCGCTTGGAGCGGATAAACCTGAATCGGAATTTTCTCCACTGTCGTCGCTGCTCGAAGATGAACGATTACCGGTTGAAGAAGACATGCTTGAATCCCTTGATGCCTGAGCACTACTCTCGGACGGCGAATCAGTCATATCTGTATGTATTTGTTGATTTTTTTCGCCTAAAGTTGGATTTATAGCATAAATCGGCAGTACATTTGCCATGGTTGACAATAAAAAAATAAATATTTTTTTCTTCAAATTATATTCCCCTATTCTATTTCTTGCCCACTACAATCAGAATACAAAATTTAGCTTCGATTATCTTAACATCCTATCATACATATTTCGTTTAAGTACGTCTGCTGTAATTGAGTTAAAACATTATTTTATCACAGATAAAATTTATTGTAGAGAGGTATATTATAACATATCTAAAATTTTTTTAAAACTAAATTTTAAATATAAAAACAAATTAGACAATTGACACTCCCGTTTAAATAATTACAATATCATTCTATCTCAAACGTTCATTTTATACAAATTTTTGAATGTAATCAAAATAAAGCTTGATATTTTTATATTTATTTTGTATGATTTGTTTGAAATTAGTAGAATTTACTTGGGAGGAATTTTTATGAATATAAAAAAATTTTTTAAACTTTTCTTCTTAGCGCTTGTTTTGTTCGGAGTAATTTCAACACAAAATCGTTCATCGTCTAAAAGTGAATCCGAAATATGGATGTCAAAATTGGCGGATGACGAAAGAATCTGTAATCTGAACATACCCGGAACACACGACAGCGGTACTGCTCGGACAACAATATTCACATGTACGTTTGCTTCTTGCCAAAGTGATTCCATCTCAGAACAGCTAAAAAAAGGAATACGATATCTTGACATAAGAATAGATGCTAATCTTTTAGTCAATCACGGAGGTGTGAGCTGTTATGAAAATCTGTTTCATAGGCTTTATTTGGGGGATGTGCTAAATTACGTAGATAATTTTTTGAAAAATAATCCAAGCGAAACAGTTATCATACAGCTGAAAGAAGAAGGTACCGCTAAAGGAAATTTTAGTAAAAACATAAACGATGAATTAGCTCTCCATCATACTATATATGATGCAAGTGCAATACCGTCACAACTTACTTTGAAAGACCTCAGAGGTAAAGCGCTCATTTTTACCAGATCAGGCAGCATAAATAATGCGTATAATTACCGGGGCTGGAGCGACGACTGCTCTTATTGCAAAATGAATATAGGAGGCTCGACTGCAATACTTCAGGACAAATATAACGAAACACAGCCAGAAGACAAAATGGATCATATAAGATATTTTTATAGTAACGTTTGGGAAAATTATTCCGGCACGGATATATTCTACATAAATTTTACAAGCTGTACAGGTATCGCAAACCCAAAATCAGTGGCAAAAAAAATAAACACATCGTTCAAATCATTCGTACTTGATAACAATCAGAAAAAATTTGGAATCGTACTAATGGATAACCCCGACAGTTCACTTATCCAAGATATTTACCGCTTGAACTATTCAAAGTGATAAATTTTCGATATTTTAAAATTATTTATTGACTGATTTGTTAGTTTTGTGCTACTCTTATACTGGATAATGTTATATTTTTGAATAATATATCAATCAGAAACAAGAGGGTACCAAATATATGCGTAAAACTGATATAAGTCACTTCGGAAGCACAGGTCATGCAGGTGATGGTTCACAGATAAAATCCAAAAACAGCTTATTTTTTAATCTACACCTTATATTGAAGCTGCTCACACGATTAGGATTAAGTATTTTAACTATAATATTTTTGACGGTAATTATGGTGTTTTTTTCCTTGGCATCCTATAGATCGTCGCTCCTCAAAAACGATATAGCACTTAACATAAATGCTTCTAAAATGGCACTTACGAGTTTCGTTTATGTCAATGATGAAGATGGAAATCCACAAGAATATCAAAGAGTCTATAATCTGGAAAACAGAGTATGGGTAGATTTTCAAAATATACCTCAGTATATGAAAGATGCCGCCGTGGCAATCGAAGATAAGCGTTTCTACGAGCATAAGGGCGTTGACTGGATAAGAACATTTGGCGCTGCCGTCAATCTTCTGGGCGGATCACAAAGTTACGGCGGCTCAACGCTTACTCAGCAGCTTATTAAAAATATTACTGAGGATAATCAAGTAAGTTTGGCGCGTAAGATAAGAGAAATTTTCAGAGCCACTCAGCTTGAGGAAATATATTCCAAAGATGAGATTTTGGAATCTTATTTGAATGTCGTAAACTTTGGAAGCGGTTGTCGAGGCGTCCAGGCTGCGGCAAACGTATATTTTGGGAAAAATATACAAGATTGTTCACTTGCGGAATGTGCAACCATTGCGGGAATTACTCAAAATCCTGCAGCATACAATCCTATTTATCACCCCGAAAACAATAGAGAACGTCGTGAAATCGTGCTCAGAGAGATGTTCAGTCAAAATAAAATATCACGCGAAGAATTTGATGAAGCTATGGAAGTATCTGCAAATATGGACTTTAGCGAGGCCGAAAAGCGTGCAGAAAAAGAAATATCTTCCGCTGCCATTCGCAACTGGTATGTTGAAACACTGCTGAGAGATGTTGTAAATGACCTCTGTACCAAATATCATATAGGTAAATCAACCGCTGAAGATATGCTCTATACACAGGGACTTAAAATTTATAGCGCGATGGATAAAAAAGCTCAGAATATAGTTGAAAATACGCTGAAAGATTCATCTGTGATGCCGAAGGATAAAAATTTACAGCTCGGCTATATTATGATGGGATTTGATGGAAGAATTTTGGCAACTGTAGGCTCGAGAAATGAAAAAAAAGGTAATCTGCTATATGACAGAGCAAATGTTGGGCGTCGTCAGCCGGGCTCAACCATAAAACCGCTCTCCGCATATGCTCCTGCAATCGATTGGGGTATTTATAATTATTCTTCATTGATTCCCGATGAACCGCTGAAAATAGACAGTGACGGAAATAATAAAATAAGAAACTGGCCCGAAAATTGGTACAAAAGCTATAAAGGACGCGTTACACTCCAGTGGGCTATCGAAAAATCGGCAAATGCTCCCGCAGCTCAAGTTGTAAATTTCTTGACGCCAAGAAAAAGTTATGAATTTTTGACTAAAAAACTCGAAATGAACAGTTTGGACAGTCACGACGCCAACTCTCTGGCAGCGCTCGCAACAGGTGGCACTCACTACGGCGTAACGCCGAGAGAAATGACCGCCGCATTCCAAATTTTCGGTAATGGTGGTAAGTTTTGCAGACCCTACACATACTTCTACGTAACAGACAGGAATGATAATGTGATTCTCGATAATCGTGACGCTATACCGACTCAGGCTATTTCGGAAACCACCGCAACAATTATGAACAGACTCCTCAGAAATGTTATTATAGGTCCTGAAGGTACGGGTAGAAGCGCAAATATACCCGGCTGGGAAATAATTGGAAAAACAGGTACCACAAACGACGACTACGACAGTTGGTTCATCGGTATGAGCCCCTATGCCGTCGCGGGGATCTGGACAGGATATGATAATCCAAAAAGAATTGGCGAGACTGCAGCAGCAATCAGAATTTGGAAAGATATTATGACAAAATATCTTGAAGGAAAACCTAAAATAGATTACAACTACAGCGATAAAGTCACTGCTGCCAATTATTGTAAAATAAGCGGAAAATTGGTAGGTTCAGTTTGCTCTGCAAGTGCCGTGGGTTACTATGACCAAAATAATATGCCCGAATTATGTACGTCTCATACGAGTTTTGGAAGGTTCGGTCTGACTTCCGGCGCGAAAAAAGAAGAAAACAGCCGCGATGAAAACAGTGAAAACGCTTCTCCTACGAATGAATTACCGCCTCAGGAACAAGTCACTTTCGCGTTCTTTGAACAAGAACCTAATATAGAAATTCAAGAACAACCTGAGCCGCAGATGACAATCGAGCCCGAAAGACAAGAAAATAAATACAGGATACAAAATCAAGATAATAACTAATGTCAATTAAAAAAATGCGGCATAAAATAAAACATAAATATATTCAATTCCTTTAGGAGGAACTATAATGCCCCTTGTTATTCAAAAATTCGGTGGCAGTTCTGTCGCTGATGCGCATCATGTTTTTAATGTAGCAAAAAAAATAACGGATGTTTATAAAAGCGGCAACGATGTGGTTGCCGTGGTTTCTGCCCAGGGTGATACAACCGATAAATTACAGGAATTAATGGATGAAATAACAGACAACGCTTCCGGACGCGAAAAAGATGTCCTGCTTTCGTCGGGAGAGCAAATTTCTTCATCTCTGCTTGCAATGGCAATACAAAAACTCGGATTCCCTGCTGTTTCTCTCACGGGATGGCAGGCGAAAGTCTTTACTGATCTCAATCACACAGATGCAAAAATTATAAAAATTGACACAAAACGTATTGAAAATGAACTGAAAAATAAAAATATCGTCATTGTTGCAGGATTCCAGGGAATTAACGAAAATGGCGATATTACCACACTTGGACGAGGAGGCTCAGATACCAGTGCCGTGGCTCTGGCAGCAGCTCTGAATGCCGATATTTGTAAAATTTATACCGATGTCGACGGCGTATATACCGCTGATCCCAGAAGCGTACCTTCTGCCAAAAAGTGGACCTCTCTCTCGTATGACACTATGTTTGAAATGGCACATTTTGGCGCACAGGTACTGAATGAGCGCTCTATTGAAACAGCTAAAAAATTTGGCGAGGATGTGGAAGTGCTGTCGAGCTTTTCCGATAATTTATCCGGGACCGTCATTACCGAAAAAACTGAAGCTTTAAATAATACAGTAATCGGAATTTCACTTAAAAATCACTTGACGAAAGTTGCAGTGAGCATCAAAAAAAATACTGAAAAATATAAAGACTTAATTATGTCGGAAATAGATAAAATCGGAGCTAAATTTGATCGCTTTATGAAAAGCGTCGGGAAACAAAATAAAAATATTTTTAACTTTGTGATTGAAGAAAATGATATCAATGATTTCTTGAAAATAACTAAAAAAATCGATAATCAAAATATTCAGGTATCTTATGAAAAAAATAAATCGAAAATTTCTGTTATAAATATATCTGAAAGCATGAACCTCAACACTGCTTCTATCATTTTTGAAACTCTTTCCGAAATGAATATCGATATCGAAATGGTGGCTTGCGACAAAAAGCGAGTTTCTGTGGTTGTTTCTTCAGAATATGCAAATTCCGCCATAAATGCAATTCATTCCAAACTCTTTGAAGAAGATATGATAATTTAAATCGGCTCTTTACCTGTTATGCTGAGCTTTACGTCCTGCGTTACTTCATACTTGCATTTCGAGATTATATTTCTCCAATTATCAGATATCTTTTTAAAATATTCGGGGTGTGAATTTCGCATCACTTTACCAAAACCTAAAGCGTCTATGTTGGCACTTGTTATCTTTTTTAAAAGAGATTCATAAATACTGCCAAGTTTCGCTTCAATACTCTTTTCCAGACCTTTTATGTCACTTTCGGAAGCATTGGTTTTGTAGTCGCTGTCAAACGCAAATGCCGATATATCAACACTAATATTTATTTTAAATACCGGATACGAATTTTCAATTATCTCGGGCACTGTTTTGATGTCGGAATTAGTGACAGAACAAGTTACCTCGCCAAAATAATCGTTTTTTACAACGCATGAACTAAAATTTGGAATACCTTTAAAAATCATAAATCCGAATGCGTCATCGTTTTCAAGAAACTCATCTAAAACGTCATCGTGGAAAAGTCCGACACCTTTAAAAACTATCTCCTTTGAACCGCTATTTTCACTAAGATCAAGCCAGGCAACATAGGGATCAGAAATTTTGCCATAAACATCGCCGACAAAATGCATCACATCCGAACCAAGCTCATCGGGTATCAAATCGTGAATATTACTCGCTTTTAAGGTCTTATCTCCGTCTTTCGCTTTAAGAATATCCGACGCATCTCCACTACACACGCAAAGCTTTACTTTTGGACGAGTCTCACAGTGACGTATGAAAAAATCTATAAAATTATTAACTCCGGATTTTGCAACATCCTCACCCATCAAAATTATCATATTTTGAGAATATACCGGATTTAAACTCGTCTTTTTTTTGATGTTATCAAGAGCCTCCAAAAGCGTTCTTCCGCTTACCTCCACCACTCTGATATTTGGTTCTTGTTCGTCTTTCGGAGTTTGAAAATCATACGCTTGAGCCGTTAATTTATATTTTTCTTCATCTTTGTCTACCGCTATACCTTGAATAATAAATTTTTCGTGAAGCTCTATGCCGCCACTACAGCCACAAAAAAATATCAAAAATACTGTGCAAAAAAAGAGTATTGATCTACGTGCCACTATTTTCAATTTAAATAACACTCCTTCTTCGTTTTTTTAGTTTTACAAGTATCAAAACAAGCGGTATCACCACAGAAATTATCATCAAAAACCAAATTAAAAAATTTGTCATGAATGGACTACTCAAAAGCTCAAGTTTGTCGCTGAAAAATGACGTCAATGATATTAAAAATCCAAAAATCAGTATGCTTTTTTTACGCACCTGTTCTCCCCAAATTTTTTTGATTCCTTCACCCGTAAGCATTAAAAATAAAGAAAGTTTTATGAATATTCCCGAAATCCAAATGCCCAGATAAAGCGAATCCAAATGTTTAAATGAACCAAATTTACCTATTCCCGCCGCAGTATAAACCGGAAAAAGCTGTGTTTGTGCAAAATCTCCCATAGTCCCCACAACAAGCATTATCAGCGCCGCAAAAACTAAATATACTCCGCTATTCCATATGATTATTCCTTTTTTATGGTTGCCTTTAGCCATAGGCAGTAAAACTCCCATGGCAGGTATGCATGAGCTTTGCGAAATTAATAGTTTTATTCCTTCAAATACCGATTCTGTTCCGCCAAACATCAGCGGTTTATAGTTAACCGGCTCAATACTCGATATCAGTGAAATTAGAAAAAATATCATCGCAAATACCATAAATACAAATATAAATCCCGACGCCCTCGAAATTGCTTCTATGCCCTTATAGGCACCGTAACATGATGAAAATAATAATAATATCGTTAGAAACGGAACCGAAATCGGCGGATTTATTGCATTGAAAATGAATTTTTCAAAAACGCTTACTGTATGAAAACTGACAAGTAAAAAATATAAAATATAAAATATAATTAATCCAAGTCCGATTTTTCCAAAAAGTTCTTGCAAGTTATCCAATACATTCATTTTTTTATCTAACACAAAAAGATAATAAATCGGGATTAATATAATCCACGCCAAAATTGCAGAAATCGGCGCGGATATCAAATGATCCCATATATCAGAACTACCTATTAAAATGTTGCCGTATGTCATGCTGACAACCATTCGACTTATAAAAAGTAAGCAAAAAAGCTGTGAAACCGAAATTGCAGGACGCTTTTCCATATATTCAAAACCTCTTTTAAAATCATTGTTTTTCTATTTCAGAACCGGGTAAATCTTGTATTTTTATACTTTTTCGTGAAAGAAAATTCCAGCTCAGTCGTACCAGAACGTCTCGCATGGCAAGAATATTAAACGGCGAAATCGGTGACGTAAACGGCACTCCATAGCTGTTCTTCGCACACAAATTAATCAGCACCGATGTAAATACAATCATTATCCCCCATATTCCGAAAATTCCTCCAACTATAACAAACACAAATTTCAAAATCGAAATCGGCTCATAAAGATTTGGTATGACATATGATGAAATCGCCGTAAGTGCCACAACCATAAGCGTAGGTGCTCCTATTAATCCCGAACTTACCGCTGTTTCGCCTATAACCAGCGCTCCCACTATGCTTACTGCATGTCCGAGCGGTCTTGGAATTCTTAGTCCCGCCTCCCTCATTATCTCGTATATTAAATGAATCATTATCGTTTCGGTCATGAGCGAAAATGGTGTTCTACCCACTGCTAAAGCTATTTTCATAAATATCGGGCCGGGCAAAATCTCGGGGCTGAATGTGCTTATTGCAACATACAATCCCGGAAGCAAAATCGAAAGAAAAAATGCCATATATTTGAGCCATCTTGTAAATGTGGCAAAATATGGGTGCCTTGAATAATCATCAATATGCTGAAAATATTCCGTGAAAAGATACGGTACTACAAGAACATTTGGTGTTCCGTCCAAAATTATCGCAATTCTACCCTCTGAAATTTTTCCACAAACTGTGTCGGGTCTCTCCGTCATGCCAACTCCGCTGAAAAGCGAAAAATCATTGTCGCCCTCCAAATATGGCATTAAATATCCCGATTCAACTACTGTTTCAAGGTCAACTGATGATATGCATTTTCGAACTTTATTCAAAATATCTTCAGAAACTTTATCACGCATATAGCAAATGCATACAGACGTCTTGCTTACCTTTCCAACACAGCTCATTTCAAATTTTAACTTCGTGCTCTTAAGGCGACGGCGAATTAGTGTCATATTTATCATTAAGGGCTCAACAAAACCTTCTCTTGAACCTCTCTGAATAACTTCGGTAGAAGGTTCGGCCACAGAACGAAACGGAAATCCTTGAACTCCGATTGCAAGCATACAGTCGCAGCCGTCCATGGCAAAAATGGCAAAACCTGACATTATCATATTAAATGCATCTTGAAAGTTTGATACTTGAACTTGATCTGACGCAGAAATAATGTTATCACGAACAAACTCATATTTTTCTTTTTTTGTATTACCCAAAATCTCTGACTGCGTAACCGGCGTGACAACACTATGAGTAAGCGTTTCTTTGTCAACCATCCCCCCTATGGTGATGAGCGCAGAATCTATATCCGCAATTCTTATATACCGTATCGAAAGATCGGCACTTCCTCCAAATTCACGCTTGAAAAATTCAACATTCTCGGTAAGCGATTCCGAAAAAAATCTCACATCCGGAACTGTTGCCTTTTTGGGTTTATCCAAATATACTCTCTTGAAATACGATATAAAACTCATTTTTGCCCCCTTAAAGATAACTTTTTTATATTAAATTTTGCAAAAATATTATTTTTATGCATAAAAAAATCGATCCGAAAAATATATTTTAATTCGAACCGAAAATTCTTTAATCCGTCACTGTTTGTTGTATATAATTTTTGCACTAAAATATCTAAAACCGATTTCGCCCCGGCAACTCAAAACACTCATACATGTAAATCATTACTCCTTATCTTTGGATATTAATGATTTTATGATAAATATTTCATTATCTGGATCTAAATCATCTGCTTAGCTCTAAAAAAAATATAAAATATTTTCAAAAAACACTTGATTATCTATATATATATAATGTTAATGAATCCAAATCAACGAATTCAAAAATTTTATAAAGAGCTGATTTTTCATGGCAAATTTCAAGGAAAAAGTACAAGCAATTGCAAATAATCAAAAATTCCTCGATGCAATTTCGGGAGGTACGGCCAGCCCTGAAACCATATCGGAAGAATTTGAAAAATTAGGTTTGCCAATGAGTAAGAGTGATGCATCAAAAATATGCAAAACCGCCCAAAAGTTGATAAACACTCCGCCCGATGAACTGATAGAACACCTAAATGAATCTGATTTATCAGCCATTTCCAGCGGATCATGGTATGAAATTACTGACAATGAAATAGGAGGCAGCATACTGGCAAGCGGAATATCTGCAGTTACGGGACTAGGATGTTGGGTAGCATCTAATGTTTGTCAATTATCAGCCAAACGAGCTAAAAATAGTGGCAATATTTCTAAGTATAAGAAATTAAAAAATGTAGTTAATGGTCTGAACACAGCAACCGGAATATTTCTTGGCGCAGGTACAATCGGTAGTGCTATTTCTATAGGAAGTCAAGTGTCATTTGAAGAATAGTTAAATCGATAATTTATTGTAACTAATGTGAATATACTTTTCCATGAATCAAAGTAGAAGTTAATTTTTAAATTTTATTAAAATAATAATTTAGCCACCGTGTCTTTTCCGGCACGGTGGCTTCCGCTTTAAAATAAAGTGAGTGCAACCTCATCCTTGATTCGCTACGATCTTTAATACATTCCGCCCATTCCGCCTTCGGGCATTCCGCTATTAATCTGTGTGGGAGGCTCTTTTTTGTCTGTTATGAGCGCCTCGGTTGTAAGAACCATGCTTGCTACCGATGCCGCGTTTTCAAGCGCCGAACGTGTAACTTTTGTCGGATCAACAATTCCAAATGAAATCATATCACCATATTCATCGCTGAGTGCATTGTAACCGTATCCGACTTTTCCTGCATTCTTTACATTCTCTGCAATAACTGAACCTTCAAGCCCTGCGTTAATCGCAATTTGCTTAAGCGGCTCCTCTATCGATTTGAGAACTATCATGGCTCCGGTTTTTTCGTCGCCTTCACAGGATGAAACTACATTCTCTACACTCTCAACAGCATCTACCAATGCCACTCCTCCGCCGGCAACTATTCCTTCTTCGACGGCCGCTTTTGTCGCCGCTAATGCGTCTTCTATACGCAGCTTCTTTTCTTTCATCTCGATCTCAGTCGCAGCACCTACCTTAATTACTGCCACTCCGCCTGCAAGTTTGGCAAGACGTTCTTGAAGTTTTTCTTTGTCGAAATCTGAAGTTGTTTCTTCGATTTGATTTTTAATCTGAGAAACTCTCGCTCTGATTTGTTCTTGATCTCCCGCACCGTCAACTATAATTGTACGCTCCTTTTCAACCTTGATCTGATGCGCACGACCAAGCTGATCAACAGTTGTATCTTTGAGATCGAGTCCAACTTCCTCCGAAATCACTTCACCGCCTGTCAAAATTGCGATATCTCTGAGCATTTCTTTTCTTCTGTCTCCAAATCCCGGAGCTTTTACGCCAACACATGTGAATGTTCCGCGAAGCTTATTCACTACTATTGTTGCAAGCGCATCACCTTCGATGTCGTCGGCTATTATAACGAGCTTCCTGCCCATTTTTACAACCTGCTCCAAAAGAGGCAAAATTTCTTGAATACTGATAATCTTCTTGTCTGTAATCAAAATGAACGGATCATCGATCACAGCTTCCATTTTGTCGTTATCTGTGACCATGTAAGGCGAAACATATCCACGGTCAAACATCATTCCTTCAACAACTTCCGAATACGTTTCGGCCGTCTTAGATTCTTCTACCGTGATAACTCCGTCTGAACTTACCTTTTCCATAGCTTCGGCAATCAAGCTTCCAATAAATTCATCGGCTGCAGAAATCGTTGCAACTCTCTTTATGTCTTCAGTACCGTTCACCGATTTTGAATTCTTTACAACAGCTCCCACAGCAGCTTCCACAGCTTTGTCAATACCTTTTTTTAAAATCATCGGATTGGCACCTGCAGCCACATTTTTCATGCCTTCACGTATAAGCGTTTGAGCCAAAAGGGTTGCAGTCGTTGTGCCGTCACCTGCTATATCATTTGTTTTCGTCGCAACCTCTTTTACAAGCTGCGCACCCATGTTCTCAAAATTATCGTCCAGCTCAACTTCTTTTGCTATTGTCACCCCGTCATTTGTTATGAGCGGAGCACCAAATTTTTTGTCTATAACAACATTTCTGCCTTTTGGACCAAGTGTTATCTTAACGGTATCTGCAAGCTTGTTTATACCGCTGAGAAGTGCTTTTCTGGCTTCTTCGCCATATGCAATTTCTTTTGCCATATTCTATATTACCCCTTTGAATGTTAAAATTTTCGTTAATGCTAAAATTTTCGTTTTAGTAAATTAAGTGTTCGGATAAATCGCAGCCAAAACATCTTTCTGGCTGATAATTACGTATTCGTGACCATCCATCGTAAACCCTGTGCCGGCACCCCTGGGAATAAGAACTATATCACCGGGCTCAAGATACATTTTCAGCTTCCTGCCATCATCTGTCATTCCGCCGTCGCCCCTCGCCACCACTTCAGCTCGTATGGGTTCGTCTTTGCTTGAACTTTTTGCAAGCAAAATTCCTCCACGAGTGGCTGCTTCGTTTTTTTGAACTCTTACCACAACTTTGTCAAGTATTGGTTTTATTTTCATACAAAAAACCTCCTTAAATTAATAAGCTCGAGTTTGGCACTCTTGTTATTTGAGTGCTAACATGTATTTTAATACCTCTCAAAAAGAAAATCAATAGTTAATTACACTTTTTTTGAATATCTATTATTTGCATATTTATTTTAAATCGATTTTTTTATTTATAATTATTTTTAACATTATAATATTATCCCGCCGCCTATTACATATCCATTCGCGTCATATAATACCGCAGACTGCCCGGGTGCGGGAAATTTTTGAGGTATATCAAATATTATGGCAGCCGTAGTTTCGCTATTCCTAAAGAATTTGCACGGAACTTCTTTAAATCTCGAACGAATCTTCACAAATGCTGAAATTTCTGAATTTATATCACACGGAAGAATAAAATTTGTGCTTTCAATTTCTATCTTATTTCTGTATCCGCCCTCAAGCTCGCTTAAAATAACTAAATTTCTATCGGCATCAATTTTGCTGACGTAAAGTGGGAATTTCCACGATATCCCCAAACCTTTTCTCTGCCCTACGGTATAGTTTATAATCCCTTTGTGAACACCTAATTTTTCGCCTTTTTCAGTTACAAAATCTCCGCTCATAGACTTTTTATTAAGATAATTTTCAATAAATTCAGCGTGTGTAATATCTTCAATAAAGCATATATCTTGGCTGTCCGTTTTGTGCGCGACCGGTAAATTATATTTTTTTGCTAAAATCCGCGTGTATGTTTTTTCTATGTCGCCTATCGGAAATAAAATTTTTGAAAGTTGTCTTTGTGAGAGTTTATAAAGAAAATAACTTTGATCCTTACTCGTTCTTGATTTTTTTAGCTTATAGATTCCATTTTTTTCATCACGCTCCACGCCGGCATAATGCCCCGTAGCGACATAATCGAACCCGTTTTTCAAAGCATAATCAAGCAAAATTCCAAACTTTATCTTTGGGTTACACTGCACACACGGATTCGGCGTCCGACCACGCGTATATTCATTTACAAAATAATCAATTACATTTGCTTTAAATTCTAATTCTAAATTCAAAATGCTGTGCTCTATATTCAGTGCTTTTGCAACATTTTTTGCGTCTTTAATGGCCGCTTTTGCACTCTCACCAACAAGATTAAGCGTGACTCCCGACACATCATATCCCTTTTCTTTCAAAACAGCCGCAGCAACCGAACTGTCAACTCCACCGCTCATACCAATCAAAACTTTTTTCAAATCTTAATCCTCCATATTTTGACTAGATTTTATCATATTTCGGCATATATTACAATCCCGCAAACACTCGTGGCTCACAAAATACAAAACACCAATAATATAATCCCCCGATACATAAATTTGTTTTTAAAAATCAGCTTTATAAACTGTTTCGCCAAGTAAAAAATCGAAACTTTTGATACATAAAGCATCACGCATCAAACATACAACTCCTAAATATGATTCACATACTTTATTTAATTAAAATATATAAAAGATCCCCTCAATATAATCTACTGATGCATTTAAAAATCGACTTTATAAACTGTTTCGCCGAAGAAAAATCAAAACTTTTGATAAATTAAGCATCACGCATCAAACATACAACTCCTAAATGCAATTCACATACTTTATTTAATTAAAATATAAAAAAAATCCCCTCGGCGGCCACCCGAGAGGTTTGCTTTTAACGTTTACGGATTTTATATTAACCTATTTTCCCGTTCTTGTATCTCTAACTATGTCGGAAACACAGCCAAACGCTTTGTCAACTCCGCTCCTGCTATGGTCAACAGTCCAAAGTCTATCTTTACGGATTCCAAGTCCTGCACCGCTTTTATCTGAAAAAGCATCTACACCCGCTCCAAAAAACAATATTTTCCAACCGTCTTTTTCGCAGGATTCAATGATTTCTTTCACTTGATTCTTACTGTATTTCTTGCTGCAGTTTTCATATCCGTCGGTTATAATCGCAACAACAACATTGCGTTCCTTTATGCTCTCAGCTTTTGAAAGATCGGTCAAAATATCTCCAACCGCATCCAAAAGTGCAGTGCTTCCCCTTGCAATATAATCGCTGTCGGTCATTTCTGCTATGCTTGCTATATCTTCTCTGTCGTGGACTTTGCTATGAATTTGATTGAACATTACGGTTGTAACATATACTTTACCGTTTTCGGTATCTTTTTTCTGTTCGTTGATAACAGAATTAAAATTTCCGATCGTATCACTTTTAAGACCACTCATTGAACCGCTTTTATCGATTATAAAAACAAGTTCGGTATCCTTTGCTTCTGTGGATTCCTGAATGCTCTGCTGTTCAGAAACTTCTGCGGACTCCTGAACGCTTTGCTGTTCAGAAACTTCTGCGGATTCCTGAATACTCTGCTGTTCAGAAACTTCTTCGGACTCCTGAACGCTTTGCTGTTCAGAAACTTCTGCAGCGCTTGAAGTATAGCTAAGTGCGCAAAAACCAAAAACCGAAGTAGCCGCAAGCAAACAACTTAAAATTTTTTTCACGTATGACATCTCTTTCACATTTTTTATTCGTAGACACAATTTTATTTTACAATATTTTTTAAAAAAGTCAAGAAAGTTTTTACAATAAATATTTAATCAATTTCCTAAATTTCTAAATCCCAGCAGCGTTATATCATCGCTATATCCGTCTTCTCCCGAATAGTTCTTTATCTCTTTGCGAATTGTCTTAATAAGACTTTCTATGGGCAAATGCTTTAT
>CALWJB010000066.1 GCA_944380895.1 uncultured Clostridia bacterium | reverse complement strand
ATTGTATCAACTATATCTTGAATGCTTTCATCAGAATTAATAGGGTCAGCACTGAATTTTTCAATTGATTCTTTTGCAACCTCTTTTTCTTTATCGGAAAAGTCAGCAAGTGCAGCGTTTAACTGCTGTTTTAGAGTGCTTGATTTAAGTTTATCAAGTTCCTCTTTTAATTTATCGGTTTCTTTCAATTTATCGGAAAGAGATTCGCTCTGTGCTTTTAAATCTTCAATTTGTTTATTTAAATCATCAATTTCTTTTTGCTTTTGTTCTAATGCTTGTTTGTATTCATTCGTCTTATCAAACTTTTCTTCGAATTTTTCAAACATTTTTTCAAGTTTTTCCATATCACCATTTTCCTTTCGTTTATTAATTTCAATTAGTCTTGCGGTTTCGTCAGATGGCATTACACCCAATATAGCAAACCCCGAATACCTATATTCTGTCGGTATTCTTCCGATTTCTTGGTATCCGTTAAGATACTTGATTCTGTTTCCGTTTTTTCGGGTTCCGGTGATTTCAACGCTCCCAAATATAGTTTCGTTCGCCTTAATTTTTTCTTCCAAAACGTCCACAAAATTTTTGTATCGCATGGCATCGATATATCCTTCGCCAATTAAAGCTCTTTTAGTTTCGCCATCAACTACAATATCATCAATATATCCACGCTCCAAAACACCAATCATAGTGGCATTTTCAAGTATTGGCACTCCGTCCTCGATACCTGTTTCGCCATGACCTAAGATTTCTGTCCTTTCGTCATTGATAAATTCGCAAGTTATTGAGATTCCTTTTACGCTCTCAAGATTGTTTTTACAGTACTCCTCAAGCCATGTAATGCCATTTTTGTTATGATGAGATTTGTCTTTATAAATCTCATGCAAAATCACTTTTACTTGCCGTCTGCCGTCTTTGTCATCTTTGCTGGAAAGCTCTAATATTCTCAACTTCTTCACCTCCTTTTATTAGTCGTACATAATATTTAAAAATTCTAAAACCTTTTTAATTCCTAACTTTTCCATACAATACTTGTATTAATTTGGGTGCGTAATTTTCATTTTTTGAAATCTGTTAGGTTCTTTTTCTCTATGGCAACCGAACATACAAAACATACAACCTGTCCTACTAAGTTTAGTCGTATAGTAGTTACCATTTTCATGCTTTTTTATTTCTCCGTACACCGAGCAATAAGGTATGTTATAAGTTTTTAGGTACTCTAATATATCATTTTCTTGCCAAAATGATAAGGGACTTGATTTTGGGTTTGTCATGTTAAATCCATTACAGCCATGTTTGTACCAATGCTGTCTGCGTAATAAGCTTTCGCAAGCCAATGTGCCTACAATAGGTTTCAATTTAGTCTTTCTTTCAAATTTTTTAATAGGTCCTTTTTTTAATACATCGCAGCATTTTGAGCTTATTTTGAAGGGTGCATCAATTAAAAATCTCCATTTGGGGTAATTGTATTTACTGAGGTTACCATTTTTATCTAAAAACTCATTATTCATTTTGCTCATAGCATCAATGTACGTTTTTTTTCGAATTGTTTTTGATAATCGTGCATATTCTATAACTTGCGATATTTCCTTTCTGACAACTGGGTATCCATATTTTTCGAGTACTTCAACAAAACTCATATTAGGTTTTATAATTTCTACATCATTTTCTTCATCTTTAATTTTGCGTACAAATTTTTGAATTTCTGGATATTCAAGACCAGTATTCACGAACACACTTTTAACGTCAGATACGCCTATTGTGGTTTTTACAATGTTCCTCAAGACCGTACTATCTTTACCACCACTAAAACTGATATATACATTTCCTTCCCAGTAGTCATACCATTGCTTTATTCTTTGCTGGCTTAGAGTTATTTTTGCTTCTAATGGTAGCGATTGTTTTTGTCTAAGTGCTAATTGGCTAAATTCCTCACTAACGATATAAATTCCTCCTTTTTAATACTTTCTCGGAACATTGTTTGAATTATTAGTCTTGGACTTTTCGGTGTTTTCGTTTGTAACATCAGCTTTTTCGGGTCTACCACCGCTTTTTGTAGAAGCGGTAAATGAAGTGAGATGAGGCTTAAACTTATCGTCCCATTTTTCTTCTTTTTCCATTTCCATGAGCGATAGATACGCTTCGGGATTAATTCCTGTGCTTGCAATCCAAGCTGCGAGAGAGCCTCTACCAAGCGTGTAAAGCTCTTTCATCTGATTTACAAATTCTTTACGATTGACTATCGAGCAAGGGAGATAATAAATATCAATTTTCTTGCCGTTTATGAGGTTTTCATTTATTGCTTTTACAAGTTCATAAGAAATGCTCTCAACCCACGAATAAACTTGACTAATAACTAACTGCAAATTGTTTTGTTGGCTTGAATAGGAAGAAGATGCTCCAGAAAGCAAACTTGCAGCAAAACCTAAATCCGTGCAAATATCGTTTTTTAAATCTTTTTCGCATTCATCTTTGAAAAGCGAAGTATCAACATCAAGTTTATTAATCCTTGTACCGCTCGCAACCGAAAAGAAGTTAGTTCCGCCGGAATTTGCTCTTTTTAAAATGCCGTCTTTAACCATTTCGTGTTGCTGCTTTTGCTGATTTTGTGTTAATGCACTTGTTCCAGGTTCTTTGCCTTGCGGAAATTCCATATAGAAAATCCTACTGTTAATTTCTGATAGAACATTTCTCTTAGTGTTAGTCCAATAGTCCGAATACAAAATATCTTTTATTGCTTGTAAAACAAGAGGGCGACCCCATTTTTCCTCACGACTACTTCTGATTTTTAGTGTTATGGTTTTCGAAGCATCTAACACATACCAATTAGGCAGACCGCTGTTTTTACTTCTTTTGAAAAAAGCTTCTCTTATTTCTTTTGGATATCTTTTTAATTTATTTTCAAGCTTCTCACCACTAAAGTTAGTAAAATAATTAAGGTCAAATGCAATTTCGTAACTTCCATTTTTAATCCCCACAATCTGTATGTAGTCAATCGGCAAATTGCAAACAGAAACATTTATTTCGTTTGAATTTATCTCCGCAATGCTTTTAACGTCATAATCGGTCATAAATTTTTGATTGTTTCTTGGTTTTCTTGCAGTTTCTAAGTACGAAACGCTGACACCATAAATCATCGCTCGAAAAAGCATATCTCTGATAAACTCTTTATCTTTAATTTTCCTAAGTATATTTTCTGTTCTCTCTTTATTTCTTTTAGATTTAGAAATAACTATTCTGTCAAGCGTTAAAATGCTAACCATGTAATCAATTACATTGCTAAAAATTCCCGATGAGGAATATATCTCTTTGCTTAAGTTGCAAAGTTCCTCATTGTTATCCATAGGATTTTTGATGATTTCCGCAAGCTCGTCAAAAGATTTATTAAGCACAATATTTGCGTAGTTACCGCTCGAAACGTTTTCATATCCCCAAAAACTATTTACTTCAAAGTTTTCCAAAGAAATGCACCTCCTAATTTATAAATGTTTGAAATTCATACTCATTCTGAAAAGCTCTGCCATTTCGTTCAAGTTCGTTTGCAATCAAATTGGCATAAGAAATAGCGGAAAACCTATCTTTCAAAGTTCCGCCACTGTTTTCGATTTTTATTCTTCCTTCAATTATCGTAAAGCTTAAATTTACCATTTCATTTATGAGTGCCGTTGTCTGATAAAAAGGTTCCTGAAATAGCACTTGATTTTCAATTTCTAAGCTACCGAATTTTTTGATTTTGCCGAGATTTTCATTTGCCTCGTTTTCGTGTATTAGAAGTCGCAGTTTTCCTTGCCGTACTGAATCTCTTAGCGAAACAGCAGCATCAGAGTTAAACTGGGCACTCGCTTTAATTGAATAAATGACTTTGGGAGCATCGGGGCTTTTGCACCTACTTGCCATACTCTCGTCATTAATACAAGACCATGCCGGATAAACTATGTTTCTTTCATCGTCTGCTTGTTCTTGAACAAGATTATCAAAAACACCAATTCCAACACCTTGCGAGTCGAGGATTATATAGTCGCAATCGAGGTCATAAAAAAGTCTACGTGCTTTAAGAGCTTGATTAAACGTATGCCCACCTTTGGCAGTTGTCATATATACTACATTTCGCAAGTATCGATTTTGTCCATAGGGAATAAGCTGCAAAACGCTAAAACATGAGGCATCACTTTCTTTTCCACCTTGAGTTGCAACGTCAACCGAAAGTATTCTTATTTCGCCATTTTTCTTTGTCGGATATTTAAAATCACCTTCGTGTAAGAGATTATAGTAATGTTTGGGATATATCGGTTTTATTAGTTTTCTTACCGAAGCAAGCTCATCAAATGAATAAAAAGCATTTTCAGATTGACCGAAAAATAACGAATCCATTTCCATAGACCACCCGATTGAATCCCAATCATCTTCGAGCATTTCGTCTTGAATTTGTTCCATAGGATAGTACCCTTGCGACACAGGAAGCTGATACGGAAAGCCAACCACACAGTAGCTATCGCCTTTAAGCATGGATTTCGCAAAAGACTTAAATTTTGAAAAGCTATAATGGTATTTATAGTACGCAGAAGATAGATAAAGTTCTGTATTTGGCTCTTTTGGATAATCTTTGTATTTGGCTTTTAGAAAAAATCTCGGTGTTCGCTGACCGGCTTTGAATTTCCTTATCACCTTATCCAAAATGTTTTTCTTTATCTGCACAAACTCATCAGCAAGAATAAAGTTTGCTCTTGCACTTCGGGCTGAATCCGCAGCCGTTACAACTTGAATTGATGAGCCGTTTTTAAAGTGTACACTTGCAACACTAAGGCTAATTTTGTAATCGTCAATTTCGTTTCGAAGATTAGTAGATGAGGTCATAAAGTCCTCAATGATTTTTTTAATTATATTCACACTTTGCCCACGTTTTCCGGCTGCAATGCAGATTTTAATTCCGGGATAAAGTATGCACTTCAAAACGCAAACAACCGCTGCAATAAGCGATTTACCCATACCACGACTAGCAATAATCATAGTGTAGTTGTACTTAAAGCACGT
>CALWJB010000065.1 GCA_944380895.1 uncultured Clostridia bacterium | reverse complement strand
TGTGTTTCTTTATCAAGAGCCCCTGCTACGAACACAGCTGTGATTAAAATTACCAGATTTCGATCAAACACAATCGTAAATCCAAAATTTTCAAAAGGTTTTTTAATCGGACTCCAATCTACATTTTTACCTTTTGGTGTTTCGGCGACTTTTTCAAACGCTCTTATCACATTTTTCATTGAACTTGAGTTTCCGAGCGGATGAAGTGCTTTTTGGGGATCGCCTTTTACAGGTTTATACGCTGCCATAACTATACATCTCCTTTAAAAATTTTTAGTGTATTCGCTGTATACTATACATTATAAACATTATATATATGAGGGTCAAGCGTTTTTTTGAATCATCTGCAAAATTTGTGAAAATATTCAAATTTTAGCATAAATATTCTTGTTTTATTTTTCATTATGTTATAATTATTGCTAATTATTTTACAAATTTAACCATTTTATTAGCAAAACATCTCATAGATGGCGATTAAAATATCGAATGACGCTGATAAAATTGAAGGGTCGGTTAGCCTATGAGAGTAGTTGTCGCTGATGTGATAAATAATCACCTTTTTAGAACTTTAGCATCAAAAACCGGCCATATCAAACGGCCGGCAGTCTTATGTTATTATGGATAGGGCTTTCTATGTTTCTTTTATCAGGCGCTACTATGATTGTATATGTTTTGCTTTAGTTATGAATATAAAAATTTTGATTATACGTTTTTAATTTTGTTATAGAAATTGGTTGTTGTCATCGCTATATAAGGCGACACATAGACAGATGCTATACCAAAAGTTACAAAAGTTAGCATCCACCACCAGAAGAATGAAATCTGCAAGACAAAAAGCTCAAATCTGTGCCCTTTCATAATTCTTTTGCTTTCTCTGATAGCTTCCATTGCACTGAATTCAGGATGTTCAGCCAGCACCAAGTATACCATCGAATAGGAATAAATTGCTATAATTCCAGGGATTACCAAAAGCAAGAACTGCAAAAATACAAAAATTTTGACCAGTAAACTAGTAACAAAAGCATTTCCGAATTGATCCATGTGTTTAAACATTTCTGTAAAGTGCGGTTTTTGATAGTTGGCAGATTTTAGGTACACATGACGAAGTCCTACAGCCAAAACCGGTGTTATTATCATGATGGCTATAGATATTGGCCATAATACGGTTGGAGACAGGTATATTGTCGGTGTAGAGCGGTGTTGTGGACCGAATATCACAGGGATTGAATACAATTGTGGTATGGATGCGGGTAACACTGTTATGAAGAAAAATAAAAAATTACACAATATCAATGTCTCGATATTTTTTGAAAGCTGGTTTCTGGCGTTTTGTTTGAGTAGTGCTCTTTCCATAAAATATTCCCCCTTATAAAAGTGTAATAAAATATATTAATAACTGTGCTGAATGAATTTTAGCACAGCTGATTAGGAGCGTCAACAATAACGATATTCAGGTTATTTTATTCCTATTTTTTTGAGATAAACACCTGTATAAGACTTAGGATTTTTTATAATTTCTTCAGGTGTACCTTCTGCCACTATATTTCCACCGTTTTCGCCGCCTTCAGGACCAAGATCAATCAAATAGTCGCATATTTTAATCAAATCGAGATTATGTTCAATTAAAATTATAGTATTTCCTGATTTTACTAACTTTTGCAATACTTCCGTCAATTTGTGAACATCAGCTATATGCAGACCTGTGGAGGGCTCGTCGAGTATATAAAGCGTTTTGCCCGTGGATTTTTTAGAAAGTTCGGTTGCAAGTTTAACACGTTGAGCTTCACCTCCCGAAAGCGTTGTTGCGGGCTGTCCCAGAGTTATATAACCGAGCCCTACTTCTTTTAGTGTACCGAGTTTTCTTTTTATTTTGGGGTGATTTTCAAAAAAATCACATGCTTCATCTACAGTCATATTGAGCACGTCGCTAATACTTTTGCCTTTATATTTTACAGAAAGTGTTTCTCTATTATATCGCTTGCCTTTGCACACTTCGCACGGGACATAAATATCTGAAAGGAAGTGCATTTCAATTTTGATAATACCGTCACCCTGACAGGATTCGCATCTTCCGCCTTTAACATTAAAGGAGAATCTTCCACTTTTAAATCCTTTTGATTTAGAGTCGTTTGTAGACGCAAAAAGTTCACGAATATCGGTAAATACGCCCGTGTAGGTTGCGGGATTGGAACGAGGAGTCCGGCCTATGGGAGATTGACTGATGTCGATTACCTTGTCAAGATTTTCGGTTCCGAGTATTTTTTCGTGTTTTCCGGCGATATTTTTTGCTCTGCCAAGAACTGTAGAAAGTTTTTTATATATAATCTCATTAACAAGACTGGATTTTCCGGAACCCGAAACTCCGGTAATACCCGTTATAGTACCGAGTGGTATTTTTACGTTTATGTTTTTGAGATTGTTTTCTTTAGCTCCGATAACATCCAAAAACAATCCGGAACCTTTTCTTCGCTGTTTAGGTATAGGTATTGATTTTTTCCCGCTTAGATATTGTCCGGTTATGGAATTGGGACATTTTTTGATATCATCTACAGTTCCCGTGCAAACTATATTTCCACCGTGAAGTCCCGAGCCCGGACCTACGTCCACAATATAGTCGGCAGCGTACATGGTATCTTCATCGTGCTCCACCACAATT
>CALWJB010000064.1 GCA_944380895.1 uncultured Clostridia bacterium | reverse complement strand
GTATATATAATACTACAAATTTGTATAAAAAAGGAGTGTTTATTTATGACAACAAAAAAAAATTTCGGCATATTAGGTGGAGATTTTCGTCAAATACATCTCGCAGAAAAATTTTTAGATATCGGTAAAGTATTTTTGTTTGGTTTCGACAAACTAAATGACAATTTTCCATTCATCATTCTTGACAATATATATGAAATTATAGAAAAATCCGAATACATAATCTTGCCTCTCCCCGAAACTCGCGACGGTATTCATCTATACTGCCCATTCGCGAATACCGAAATCAATTTTGATAAAAAAATTTTCGATTTTCTCAGTAAAAAAATTATATTCGGAAACTTAAAAAAATTTACGGAATATAAAGAAAACATCAAATTTTACAACTACTCAAACACAGAAGAATTTCAAATAATGAACGCCGTGCCCACAGCCGAGGGAGCTATAAAAATTGCAATGAGTGAAGAAAATAAAACATTATTCGGTTCTGAATGTCTTGTAGCCGGCTTTGGCAGAATCGGAAAAATACTTGCAAGTCGTTTGAAAGCTTTTAGGTCAAATATAACGGTGGTTTCCAGAAATTCCAGAGAACTCGCTTGGGCCAAGGTCCTCGGATATAAACAAATACACTTGGATAATCTGGTTTATGAAATAAAAAATTTCGATTTTATCTTCAACACCATTCCGAGCGCTATTTTTACGCAGCAAAGTATATCCGGATGCAAAAAAAATGTTTTTATAGTCGATGTGGCTTCCAATCCGGGAGGCATAGACAAGAAAGAAGCCGAAAAACTCAAAATTAATTGCATTCACGCGCTCGGAATACCGGGGAAAATGTTTCCGAAATCTGCAGCAAAAATTATTTATAATTCTATCGAAAAAATAATAACGGAGGAAAATTTATGAAAAAAATTACCATAGGTTTTGCTATGTGCGGCTCTTTTTGCACTCTATCGCGCGCAATCGATGAAATGCAAAAATTAAAAGATACAGGATATGATATTTTACCTATAATGTCTTTTAACGTTTTTAATTTAGACACAAAATTTGGAAAAGCAAACGACTTTATAGAAAGAGTGGAACACATAAGCAAAAAATCAATCATTCACAACATAGTCGGTGCAGAACCAATAGGTCCAAAAGAGCTTGCAGATATTATGCTCGTGGCACCGTGCAGTGGAAATACTTTGGCAAAATTTTGTAACGGTATAACCGATACGCCCGTAACTATGGCCATAAAATCACAGCTTCGAATAAAACGTCCCGTAGTCATAGCACTCGCTTCAAATGATGCTCTTGGCATTTCGGCACAAAATCTCGGCAAAGCACTCAACAACAAAAATATCTTTTTCGTGCCAATGAGTCAAGACGACCCCGAAAAAAAGCCAAATTCTCTGGTTGCTCATTTCGATATGATACCCCAAACAATAGATTTTGCGCTGAAAAACAAACAAATTCAGCCCATTTTAAGATAATTTGACGTCCCCCTACTTTATTAATTCAAAAAGTTATGGTATAATTAATTTGTATATTTTATTTTTTGAAAGGTAGGAAAAAACGCAAAAATATTTGTGTTTAAATTGTGGTAATTTTCAATAAAGAATACAGACTAGGATTAAGAGCTTTAAAAACAGCTATCGCCGTGGGAATTTGCGCACTTATATCCATGTTTTTCAATCACGAAGACATCTTTTGTGCTTGCATCGCCTCGGTAATATGCATGGAACAAACATGTGAACAAACTCTCGATACCGGTATTAACAGGTTCATCGGAACAATGATAGGCGGTGCCGTTGGTTATTTTGCACTCGAATCTATTTGCTCTCTTCCCTATTATGAGTGGATAAGAGTTTTGGTCCTGCCGCTTGGAATTTTGATTGTCGTTTATCTTTGTAATATCATCAATCATAAATCGGCGGTTTCGATCGGATGCGTCGTTATAATAGTCATACTTTCTCGCTCAGGTTCGGTAACCAGCAGCACTTTGACATACGTTCTTCAAAGAATTTGCGATACCTTGCTTGGAATTATGGTCGCTATGGTGGTTAACAGATTTGTATTCCCTGTGAAAAACGAAATTTAAAAATCTTAAAGGTAGGTGCTTTGTATGAAGAAAAAAGAAAATTTGCTTATAATACCCATACTCGGAATTATGTGCTCGGCTGTTGGAATTTATTGCTACGATAAATTGAGTGAAAACGGATATTCGGTAGGCGATGCTATTTTGGAACAAGTTCAAAATTTTACAAGCGATAAAACTGAACCATATAACGAAATTACCGTAAGAAACGATACTTCATCAAAGCAACAAAAAAATAGTGTTAAAACTACACTGGGGTATAGATCACTTAGCAACCAAGCAGAAAGAACTTGCTATAAATATATTGCCGAAAAAGCTGAGAAAATATCTGATAATGCAGATAAATCCGGACTATATGAGATCGATCCCATAACCATAAAAAATTATGTCATGGATTCTTATCAAATAAAAAAAGTTCTTTATGCCATACAAAATGATCACCCGGAAATATTCTGGATTTCCAACACGTTCAGCTACTATACCGATAAAAAATCTACAACTATTAAATTAAGTTCTACATTTTCAAAACATGATCAACAATCTGCAGCAAATGAACTTAATAAAAAAATTTTTAATGTCTTATCAAAAATACCCGCCGGATACAGCGACTACGAAAAAGAAATGTTCATTCACGACTATATAGTTGAAAACTGCAGTTATGCCGATCGTCAAAATCAAAATCCGCGAATTTTTACTTCATACGGATGCCTGGTGCAAGGTCACGCTGTTTGCGAAGGGTACTCAAAAGCTCTGCAAATACTTATGTGTGCCGCCGGTATCGAATGCCGTACAATACAAGGTTCCAGAGGCAATGAAACTCATATGTGGAATTTGGTACGCATTGACGACAATTGGTATCATGTTGACGTTACATGGGACGATAAAGAACAACTCAACAGATACGGCTATTTCAACCTTGACGACAATCTTATAAGAAAAGACCATCAAATAGCAGTTTCTGCCTCGGAAAGACCGCAGGATTATTTTAAAAATCAGTACTATAACTTCGCACTTCCACAGTGTACGTCTTTAAAAGATAACTACTTTGAAAAAAATGCGGTAAAAATTGAAAATGAAAATAATTTAAAAGATAATACAATAGTAAAAAAATTGGCAGAAGTCAAAGCAAACAGTCAAAATATAATTTATATAAAAGTTTCGGACAAAATAGGACTTGAAAAAGCTAAAAGTATTCTGTTTTCAAACAATTCAAATGTGTTTTTTGATCACATAAAAAATGCCAATAAATCCACAAAGTTCGGCAAAGCTCTGAACACATCACAAATTGAGTATGCAGAGTGTAAACCGCAAAACGTACTGGCAGTAAAGTTATTTTAAAATAAGAAATATCAGAGGAATTTCAATGTTAGATAAAGAAAAAATAAGAAAATTAACCTATGAATTTTTAGTGGCTGTGGGAGAAAATCCCGAGCGCGAAGGGTTAAAAGGAACACCCGAAAGAATCGCAAATATGTGTGAAGAAATGTTTTCAGCGCTGAGCCATTTCGGGGATAATTTAGTAACAACATTTGCGGAGCCAAACAGTAGCGGAACCATTGTTGAAATAAGTGAAATTCCCGTGCGTTCAATTTGCGAGCACCACTTGTTGCCATTTTTTGGTTTTGCAAATATAAAATATATACCTAAAAATGGAAAAATTTTAGGTCTTTCTAAATTTGCAAGGATCGTCGATTTCTTCTCCAGAAAACCTCAAGTTCAGGAAAATCTTACATCTGAAATTGCCGATTATCTGTGGAAGATTCTATCCCCCGTCGGTTTGGAAGTCAGCTTGGAGTGCACTCACACTTGCATGAATATCAGAGGAGTGAAAACTGAAAATTCTTCTATGAAAACCACTGCAAAACGAGGAGATTTTTAAAAATTGAGTTTCTTCAAGACAAATAAAACTATTTTTGATCTATCTAAAAAAACCTATATAATGGGTATTTTGAACGTTACTCCTGATTCATTCTCTGATGGAGGAAAATATATCTTGGCAGAAAATGCTTTGAAAAAAGCTTTGGAAATAGAAAATTTAGGCGCAGATATAATTGATATCGGCGCACAGTCCACCAAACCCGGATATAAAAAAATATCTCATGAGGAGGAATGGAGCAGGCTTTCTCCTGTTTTGGGAGAAATATGCAAATCTGTTAAAATACCTGTTTCAATAGATACGTTTTATCCTGAAGTTGCAAAAAAAGCTCTAAATCTCGGCGCTGAAATTATAAACGATGTATCAGGGTTTGAATCACCCGAAATGTTTAAGTTGATGGCACAGTATTCCTGCGGAGCTGTAATCATGCATAGCGGAGAAAATGTGTCTAATATAAAAAAATTCTTTAGTATCAAATTAGGCGAAGCAATTCACTATGGCGTAAGTGCCGATAACATATGCTTTGATCCGGGAATAGGATTTGGAAAAAATCGTGAACAAGATTTATGGATTTTGCAAAATATAAAAAACATCAAAACCAAAAACAATGCTTTGTTAATTGGAGCATCTAAGAAAAGAATCGTGGAATATCTTTCGGGAAGCAAAAACGTTTCAAATCGTACTCTCGGTACTGTTGCCGTAGATTTATATGCACAAATTAACGGCGCAAACATATTAAGAGTTCATGACGTTAAAGAAGCAGTGGAAACTTCAAGATGTATAGATAAATTAATTCGAAAGGGAAAATAAAAATGACAAATAGTTTAATAATAAAAAATCTTAAAATCTTTGCTTATCACGGAGTAAATGATGATGAAAAGATAAACGGCCAAAATTTTTTGATTGATGCCGAAATATTTACCGACAAACTTGACGGATATGAAAACGACAAACTCGAAAATGTTTTGAATTTATCTAAACTGGTAAAAGAACTTTCTGCATTCTTTTATAAACACCCCTATAATTTAATCGAGAAAGCCGCCGAATCAACTGCGAAACATCTCATGAAAACTTTCTCGCAAATAAATGCGATAAATTTAACTCTCAAAAAACCCGAAGCGCCTATCTCTGCCGATTTTGAGTATGTTGCAGTTAAAATATCGCGCAAAAGAAGTGATTATGTTGGCTGAAGCTATTATTTCACTCGGGAGTAATCTGAAAGAAAGAGAAAAAAATATAAATTTTGCACTCAAATCAATAAATTTAGTGCCTGAAACAAAAGTTATTAAAATTTCTGAATTATACGAAACAAAACCGTGCGAAGTACTAAATCCTCAACCAAATTATTTGAATTGCTGCGCAAAAATTTCAACAAATCTGAGCCCTCAAATACTGTTGGGAGCGTTGTTGGGCGTGGAGTCTGCCATGGGGCGAGAGCGAAAATTTAGATTTTGTGAGCGAATTATTGACATTGATTTAATATTTTATGAAAATGAAAAAATTAATGAAAAAAATCTCATTCTGCCTCACCCGAGAGCAATGGAAAGAACTTTTGTTCTGGTGCCTCTTGCCGATATATGTGAAAATCTACAATTTAAGAATAATCACTTCCAAAACGCTTATAAAAATTGTGATAAATCAATATTGATTAAAAAAAATAAATAAGCTTGACATAGTACAGATTATATTATATAATCTGTACTATATTTTATAAAAAGGAGTGAGAAATATGGATTCACCGGGTATAGACTTTGACTTGGGACTGCATGCATCTAAATTCAAAACTCCCAGCATTCCCGGAACATTTATGGAGTCCACGGAAGCCAGCATCAACTTCTTTAACAGCGAAATAAAAAAATGTGCTCCTACAGTTGGCCAAAAATTACTTTCGTCTATTACAAAAATCATTGGTAAAAAAAATGGCACCCTCAAAAAAGAAACTGAAAGCCCGGAAGGACTAAACAACAGTAAAAACGAAAAAAATGACACACAAAAAAGGCACGACAGACTTAGCGGATTATTTAGAAGTGTATATTACCGCTATATGGAGGCAGAAAAATATTTTGCAGGGTGTAGTGGAATAGATGTGATAGCAAAATACAATAAAAAAATCCAAACAGAATACAACAGAATGTTAAACAAGGGATATATTAATGAATTAAATAAAAATATTGATGACAAAAATTTATTTCCAAAAGAAAAATATAGTCTCAATTTTGCAAAACCTGATTCAATTCCGTCCGAAGCTATCGAAAACGTGTTTTTAGGAAAAGAAACCGGAATTTTAAAATTTTTTCCAAAATTTAAGGAAGGCATGAACTACAAAACAAGGTGCGAATTACTATATTCATATTTACAAACATTTTTTTCCACTTGCCTTTCTATGATGAACACCATATATAGAGAAACACTAAAAAACAAAAATTGTGTTGACGGTCTTGGAGCGGTGCAGGGAACGTTCAACAATGCTATAAATGCAATTGAATATTCATTAAAATCGTTTAATGAATGCGTAAAAAAAGTAGATGCTGAAGTTGCGAAACATAAGTTTTATTTTAGCACCGGTGACAACAAAAAGGGGATGCGGGAAGTAAATCGTAGTATCAAAAGAACCAGACAATGCCTCGAAACTATGCTCAGCACAGGTCGACGATTAAATTTGAATGCCAGCTTCGTTTTTCTTGGCGGTGAAGAAAAACAAGCATATGAAAACTTGGTCGGTGTGCTTATAAATATAAATGATAATCTAAATCAAATGGCAAAATATATTTCCAAGGGAAATTACGATGAACTAGAACGCAATTATAAACAAATCGTTGAGTATTTCAAATCTTTGCCTGTCTTTGTAGAAAAATTTAAAAATTCCAGAAGCTATAAGGTAAGTGCACCGGCAAGAGAAGAATTGAAAAGATATAAAACATCCATTGAAAAGTTGGCTAAAGATGCTGAAAATTTAAACACAAAGATAATCGCCTTTACAAAAGAATTTGAAGTCGAATACAAAGAGTTTAAAGAAAAAACAATAAAGCTTGGTGTTATAAGTACATTTAGGGGAATGGCAAAATTTGTCGCATTGTTTGTTCCGTTCGTGAGTGTCATCAATAGTATTTTTGATTCCTTTATGGCTGATTTTAAGATGCTTTGCAAAAGTACTCGTTTTACAGGAATACAAAAATAATTACGTGCTTTTTATGTTAATTTAGTAATTAATGTTGATATTATTTTTGAAAGCAATATAATACAAGTGTACATTGTATATTTTTAAAAAGTAAGGAGAGAAGTTTATGTCAAGTATCAACGAATCAAAAATTGCTAAAAAATTCGGGATTAATGTGCGTGAACCTAGCAAAATAAAGGATGTTTGCGTTCCTAAAGATGAGATGCCCAAAATTCAGGAAATGTGGAACAATTATGAAACCATTTTAAAAAAAAATAGGCATCGCAGAGTTGTCGACAAGCTACGGAACGTGACAAAATTAGGGACGAAAAAATTCAATAAAAGCGACGGCTTACGAATAGCCTCCCTGGTTGAAGCATTTGAGGGAACGGATAATTTTATGCAAGGTGCAGAAAAATTTTTCCGAAACTGTGAAGGACACAGCAAAATAGAAATGTATGCAGACAAAATTGAGGAAGATTATAACACTCTGAATGATAAGGATTACTTGAAAGGTTACAACAGGAATAATAAAGAAAAAAACAAGCAATTTGATAAAAATAGGTTTCTGGTGTTCGGTGACACCGTTAGCCTGGGAAAGCCCAATAATCAAGGACAAAACCCGTGTGGAGATAATTATGCTGAGCATGTAAAAAAAGCTTATGAGCTATTGTATAATAAATTATCCGACGCCGTTAAAGAAGGTAATAAACTTGAGAGCGGGCTAAAAAAGGCCAAAGAAAAACTTAAGAATGTGTGGGACCATGACGTTACCGACAAACTACGATCAATACAAGAATTTTTTTATAAGATAGAAGAATGTGATAAAGCACTTGATACGCTCGCCCAAGATGTTAGTAAGCACAAACGCGAAAATTGGATTAAAAATAATTTTGATTCTTTAAAAGAGCGCATTAATATGACCTTGGGTCGTGCCGAATCGATAAAAAAAATAAGCAGCACAAAATACTTGGAAGCCATTTTCCATGATGAAGATGACCTCGCAAATGCAAAAAACCTCACTACCGCCCTCATGGGGTGTGCAAAACGTCTAAATGCTTTTGGTTTGGGAATACAAAGTGGATCATTAACAACAGAAAAGCTAAAAAAGACATATCGTGACGCCGTAAAAGAATATGAAAGATTCTCAAATGAACAAAATAAATTAAGAGAAGGTGAATACCCTGTAGGCAATAAAGCCAATGAGGTGACTAAAATTTTGAAGATAGATAAAAAGTTAGATAAAGATTTTTCGAAATTGAGTAGCACTATGGATGAATATAACAAACAACAAGACGAGTTTTTTGATAAATATCGTGCTTGGAAAAAAGAGAAAAATGATGCTAAGCGCCGAATAATACTCTTCGCTTTGTTTGGTACATTTGGTGCTTTGAGTGCAGGTATCATTAAACTACTCCCACTAGTGGACGCGTTAGGGAACGCCTCCACTGAAGCCCCGGTGGAACCTATGCATTCTTAACATTTTATATCCTACGCATTCATTCTATTTGATTTTATCTAAAAACTATGCTATACTGTGTAGCTGAGTAGATTAAGTAATCGCATACAAATTTGTTTTGTATGAGGAAAGTCCGAGCTCCACAGAGCAAACTAACGGTTAACGACCGCCGAGGGTGACCTCAGGGAAAGTGCAACAGAGATATACCGCTCATGTAAATGAGTAAGGGTGGAAAGGCGAGGTAAGAGCTCACCGGTGTATAGGAGACTATACAGCCATGTAAACCCTAGTTGGAGCAACACCGTTTGGTAAAAATATACGCTTGCTCGGCGTTAAATAAAGGTGGCACCGAACCACTGCGGCAACGCTTGGTCCAGATAGATGATTACTCGCGACAGAATTCGGCTTATCGATCTACTCTTTAATAATAAAAACTATACTACCATATGAATACGGTTACATATGGTAGTTTTTTGTTAGTAATAATTATTTTTCCGTCATTCAGATACAAAATAAGATTTATTTTCTTTGCTCAAATGCCTCAGGTCAAGTTCTCCCTTTTCAAATTTATTAATTTTATTGGAAATAATCTCTTTGGCAGTGACAATCTTATAGTGCAGATCTTCTCTATTTCCTATTATAATATTTATCCTATCGTCGTAATTGACAATTATATTCCCCTTGTTCGTCAAATCTATTATTTTTATGTTCCCTATACCACTATTTAAAAATTCATTCCTAATTTCCGTCACAAGCTCTTTCACATCGTCATCTGCGTAATCAATTCTTCCGTTTTCGTCTATCTCAAATTCAGATACGCGAAGTTCTATCACCTCGGATGGAGGTTCTGAAGTCTTTTCAATAAGCTTCCCTTTTGCACTGAAAATATAATAAACATCATCTTTAAATATGCTGAAAGTTCTCTCTGCCGTCTCAATGGTTATATTAATTTTACTCGGAAATTGCTTTTGAATAATAACATTATCTATGTAAGGGAAAAATTTATATAGATTTTTTTCGGATTCCGAAGTATTTAAAAATAATAATCCTTCTCCTCTATGTATACCCAAAGCATTCAAAATCTCTGTATCACTATATAAGCTGTTTCCTTCCACAAAAATCTCTTTCACACAAAAAATATTTCCCAAAGCAACCATCAAACCGTATATTACTACTCCCACAATCGATAAAAGCGTGATAATAATATAGCACCTCTTGAAAAAAAGTTTTCGTTTTTGCTTTTTTCTAAAATTTCTTTTTCTTAATATATTATTTGATATTTTCTTTCTTATTACCTTTGATCTTTTATTTTCCATCTTTTCACCTATACCCTTTTTATTGACGCACCAACCGATTCCAAATTGTTTTCCAAATTTTCATAACCTCTATCAATATGACTAAGACCCGAAATTTTAGTTATTCCCTCCGCACCAAGTCCCGCCACGACCAACGCCGCCGCTCCACGCAAATCCATTGCCGCAACTTCTGTGCCTGAAAGTCTTTTCACACCTTCAACAACCGCTACTCTTCCCTCTACTTTTATATCCGCACCAAGCCTCAAAAGTTCGCCAACATGCTTATATCTATTTGAAAAAATATTTTCAACAAAAACACTGGTTCCGTCGGCCAAACAAGACATAGCCATAACAGGAGCCTGCGCATCGGTAGGAAATCCGGGATATGGCATGGTTCTTATCATACGATTAAAATATGGCCTCGTTGGAGCTATAATTCTAAGAGAGTTTTTGATATCCGTTTCAACCGTACACCCCGCTTCTTCAAAAACAGGTATAACAGCTCCTATATGATCTTTTATAACATTTTTTAAAAAAAGGTCTCCAACCGTGACCGCCGCCGCTGACATATACGTTACTGCGGCAATTCTGTCGGGAATAATCGTATGTTCGGTACCATGAAGATTTTTTACGCCCTCAATTATAAGCGTACCCTCACCCGGAGATTCTATCTTTGCACCGCAACTGTTTAAAAACCCTACTAAATCCATTATTTCGGGCTCTCGAGCAATATTACTCAAAACAGTCGTACCTCTTGCCCTCACCGAAGCAATTATTAAATTTTCCGTAGCCCCGACGCTGGGAAACGAAAGAGAAATATTACATCCTTCAAGGCCGCCCTCGTTGCTACATTTGAGAATGCCGTGCCCTTCATTAATTCTAAGTCCTAACTGCCTCAGGCCTTCTATATGCATATCTATAGGCCTGGGACCTAATTCGCATCCGCCGGGCAATGAAATTTCTGCACTGCCAACCGATGAAATTAATGCTCCCAAGAATATTATAGATGATCTCATTTCGCGCATCAATAAGTTTGGTATGTTGTTTTTGCAAATATTTTCTGAATTTACAATTATAGTGTTTCCATCAAATTTTATCCCGCACCCCAAATGCCTGAGTATTTTAAGTGTTGTTTCTACATCTGAAATCATCGGACAATTGTGTATCACGCACTCCGCCCGCGTAACCAATGACGCTGCCAAAATGGGAAGTATACTATTTTTTGCTCCTTGAATTTTTATTTCACCTTTAAGACGTCTTGCCCCTTCTATGATGAGTTTTGACATTTACATCTCACGCCCTAACCAAATAAAATTCAATTCATATTTGATATATTATTCATTAGGAGAATTTTTTGACAATTCAGCGAATATATACATATGATTTTTTGACTTGACTTTATCGAAAATATAAGTATCCTATAATCTGAGAGGTGTATTTATCAAAAATAATAGTTAATATATAAATGCGGAGGGTAAAATTGACAAAAAAACTCAACGGAAAAGCTTTATTCAATATAATTTCCTTAACTGTTCCTGTGGGACTTGTGATATATTTTTTTATATCTGAAAACGGTCTTATGGATTTGTTTGAACAGGCAACGACATTTAACTGGGTATGGATATTTATAGCCGTGCTGTGCCAGTTCGGAAATATTGGAATAGATGCTTATATTTTGTTCAAATATACAAGCAATCATGACAAAAATTATACAATTTTAAAAGCTATCAAAGCGACTGCAGTAGGCCAATTCTACAGCGTGATAACTCCGGGTGCAGTCGGGGGTCAGCCCATGCAGATTTACTGTATGCGAAAGCAAAACGTAGACATGGGAATTGTTACATCATCGCTTGTGCAAAAATTTTTGGTTTATCAAACTACTATCACTATATATAGCCTTGTCGCGCTGCTTTGCAATCTTGACTTGTTTCAAGGAAGTTTTAGTGAAATTATGATGACTTTGGCAATTTTTGGTTTTGTTTCTCATGCAATTGTTATAATCGCACTTTATGTATTTTCGTTTAACCGCAAATGGACAGAGCCAGTAATTGGAAGCATATTTAAGTTTTTATCAAAAATAAAGATAATTAAAAATCCTGAAGAGAAATCTCAAAATTTAGCAAATCAGCTTGATTTTTTTCATAAAAGCAACATAAATTTGTATAAAAACAAAAAAATGCTACTAACTACTTGTATTTTGACGGTAACGCAACTCACTTTGATTTTCTATATACCCTATGCCATATACAGAGCGTTCAATTTTCAGGGCGCCAATCCATTCGACATGATCACAGGTCAAGCGTTTGTTACAATGGTTTCGTCATTTATGCCATTGCCCGGCGGTTCCGGCGCAGCAGAAGGAAGTTTTTATATATTCTTTAGTATGTTTTTCACAGAAAATACAATAAAATCTGCAATATTAATATGGAGAATAATATCATATTTCTTAAACATAATTGTATTCGCACCGTTTTCGAGAATCGGGAATAAGTCTGAAACAAAAAAGGCATTAGAAAATATATAATCGTTTTTTGGGGGTTAAAAATGTCTAGTCCTACTATAAGTTTAATTATACCTATATATAATGTAGAAAATTTTTTGGTCAGAGCCCTTGAATCTGTAAAAAATCAAACATTTAAGGATTTTGAAGTAATTATGGTAGATGATGGTTCTACCGACAAAAGCTTAGAAATTAGCGAAAAATACTCAATAGAAAATGAAAATTTTAAATTAATTAAACAAAAAAATCAAGGTCCCGGAGCAGCAAGAAATGCCGCTATAAAAATAAGTAAGGGCGAATATATAGCGTTTATGGACAGTGATGACTACCTTGAGCCCGAATTTTTGGAGTGTTTATATAACGCCGCGATAGAATCCGGCGCTGATATTGCTTGCTGTAATTTTAATATGTACTATCCCGACAAAAATCTAAAACTCTATATGCCCTTCCATTCTTTGCCGGGAGTTTACTCGAAGACAAAAGCACTCAGAAAGCTTATTTTGGATATGGGAATACATTATTTCGTGTGGAATAAACTTTCAAAACGTAAAATATTTTTTGAAAACAATTTACAGTTTGATGACATGTATTTTGAAGATATTGCCACATCTCCTAAAATTTTTTATTATGCAAATAAAATAGTTTTAATCGGTAAATCACTGTATAACTACACAAGCCGTGATACAAGTATTTTGCATTCTATGAATTTGGATAAAATTAATGATTTCATTCGTGCTCTCGGCGTCATCAGAAACTTCCTTGAAAATGAAAAGGCCTTCGAAGATTATAGTAATCATATTTGGGTTTATGCACAAAAAGCTAAACTTATCAGTTATTATTATATTCTAATGTTACATGCTAAAGCTATGAATTTTTCCGGCATGATGGAAAATATAAATAATGCTACAAAATCTATAGACTATTTTTCAGGTAAAAATTTCAAATGTATTCCCGATGGCAAACTCCCTGAGCTCCAATTTCCGATAAAACAACCACTAAAAAAATCTCGAATTAAAAAATCTAAAAAAGATAAAATTTAGTGTAATATTTAAAATTTTTCTGTAAACAATAATCATTATGGAAAAACTTTTTTTTAACTTGAAAAACAAATTTCAAAAAAATAAACAAACTATAAAAAATTTTTTGAATATCATACTTTTGATAATTTCTTTTGGAATTTTAATATATTTTTGTATCGAAAATGAAAATTGGAATAGAGTAATGAATACCATTCCAAATCTCAATTTGATTTGGATAGTATTATCAATTTTTTCTATCATGTTATCTTGGTATTTTGAAAGTTTAAGTATTTTTGAAATAACAAAATTTGTCGAAAATACTTATATAAAAAAATCTAAAATATATAAAATAACAATAATTGGACAGTATTTTACCTCCATCACACCAATGGGCGTAGGCTCTCCGCCTTACCAAACATCTGAACTCATAAAAACAAATGTTAAAAAAAATAGCGCATCAACAATAATCGGAACAAAATTTATAATATATCAGGTCAGCTTAGCTATATATTCACTACTATGTGCAATAATTTACTGCACTTTATACCATTTGAAAAATCATGTGATATTCATTTATTTGATAATCGGACTAGGTTTTCAAATGTTTACAGTTTTTTTCGTGCTGATTTTCTTAATAAATAAAAATTTCTTCGCAAAAATTGAAAATGCATCAAAACGTATTCCTATAATTTTAAAATACAAAAAATATTTTAAAAAAATAAAATATTCAATAAATTTTTTTGCAGATGCATTTAAAAGTATCTTACAATATAAATTACTCACAATTAAATTGTTTTTTTATAGTTTTGTGCAAATATCACTTGTTTTTTCTGTTCCATTTTTTGTATTCAAAGCATTTCAGCATGGTGACTCTCCCGCTTTGGAAATTATACAAACACAGTGCGTTGCAAACACAATATGCTCATTCACTCCGCTACCGGGAAATGCCGGAGCTTCTGAAAAAGTATTTTTGGATCTATTCAGTAATTTCTTTTTGGAAAATGAAATCGTCATTGCTATGATCATCAACAGAATGATTACATTCTATTTTAGCATAGTAATGGGTTCTACAGTTTATTTTTTCAGCAAAAAGCACAATAGTAACTAATCAATAAAATCTATAATTTTATGATTGATTTTTGGAGAAACAAACAAATTAAAATCTATTTTTTCTTTCATGGAATGATTTTCAAAACTATAAAGCGCGGTCTGCCTTGCCAATTCGGGAATATTATTTTTTTCACTAAGGTGCGAAAGTATAATATTTTTAGTCCCGTGATTCACTAAATACGGCAAAAACTCCGCACATGAATCATTAGAAAGATGTCCTACGTTTGAAAGTATCCTGCGCTTTAGATAATACGGATACGGTCCGTTTTGAAGCATCATAACATCGTGATTCGATTCAATTACAACCGATTTGCATCCACAAAGCGATTGCTTCACTTCATCGGAAATATATCCTAAATCAGTACAAACCGCCACACTTTCGCCATTGTTTCCACTAATAACGTAGCCCATACCCTGACTACAATCATGTGACGTAAAAAAAGGCCTCACAACCGCAAAACCTATATCTTCCTCTTTAGAATCCAAAACTTCAAATTCATGTTCATCCGTTATTATGCCTTTTTTTCGAAGTGCAGATATCGTACCTTCAGATGAATAAATTTTAACCCCGTATTTTTTGGCAAAAACCTTGAGTCCCATCACATGATCAACATGCTCATGTGTTACAAGTATGGCTTTTATATCCAAAACATTTATATTATTTTCGTTTAACAATAATTCGATTTTTTTGGTGGTTATTCCTATATCAACCAACAATCCGTCGCTTTTTGACAAACTTATATACACAGAGTTCCCGCTACTGCCACTACACAGCGGATATAATTTTACCATATGACCAAATTAACCACCTTTAACCTACCGATACGCTCGATTCTTTATCATCGCAACTAATTTTTTTTATGTCCGCACCAATATTTTGCAATTTTTCAATTATATTTTCATATCCGCGCTCAATATGATGTATTGATTCAATGCTTGTTTCACCTTCAGCACATAGTCCTGCCAAAATCAAAGCCGCCCCTGCCCTGAGATCCACCGCCTTTACAGGCGCACCCTTGAGCTTATCAACCCCATTAACAACCGCAATACGGCTGTCAACAGAAATGTTGACGCCCATTCTACGTAGTTCATCAATATATCTAAATCTATTATCCCAAACCGCTTCGTTTATCATACTGGTACCGTCCGCCATAGACAAAAGCGCAGTAATCTGCGGCTGCATATCTGTAGGAAATCCCGGATGCGGCATGGTTTTAATATTACAACTTTTTACCCTACTATTACACCTAACTCTTATTGCATCGTCTTCAATATTAAGTTCTACTCCCATTTCATCAAGTTTCGCAGTAATAGATTCCAAATGCTTTGGGATTATATTTTCAATTATTACATCGCCCTTTGTTGCTGCGGCAATTGCCATATATGTCCCCGCCTCAATTTGATCGGGAATTATAGAGTATGTCGTCCCTTTAAGTCTCTTTACACCACGAATTTTTATAACATCTGTTCCCGCGCCTAAAATATCTGCGCCCATACAGTTTAAAAAATTCGCCAAGTCAACTATATGCGGCTCTTTTGCAGCATTTTCAAGCACAGTCAAACCATCGGCTTTGACGGCAGCCAACATCGTGTTTATTGTTGCGCCGACAGACACAACGTCAAGATATATATGAGCTCCAACAAGCTTATCCGCACGCACACTTATGATTCCGCCGTCTAGATTACACTCTGCACCAAGCGCACTAAAGCCTTTTAAATGTTGGTCAATTGGGCGTACACCAAAATCGCAACCACCGGGCAAACAAACATTCGCTTCACCAAATTTCCCGAGCAGCACTCCCAAAAGATATGACGATGCACGCATATTCTTCATCAGTCCGTGCGGGGCTGACGTCGAAATCATATGCGTTGGATCAATTTCAATAGTATTATTGTTTATCATCTTAGTATTTACGCCCATATCACTGAGTATTCTACACATTAAATTTATGTCACTTATATTGGGTACGTTTTCTATCCTGCAAACTTCATCACAAAGAGCCGCAGCGGGCAAAATCGCAACCGCTGCGTTCTTGGCACCACTTATGACTACTCTTCCTTTTAATTTTTTACCTCCGGATATTACTAATTTATCCACAAGAGATACACCTCTTCTTTTACACTACTTTTATTTTTACGTCATTTTTCTACAAAACAATACACTATATCATTATACACGAAAAAGTAACTATTTTACAATAATCAATTTTATACGCTGCTCGAATATATCTTAGCTTCGTCTGTGGTGCTTGATTTTTTTTGTGATTTAAGTTCATAGTTGTAAGATTTAGTCCGTTTGACGTTGTTCGATGACGCATCAAAATCAACTTCGTACACCCTGTACTGCTGACCGTCCAAATCTACATTGACCGTCTTCTTACCGCTACTGCCCTTGATATAAATAGAATACGTTCCCCTATATGACGGATTCACTTTGCTCGTACTGTCAAGTCTTCCGTCAATGTAAACTTTTACTGTTACGTCTTGATTGACACTGGCCGGTAAATCTACAGAAATTTCAAAATTTTTCTCTTTTTTAACTCCGTTACTTACAGTCAACTTCACAGCAGTATCCTTCCCCACAGAAATACCCGGAAGCGGATCAGTTGAAATTACCGTATCTTTGGGAGTATCGCTGCTTTCATAAACTATATTTTCCGAAACCTTAAGGCCTGATGAAGATATCTCACCCTTGGCTACCGAAAGCGATTTTCCAATAACATCAGGAACAACCACTTTATTCTCGGAAGGTCCTTTACTAACATAAAGTTTGACGGTTGAATCGGCTGTAACTTTTGTGCCTTCTTGAGGGTCAGATCCACATACCACACCTTCAGGCGTATCGTTATCTACTATCATTAAAGTTTCGCTTTTCAGTCCCGCATTGGCAAGCTTGGCTTTTGCCACGTTCTCCGAAAGACCTTTTATAATAGGCACTGTGACTAAAACTCCTGAGCTATTCACTTTTAGCATAATCGAAGCACCTTCTTTGACCTTTTTCGATCCCGGAAGTGGGTCTTGGTCGATTATTATACCTTCGGGTTTCGATGGATCATATACAGGCTCTACCTTCCAGGCAAAATTATAGCTGTTTTGAATTTCAGAAAATTTTTTGCCTCTGAAATCAGGTACGTCTACATCTTTGGCACCACCGCCGCATGAATGAAAAACAGTCATAAACACAAATATTAATGCGAACAGTCCCACAGCTGCAGCTATGCCGGCTGCTATAACTTCAAATTTGGATTTCTTTTTCTTTTCATCTTTGCGGTTAAATTTATCTCCGTAATTAGATTTTTTATCTTTCTCGTCACCTATACACCGAGTGGGATCTTCATCTGTAAACGTAGCGTAGTTGAAGTGTATGTCGGGATTTTTTTCGAATTTTTCTATGTCTCCAAGCATTTCCTCCGCTGAGGCGTATCTATTTTCAGGCAGCTTTTGCATCGCATGAAGCGTAATCTCTTCAAGCCCCTCGGGAATATCCGGATTTATTTCACGCAAACTTTTAGGATTCGACTGCATTTGCATAATAGCAACCGAAACAGCATTATCGGCTTCAAATGGCAGCTGCCCTGTGAGCATCTCATATAAAACCACTCCCACAGAATAAATATCGGCTTTTTCGTCTATTATACTACCCTTTGCCTGCTCGGGCGAAATATAGTGAACCGAACCAATCGCTCTATCCGTCATGGTTTGAGTTTCGCTTCTTGAAAAACGTGCAATACCAAAATCCGTAACTTTTATGGTTCCGTCTTTTAAAAGCATAATGTTTTGCGGTTTTATATCACGATGTACCACACCCTTTTTGTGTGCGTGCTGAAGCGCCGACAGAATTTGCTTCGTGAAATAAATGGCATCTTTACAAGAAATTTTCTTCTGCTGAGAAATAAACTCTTTCATCGTTATGCCGTTTATATATTCCATAACTATATACTGAATTTTAGTGCCAAAACTCACATCGTAAACCTTAACTATGTTTGGGTGCGACAAAACAGAAATCGCTTTCGATTCGTTCTTAAATCTCCTTATAAACTCTTTGTTTCCCAAAAACTCATCTTTAAGAATTTTTATCGCAACTGTTTTATCCTCTATAATATCATAAGCACGGTATACTACCGCCATTCCCCCAACCCCGATAAGTTCTTGAATTTCATATCTTGCATCCAAGCGTTTTCCGGTATATTTATCCATGTTTCCGTCTCCTGTCTGAATAGCTTTAATTTTTGGAAATATCTTAAAAATTATGTTTCTATAATCGATACTGTTATATTATCTTTACCGCCTCTGTAATTACTCTCTTCAATCAGCTTTTCAGCAGCCGTCTCACTGCTATTATTTTTGAAAATATCCAGTATGTCAATAGAATCTAAATAACTCGTAAGACCGTCGGTACAAAGTAACATCTTTCCTTTCGGCGGAATGTGAATCTCTTTATAATCAAGCGAAATAGTTGCGTCTATTCCCAGCGCACGGGTGATTATGTTTTTTTGAGGGTGATTCTTGGCTTGTTCGGGCGTTATTTCACCAACTTCAAGCATCTGCTGAACCACAGAATGATCAACACTTACTTGACTTATCGATTCATCAGTCACCAGATATGCCCTACTATCTCCCAAATAAGCAACTCCCGCAAAATCATCTCTCACAACACACATAACAAGCGTTGTGCCCATTTTACCGAGTTCGGGATTTTCTCTTGAAGATCCATAAATTTCTTCATTGGCTAGTCGTGC
>CALWJB010000063.1 GCA_944380895.1 uncultured Clostridia bacterium | reverse complement strand
GAGATAAAAGGAAGAGTAGCAAGGCAAAAGCAATTACCGACAGGAGATAAACAGGATGAATCCGACGATCAAAGCGAGAATTGAAAGCATACGGCGGGGAGAAGTGCCCGAAGGATATAAACGGACTTCGGTAGGTTGTTATCCGTTAGACTGGGAGCGGCTTACATTAGGATCGATATCTGAACGAAAAGGAGAATATGGATTAAACGCACCAGCATGTGAATATGAGGAAGGTCTTCCTAAATATTTAAGAATAACAGATATCAATGAAGATGGAAAGTATATTGATAATGGAGCATATGTCAAACACATTGATAGTGAAAAATATGTTTTAAGAAAAGGTGATTTATTGTTCGCTAGGACAGGAGCATCAGTAGGAAAGAATTATCTTTATGATCCAAGTGATGGTAAACTGGTTTTTGCGGGTTTTTTGATAAGATATCATATCAAAAAAGGATTTAATCCATATATTATTGCGGCAATTTGCAATATTCATCAGTACAATAACTGGGTTCATTTGATGAGCGCAAGGAGCGGGCAGCCTGGAATAAATGCAGAAGAATATGCAACTTATGCGTTTATGTTGCCTAAAGAACTGTCAGAGCAAGAAAAGATTGCGGAAATTTTGGCGGGGCAGGATAGGGTAATTGCGTTAAAAGAAAAGCTTTTGACAGAAAAACAAAAGCAGAAAAAATATTTTATACAACAACTTTTAACTGGCAAAAAACGTCTCCCTGGCTTTTCAGGGGAGTGGAAGAAAATTTGTTTGGGGGAATTTGGGTGTTGTATTCGTGGAGTGTCGTATAATCCTGAAAAAGATATGCGAGAGAAAGAAGATTATGAAACGATCCAGTTACTAAGGGCAAATAATATTGATAATAACGAAATAAATTTTAATGACATATATCATATATCTAAACAAATAGTCGCAGAAGAAAAGATAATTAGGGTTGGAGATATTTTAATATCTATGTCAAGTGGTAGCAAAACAGCTGTCGGTAAATCTGCTCAAGTAAAAGATATAAAACAATTTTCATGTGTTGGTGCGTTTTGTTCAATTTACAGATCACAAGATAATAATTATATAATACATTTTTTTTCGAGTGAATTATACAGAAAACAGTTGTTTTTATTGTTAGAAGGTACTAATATAAACAACTTGACAAATTCAGATATAGAGAATTTAACTTTTTCTATTCCCCAAGACAAAAAAGAACAAACCGCGATTGCGGAAATTTTGTCTACAGCGGACAAAGAGATAGAACTTTTGAAAAAGGACATCGAGCAGGAAAAATTAAAGAAAAAATCGCTGATGCAGTTACTTTTAACCGGCATCGTGCGCGTGGATGAATTGGTATCATGACAAAAGAAGAATTATATAAACAGCACTTTGACGCATTGCTAACGACCGACTTGGATAAATGTCGAGAAGAAGATATCGATGCGATTCTCGCAAATCTTTTACAATGTTTGCCAAACGAAGGAAAGTTATATAAATACCGTTCGATTTCGGGTAAAGCGTTTGCCAATGCATTAGATAGTTTACAAAATGGATACTTATGGATAGCGCGTGTAGATACGGTAAATGATGATTTTGAGGGCACTTTAAATTTTGATTTCGAAAGGGATATTCAATTTGCAAAAACAACCTTCTTAAAACAACCTTGGAAATATGTAGAGTATTTGTTACAAGAAAATTCTGAAATAAAGCAAAAACTTTCATTTATAGATCGATTTTATATTACGCAAGTTCTCAATTGTTTTAATCAGGAAACTGGCGAAATGGATACGGAAAAAGCTGTAGGACTTTTAGTTTCTAAAGGAATGAAAAGACAAGAAGCAAAACATTATATAATGAAAGTATTGTTATGGGTCCAAAATAGTATCGAAGAGGGGGTATCGGTTTTAAGAGATAAGGTAGAGGGGCTTATCGGAATTAATCAAAAAAATAGAAGTAATATTTTTGTCTGCTCGATGGCAATTACGCATGATGCCGATAATATGTGGGGATATTATGCAAATAACAATCGCGGATTTTGTATAGAATATGATTTCAATAAAGTTCGCTTTTTATCGCGTGAAGCTAAGAGTAAGATTTGCCGTTGCTATGAAGTTCATTATCAAAATCAAAAGCCGAACTTCAGCTTTCAAAAAACCTTTCAGTATCTCATCTGTGGAAAAAGTGATCAGGCATTATTAAAGCAAATTGAAGTGGATTTTGTAGAACAATTGGTGACTAAAACGGGTGGATGGGATAAAGAAACTGAATGGCGTATTCTTTTATTTCAACTGCAGGATTGCAAACTATATGCAGATATTGTTTCTAAGATTATTCTTGATGAACGCGTTTTAAACACTGTTAATGCTCGGAAATTAATATCTCTTGCGAAAAAGCGTAATTGGGAAATTGTAATCAGAAAATTAAATTTTATTGGGACTAAGCACGTTTACGAAAAATATGAATAGTTGAATATAATCGGAGCATTGTTATGCAAGAAAATTTTGTATTAAATGAGAGGAGCATTTCGATAAGCCCCGCTATCGAGGGTTTGAAACGGATGGGCTATACATATCTTTCGAGCGAAGAGTGCGCGGCCTTACGTGATAATTCTTTCGGGGTTCTGTTAAAGCCGATTTTGAAGATTCAGCTTGAAAAACTGAACAGTTTTGAGTACGGCGGCGAAAAGCGTTCTTTTTCGGA
>CALWJB010000062.1 GCA_944380895.1 uncultured Clostridia bacterium | reverse complement strand
TCGCCAATTTTGACGTTTTTTGTCTGATTTTTTTAGATGTATGACAATTTGTCGGTTTTGCACTTTTTGTGTGCAAAGTAGAGTTTTTTAAAGTACTGGTTGCACTGTTTTTTGAAAATTCAGTGCATTTATATTCTTTATATTTGCAATTGTTACATTCTTTTATATTTACGATTTTCTTTTGTTTTTTACATTCTAAATTTCTATTTAGTTTTTGTTTTAGATAGATACAATTCATACCAATTTTTAGCTCAAAAAATTACTCTAAAATTACTCCGAAGTAGGTGAAAAGACCGTAATTTTGTAAAATGAGAGTAATTTTTGTAATGTAGAACCCCTTTTTTTAAAGGCTTTTGTACTTAATTGTAGACCTCGAGCGAGCCACCAGTTATGATTGTTAAGCCCTGTATTTATGGGCTTTTTTAATTTATTACTCCCAAAATTACTCCGAAATATATTTTAAAAGTATTTATCTGTTGATTGAGCTATCTCCTTTCTTGCTTGATTTGATAGATGTCCGTAAACATCAATAGTGGTGTTTATTTTTTTATGTCCCATTCTTTTGCTAAACATATATGCTTCTTTTCCTTCCGCCATCATTGTTGCAGCATAGGTATGTCTTAAATCGTACATTCTAATTTTCGGAACGTTAGCTTTTTCACAATAATAATAAAAATGTTTCCTTAATACAGTATCACTGTACGGCTTGTTATTTTTGTAATTAAAGAATAATAAATTACTACCTGGTATTTCTCTATCTAAGAACTCTTCTAAGAATTGTTTATATTCTTTAACTGCCAAAATAACTTTTTCTGAGACGTCTATTACTCTTTGAGATTCATATGTTTTTGTATGGGAAACAAAGTCCTGGGAGTCAGGATCATAATTTATAGAATGAAGAATATCTAAAGTTAGTTTATCATCGTGAAAACAACTAAAAGATAAAGCCCTTGTTTCTCCAATTCTATCGCCAACTGTAAAACCTATTATAGTTAATATTTTAACTGTATTAGCTTTTAACTGTATACTTCGATTGCTAGAGTTTAAATCATCATCTATAGTATCTAAAAATTGCTTTAACTGCTCCGGTGTCCAGAACTTCATCTCGCTTTTTTCTACTTTGTATTTTAGTAGAGTAGAGATAGGATTATTGACTACAATGTGTTCCATTACACACCAGTTGAAAAATGTCTTTAATTCTTTGATAATTTGATTTTTCTGTTTATCGCTACAATCCTGTTCATCAATAAAGCTTGCCCAAAATTCTTTGGTTGTTTTAGCAACTCTTTTGTCTATTTTGTTCTTTAAATATTTGTTGTATGTTTTCCCTTTCCGATTTAACGTATTATAAGCCAGCTTTTGGACGTATTTACAGTTATACATATACTTCATAGCGTATCAAAATCTTCTCTATGAAGCGTTTCTACGGCTTTCTGTTGCCTTATTTGAACATTATCTCTGATTTTTAGTGCTTCATCAATATTAAAAATTTTTTTATTATCTATGCGTGAGATGCTAGTCTTAACAGGTTTGCTCATTGATATTACATAGTTTCCGTTTTTAATATGTTTATATATGTTTTGGTATCTTGTCTTTTTATAGACTTTCATGTCCATAATATCAGCTCCTTTTCTTTACAAAAATTGCTTTTTTTGATAGAATTAGAGCATAGAAAAATTCCATAAATTCGAGTTTGTGTGTATTTTTCTATTAGGAGTATTTTCTATGCTCCGTACCCTTGTTATTTGCAGATAATAAGGGTTTTTTATATATCTTCATTTTCTGAATGTTGTGCAATTTTAAGAGGTAATTTTGCAAGCATTTTTATATAGAGTGGTTTTTTATATTGAACCAAACTATTAGGTCTCCTATCAGCCATCCAGCTTTGAGGGACACAATTATATGTTGTTTCAAGCAACCCTCTGTTTTTAAGCCCTAAGAGACAATATATATCTTCCATATTATTTGCGTTACTCTCTATTTGAAAAACTCGCATTAAGCCAAAATCACCATCGTATAAACTCATTGGATTGTTCTTTTCGCGAAGATTATATAAAATCGTATGTTTTTCATCAAAAATACTAGGAATGTATTTAAACGTTGTAATTCTTTGTTTTAATAATTGATTTTCTTTTATTTGGTTTTTTAATATATTTTCAAATTTTTCTGTATGACTTTTTATATATTTGTACTTTTTATCTTTAGAAATACATTTTTGAGGAAAATAAATATCTAAATTTAACTTGTGAAAACCTGCTAAATGATAGAAATGTTCATTTTTAAATTTAATTATTATAAATCCTTTGTCTCCCATATCAATGAGATAGTCATATTTTTTTAATTCTTCAAATGTATCTACTAATTCTTGTATCATGTACTACCCTCCAAAATAAAAAGGGAACCTATCGTTAGATAAGTTCCACTTGGTAGCGCCTAATCTGACAACTAGGCAAACATGCTATCTATTTTTCGTAATCGTATTGCTACGACCGCCGAAGCTAGGCTGGGGCTACCAACTCCCGTCACTAATAGTATACTACAAAGATACTACTATTATTACCTAAATTATAACACAGATTGTTAAAAATGTGTAAATGAATTTAGTGAAACTTATTATATTTCATAAAATTTTAAATGTCAAATTTTTTTCGATCATTTCCTTTCTACCTTACCATTACAGTGGTAGGGGATTTTTTTAATTGATTAATTTTTATATTATTGCTATTATATTGTTGAATAGCTTTTGCAGGAGGCTATTCTTTTTATTGCTCTATAAAATATGTGTGTTTAGTTTTCCATTTTTTTAAAGCTATTCCTAGCCAAAAACTGTAAATTCCAATAGTGATTATTGTCAGCAATAACCATTTAATCCAGCTGCCAAATAATTGCACTGCTGTACCGTCAAATGTTAGTCTTTTTCCGTTGATAACTGTGTGTTTCGTTTCCCATCTGTATATCATGCAACAGGCCCATGGATAACATATACCCAATGTACATACGGTAACAATTAGTCCAAGTATTTTCCAACCTATCCACTGCAATAAACCACCATCAAAATACGAATTATTTACCATATAAACTCCTTTCGTTATTTTAAACCTGTTTGATTCATAGTTGTTAGTTTTCCACCTTGGAACATTAATATAACATTTGCACCAATGGAACCTTCACCGTTACATCCATAAGAAACCGTTTTATATTCTTCACCAATTCCTAAATCTGTCGTTCCTGTGTTTGTACATTGCCCACCAATGATATTCCAAACTTCTTGCTCTGTCATTCCAGAAGATAGTTGATTGAACTCAGCTAAAGTAACAGTAACATCTTTGCTGTCAGGATATACATAAGATGCGTCGTCCAATGTTTCATTTAAACTATCTAAACTTTCTGTATCGCACCCAGTTGTTAAAAAGAGTAAACTCACAGCTACAATACCAATAACATATTTCTTCATAACTCTAACTCACACCTCCAATCTATTTTTAACATTTTTTACAACTGATTAGTTATAAAATAACTTTGTCTGTTATAAAAAGTGCTATCATTTATTTATCAATGACCAATTGATACAGGATATCCTTAATCGGTTATCTCTTTTTTTATCTTCTCGATATATCTATCTGCATCATCTTCATAACTGTCTATAAAGAAAGCAAATAAATCTTTGTTCGATTGACACAACTGATTTAGCTCGATATGAGCTAATTCATGCAACAGTGTTTTCTTCTTTTTATAATATGATAAATCTTTATTTATTAAGATATCATATATACCTTTATAATAATGTACACAACCACGAATAGCACATGGCATTTCAACATAAGTCAATGAAGCATTATAATGCCTTAGTATATCATCTTGTCCAATTACCCCCTTAAGTAATTGTGTTAGCATAGTTTTTAGTCCTCCCCTTTAGAATCGATTGTAATAATTTTTTTAATCTTTTCTTTTTCCTAATAGCAAATATTGCTTTTCGTCAGCTGGTGTATTTTTGCTAACTATTATAATAAGCCTCGTAGTATTAATTAATGCGATTATTAAAAAAATAATTAATTCATATTTTGTGTTTTCACTAAGATTAGAATCAAAAATAATTTCGCTGTTTAATAGAAATGATAAAAATCCTAAAATGGATAAAGCCGCAATAAAATCTAATATTTTATTAATCATTTTCTCCTAACTCCTTATCAATTTGCTTTCTTCTTTCTGTTATAATAGCTTTCATTATATTTTTATCAGATTCGGTTAATATATCTTTATTTTTATCGAACAAAATATCTAATTCGTCAAAAGCATCTCGATTTTTTCTTTCGATTAAATCGGATTTTTCAATATTAAAATAGTTTGCCAACATTTCAATTTTATCTATTCTTGGGTATTTTTTTGCATTTAACCAATCAGAAAGTGTTGTGTATGGAATATCTAAAATGTTACATATATCATTTCGATCTTTTTCGTGAATTTGCATGTAATATTTAAGATTTTTTGCAAATATTTCTTTGTTACCTAAATCGCTCATAATAACTCCTTTCTGAAG
>CALWJB010000061.1 GCA_944380895.1 uncultured Clostridia bacterium | reverse complement strand
TATTATAAAATATTTTCATATTCATACCACTTGATAAGCCTATATTTTCCTAGTATATTTGCAGCTTTTCGCCGCTTTGGCATCTCTGAAAAATCCTCTTTTGTTATTGAACCCGTCAATAAAAGCGCAAGACTATAAATGAAAATCGCCACAAAAATTGCAAGCACAGTGGATAGTTTATAGTTAATAACATGACTCAATAATCCATGAGATGCATAAGCTGAAGCCGCACAAATCAGTGAACAAATGATCGGTTTCAAAAATATATCTGTAAAATTAAACCGGATATTTGTATTTTTTAAAAGTGAGAATAACCCACAAATGCAAACAAACAAATAACATACAAGAGTGCCTATTCCCGCGCCCTGAATGTTAATTTCGGGTATACCCACAAGAATATAGTTAAGCACGACTTTCATTATCATGCCCACTGTCAAAATTTTCAGCGGTACGTCAGCCCTACCAATAGCCTGAAGCATACTGCACAGCGGCGTGCTTATTGCCACAAATATTATGCCTATGGCGTATATACTCATTATTTGAGCCGAAACACATATTTCTCCCAGCTGTTTATTTTTCCCCAGTGTATTATAAATTAAATCCATAATCGGAAAAGAAAGTACCGAAAGTCCCAAACCCGCAGGAAACGCTATTAACGATGTCAATTTTAAAGTTGTTTCTATGCTTTTTTTAATTTTTCCCCTAATACCTTCCACCCATGCTGTCGTGACGTTTGGAAGTGCACTTATTCCAAGCCCTTGAGTGATCGTGTAAAGAAGCATCGTAACTGTGTTCATATATCCAAAGCAGCCCGCCAAAAATATATGAGTTTTTCCCTCTTTTACAACTTGATCCGGTATAAGATTATTATAATCACTGAGAAGACGCTGAGGAAAATTTTGCATTATATCATAAAGACGTCTCTGAACAAGCATTGCATCTATCGCACTCGCCAAGTTCATTATTATTGCACCGAGCGCAATGGGCACGGAAATATCAAGAAGCATCTTGATAAGCACTTTTGTCGGGCGAGGATCTTCTGAATTTTCCAGTTCCTTTTTTGTTATCCCGTCTCCTGCAATTTTATATTTTATGAATATATACAAAAATCCCATAATCGAGCCAAGCGTAATTCCCAAAACCGCGCCCGCAGAGGCAAACGGAAGAGTTGCATTCCTGGCAGCTACAACATTCTCGCAAACAATTCCATAAACTGTACCATTTGCGTAGTATTCCTTCATTCCATATTCGCCTGCAAGCCATGCCAATCCCAAACCGAAAAACATCTTACTAATAGCTTCAACAATCTCCGAAACAGCTGTAGGAATCATGTTTCTAAGACCTTCGAAATATCCTTTATAAATGGAAATCAAGCAAGAAAAAAATACCGTTGGAGCAAGCATAAACATCGAATAAAGGGAGCCCGGCGAATTAGTAAATTTGACATACAAAAATGAACCACATATCATCAAAGTGCATCCTACTAATCCCAGCGTCAAAAACAAAGGAACAGATATCTTATGAATCATGCGAACATCTTTATATCGTTTTCGGGTCATATCACCCGCAACCATTCTAGAAATAGCAATCGGAAGTCCCGCAGTGGCAAGTGCATAAATTGGATTATAAAGACTATAGGCATTATTAAAATATCCTGTGCCCACACCGCCCAAAATATAAGCAAGCGGAACTTTAAATGCAGCGCCCGCAAGCTTAACTATAAGCATACCTACGGCCATTATAAACGCTCCCGCCGCAAAAGACTGACTAACTTTTTTGGATTTTTTAATTTTGGGTTCTATCACTTTATTCATAAACTGATTTTCCTTAGCAAAAAATTTACTGTAAAATATATTTACATTATATCATATTTATCACTAAGTCTTGCAAACAATAAAAAAATTAAAAATTAAATCGTTAAATTAAATATAATTTACGCTAAATAATCAAAAATTATATTCTATTTAACAAACATAAATTTTTAAAAATAAATTTCTTGACAATCAAGATAGATATATAATATAATTAAATACGTTGAAAGGGTGCTCCGGGCCATTAGCTCAGTTGGTTAGAGCAACCGGCTCATAACCGGTCGGTCCTAGGTTCGAGTCCTAGATGGCCCACCACACAAATATAACATTTATCAATATAATTTTAGGTCTTCGATGTTTTCGAAGGCTTTTTTTATCAACTAAAATTTGTGAATTATAAACTATATAAGTGAAAATTTTCCCTATAAAATAGGTGATTTATTTGTGTGGATGAAAGCAGAACATTGTTTGGTTTTAATTAGATATGATGATAGTAGCTGCTGTTTTAATAATTCTTACAAAAATTATGGATCAATTAATTTACTTATGAAAAAAATTTGGAGAATTAGAGATTTTTGGAATTTGGTATGCAATTAGTTGTTATTTTTAGAAAAGAACACAAAACTAAATAAATTTAATTTTTAAAATGCAATCCTTTTCATAAATTATCACTTTGCAATTCATATTGATATGTATGTAATTGAAGTAATTTTTTTAATTTAGCTTTTATTTTTGATGTTCGTTTTTGAACAGCATTTTCTGTTATTCCAAGAATTTTCGCATATTCTGCTTGCGTCATAAAATTTTTACTCAAATAAAGTTTATATATTAGATCTTTTTCATGAGGCTTCAGCTTTGCTATTGCACTGTATAGCTTGTCCTTATCAAAATTTCTACAAACATCTCCTAAAATATCAACCGTTATGTCAGTGATTTTTTCATCTTTATCAAATAAACTTAAACTTTTATGTCTTCTGGTTTCCTTACGACTGTTGTTTTTAAGTTCGTTATCAAATTCGAGCATTATCGCTTCGAGTTCCCCGGTTACATCAATACGCACTTTCTCGCCTGTAACAAATTTATATTCTATTTTCATGATTCCAGTGTCCTTTCGAATTTTTGATTTAAATTCAAAAAATAAAGGATCTTCGGTGGACCTCGAGCAAAATAAAAAAAGACGCTTTTTACCAGATTGGATCACTCCAAACTTTAAAAATTTGTAATGCGTCTTTAATTTTTATAAATTAGTTCAAAAATCTCTTTAGTTAAGCGACCTTGATTCTTTAGGTCACTGACTTTGATTCTTTGGGTTCATCACCTTGCCTTTGCAAAACACAAATTACGTTCAAAAAATGTATGTATTTTACAAAGATTAAGAAAAAGAAACGTTCGCCTTTTTATGACAAATTCTTATGGAAATAAATGGTAATATAGAGATATAAAATAAAGAGGGGGTGAAAATATGTTCAAAAAGATTTTTGGCACACTTACACTTGCAGCTTTCGTATTTGGTGTGACAGCGCAAACAAGTATCTCCAAAAACTTAGCAAATGCTTGTTCTTGCGCCTGGTATTATCATAATGGCGATGGATGGTCTAATTAATATAAAAATTCATCTCCAAATAAAGAAAAAAGGTACATAAATCTGAATTTATCGATTTATGTACCTTTTTGTGATTTTTATCTTTATAATATTCTTAATGATTTTATGAATATGATAAGGTAGTGATTTTAATTTGGATCTTATATTAATTGATGTAATAAGATATTTAATAAGCAGTTTTTTTGCTTTTTCTATGTTTAATAATTTGAAAAAATATTCCTTTAAAACTACTGTTATACAATCATTTTTTTACGCTATTTCCCTTATATTATTTAAAACTTTTGTAAGTGATAATCCAATAATTATATTTATTTCGGTTATAATAATTTTCGGATGTTTATTTTTAAACAATAAGACAGAAATATGGAAAATTACGTTCACATATTCACTTTTTATGACATGTATATTAGAGTATGTTCATTTTATTATTTTTGAGATAGTTTCGATTTTATGGAAATATTTTCAATTTCCAGATGCTAAATATGGCAATTATACAAGTTTATTACTTTTTAGAATAACAGTTTTTTTACTTTATGCTATAGCTATTTTATTAATTTATAAATTTGACAAAATAAACACAAAATCAATATGGAAACTTTTAAATTATAAAATATTTACAGTGTTTTTTGTTACTGCCCTAGGAATAGTTGCTTATTTAAAGTATCATATTAAGTATACTCTTTCAAATGAATTTCACAATATCTTGTCTGTTATATTTGTATCATTTATAATCCTGACTTTTGTATTTATTTTTTCTTCAAAGAAATTTTTAGAAATAATCGAAAATTTTTATAAAAAGAAGACAAACCCGGCAATAGAAGAGGCAAAATTACAAAAAGGTAATGGTTATAATGGATTAAAATTTAAGACTAAAGATTTAAACTCTCAAACGAAATATTTTAAAAATGAGTTAAACATAATCGGAATAGACGTAGAAGACAGTAAAGCCAAACAATTAGTACATTGTGCTGTTTTATTGAATGGGGAAAAAGTTCCGGATAAAGCAAACATGATTTACGGAATTTACTTTTATACAGGAGAAATATTGAATTTGCAACCTGGAAGCGTAGAAACAAATATAAGAAATCTTCTGCGAAATCACTGGAGTTCACTTGATCCGAAAATACTTAAGAAAATAGAGCAAAATTATCATGGACCAATCTCAGATAAAAATGGTGCTCCTACTCCCAGGGAATTTCTGATCTATTTAATGAAAAAATATAGAGAAAACAATAAAGTAATAGGAAATATAGAAAAATTAAATACTTATTTTTTAAAAACCGTTTCTTAAATATATAGAATCAAATATGTTGACAATAAATGATTTTTGTGCAGTAAGATTAAAAAATATTGTGAAAATAATAAATACGCCAATGAAAATACTGACGAATTTTTGTGCACTTATTTAAGTATTAAAAATCGGACGCGTGAACTTAAATGCTGAATTAAGAACGTCAGAAAAAATTGAAGCAGGCAGGTACAGATTCAGAAAAAGCGCAATTAATAAGATTAAAAAAAGAAGCAAAATAAAAAACACAGTAGCGTTTATATTTATGGCGGAGGTTGTGATTAAAAGGATCATTTAGATAATGTCCACTGGAGATTCCTCCTGTGTATATAGCCAGGATGTTTGATGTATATAACCACGTAAATATATCATTAATAAAATACATTCATTAGGTCATTGTAAACATCAACAGCGAGCTAAAGTCGCAATCATGATCACGCCTGAAAGACACAGTAGTATGAAAAGCTATATAAGGACGTAAAAGTGCCAGCCATCTTGAGATAGCTGGCTTTTCACGTTGTTCAAACTTAAAAGTTGAAAAACTGGCTTAAATATTTGTTTAATCTAGTTAAAAATTTCAATCACAAACTAAAGCACTTTTTTAATCTTCATCGCTTGTATAGAGTTCATCATATTCATAAAATTTTATCACTTCTTTATTGGTGTAAAATGCACGAATAGAATCCTCATCTAAAACGTGCACTCCCGACGAAACATATCCACTTAAATATGTAAAAAATTCCAATTCATTTCTAATATCTTGTGGGGTGATATTATCATGATCTATATTAGGTACTAAATCAAAAGTCAGCCCCTTTGCTTGTGCCGCACTCTTGATTTCACGAAGATAACTAATTGCTTGGCTTATACCAACGCATCTTTTTCCGGCAATGTCAATTTCAATTTTACTAGCAATATATGGTTCGTATATTAGAGCCGGTGGTGGTATATTACGTGGTCGTACGTTTATTAATTCAACTGGAATACCAAAATCGGAAACCGAACGAGAAGGAGTTGAACCGGGAACAGTGCTAAAATCTGAAAAATTTCTCTTGACTTTCAAAAAATGACCTCTGTTTTCTCCGATCATAATAAGTATTGTTTCGTCATCATCCACCGCATGTGAGTTAAACATAAAACTCGCCGATAATACCAGTGCCATTGACGTGAGGAAAGATATTGATTTTTTTAATTTCATATGTTACAATTCACCTCCTCTATAAATGATATTGTAACATATGCTTATTTTATTTTCAACGGTTGCTTTAAAAATAAACGCAGTAAATTTTATAATATTTTTTGTAAATATAAAATTTAATAAACTATGAGCAATTTAATACTAACAATCTAAACCGTTTTTATATTTTTCTGTATTTTTTAAATAATTATATGCTGATATTACATTTAAATCCTCATCATAAGGTATATTGATATATTCAGATTCAATAAGCACATCCATATTTTCGTTATTTTCAATAGCATTTTTTTCTTCTTGTCTTTTTAATTTATTTGTGTAGCTTGCAACTTCGATTATGCTTGCGTGATTTGTGATGTTATTTACACTTACTACTCTATGGTAGTTTAAAATTACTCCGTTTGATAATTCAATTTCTTTTGTTATTGCCATTTATATTCCTCCAAAATTTTTAATAACCGTAACCTACAATTCTTGTTACCTTTATATTATTACTTGCTGTTCTATCAATTGATGGGTTATTCGTATTCGTCCATATTGTGAAAATAGCTTGTCTGGAAAAAGTTGCTGCGTTACCGCTAAACGTCAATAATGCGGTGTGAATATACAGCATCGACGGATTACTTGTAGAAGATACATAAGTATTTGTAAGCTGTACTTGACCTTTGGATGTGTGCAGTTTTACGTTATTGTTTACTCCGTTGTCATTAAATATCACTTCTATGTAATTATAGTTTGAATAATCGTCTGAAAGAGTAATCGTACTGTATGTGCCGCTTTCGTTGGAATATAAAACTGTTTCTGTCATTACACCCAAATTAGTGCGCGCATCTGTTGCTGTAGTGGCACCTGTACCGCCTTGCGATATGGGGATAATTTTGTTGTTAACTTCATTTATAGCTCCGACAATAGTGTTTTTTTCACTGGTACTTAAGTCGCTGAGATTACCTATACTTTCAGAAAATGATTCTGCATCGGTTATAGCTTCTATAAGCGCATTATATTCGGATGTACTTTCCAGAGCTTCAGAAAAATCTCCGCCGTCTTCAACAACTAACTTCAAACCTCCCACCTTTAAAAGAAGCTCATCTCCTTCAAAAATCTGAAATTCGCAATTTACTATTCCCGAAGCACTTGTTGTTTGAGAAGTAAGAGTAATCGAAGCTGTATTGCCGGATGAATCAACATTACAATTATTATAAATTTGTGTTTTGTCTGGCTTTAAAGCATAAAAAGTAACGCTTTTGTTTGTCAAGTCAAGATTATTTCCGTCGGCGCCCTTGAATGAAGCTACAATCGTTCTGGCATCGATTTCACCTTTTCTGGCATAAACAATAAGATAATTATTTTTCCAAGCTTCAAAGCTTATTTCGTTAGTAACCATAATTTCCTCCTTATTTTAAAAAAATCAGCCCCTCAAAAAATAGATAAAAAAATAAAAAAATTACCCATTAAAGGGCAACTTAAAAGTATGTTTAAAATATTTAAAATTTGATTTTTAGTGTTTTAGAGATTCTCTTAGGCGCCTTTGACGTATATCAAATCCCAGAAATTCAAGCCTTATATTATTCCCTATGACGCGTGAGACCATGCGAGGGGAATAATTTTTTTCAAGTTCTTTCATAGTCAAATTTGTGCTTATTATAGTAGGCTTTGTCATCATAATCCTAGAATTTATTATATTATATATGGCAGAGTTGGAAAAAGTGTTAGCATACTCAGTCCCGAGATCATCAATTATAAGTAAATCACAATTTATAAAATGCTTTTCACTTTCTTCGCTGTTATGACTATAATTTTGAAATTTTTCTTTTTCTAGTTTTGTGACCATATTCGGAGCCGATACATATATTACGCCATAACCTTTACCGATGATTTCGCTTGCAATTGCCAGAGAAAGGTGTGTTTTACCGAGCCCTGTATTTCCCATCATTATAAGGTTTGGAGATTTTTTACTGAAATTATCGGAATACTTTTTACAAAAATCAAAAATGAGTTTCATTCTCTCTTTCGGGGACTGCTGATTTGATTCAGCGTTTTCCGAATAGTAATCAAGAGAAAAGGTTTCAAATGAAGAAAGCTCAAGCGGTGACATACTGTTTAATTTGATGTAGCTTTCTTTTTTCATCATATCGCGCATACAACCGCACATAACGCCATCGACAAAACCTTCATCCCGACATTTTTCGCAGTTATACTTTAATTCAAGATAATCTTCCGGCAAATTTACACTTTTTAAAATTTCTGAAAGTCTATTTCTCAGTAAAATGCTGCGTTCACGAAGTAATTTTAATTCTTTTTTTGCGTCGTTTCCCACAAGCACAGCCTTTGCCGAATCGATTGCAGTAAGAGCAATTTTTTTTTCGATATCGGAAGCTTCGGGGAAACGTGCAAAAAAAAGTTTTTTTCTTTTTTCGAGTTTTTCCAAAGAGGTCATTTTCATTTCGTAAAGCTTTTGCCTAACAGAATCGTATATTTCTTTACTGTATCCCATACTTATAGTCTCCTGAAATTTTATCGGTTGATGTAATCCAAAATATTATAATTTTCGTATTCTTCTATGCTGTACGAAGTACCTGCATTTAATTTTGAATCATATTTTTTCTTGTTGCGTTTTTGATTTTCCATAACCGCTTGTTCAATCCTGAATATTCCTTGACTATACCAGCGTTTAATTATACTGTCCATATATTTAAGCACATATTTTCCATTCATGTTTACGCACCGATCATATGCTTCTTTAATCATATTTTCGTCGAAATTCCAATCATTTATCCATCTCGAAACCGCCTCAGATTCTGTTTCAGTAGGTGCTCTGTGATCGATCCCGATTATTCTTTCAAAGTTGCGCCACGCTAAATTTTTGCTGTTTAATTCTTCGATTTTCTTCTCTGCTTTTTGAATGTTATCTATACCGCTTTCAGCCCAAGAAACGCCAATTTTACTTATGTATCTCATATTTGTTTTGCCAACGCTCACGCAGTACTGCAGAAGCATTAAAATAACATCGAGAGGTAATCCTTCGTTATCGTGAAGAGTGATTAAAACAGCACTATCGCTCGACGACAATGGTCTTCCAAGAATCACTTGTGCTTCCTGCATCATAAAGTATAATTCTTTGGAAGTTTCAACTCTTTTTGCTATGTCGACGGCACTCGGACGGCTATATTTTATTTCGCGTGATTTCTTAAAATTATAACCTGCGTTATCATGATAAATATTTTTGGATTTTTTTTCGTCGGTGCAAGAAATTAATCCCATAATTTCGAGCGTAGACAGTGACTTTTTTACCGAATTGGGATCAGACCCCACGCAAGAAGATATGGTATTTAAATCTTCGATATTTCCCGCATTTTTCAGCATATAAAGCAGCACTTTTGCGTCGTCACCGCTTAATTTATGAATATATTTATCAACTATATCGCACGGTACGGCAAAAACTGAATTCCAACGCCCAAAATCAATTTTATATTCCACTTTTAATTTCTCCTGAACTTATTTTGTATATATGTATATAATTATATATCCTTAGCAGCGTAAAATCAAACAATAACATTTGCGTGATTAAAAAATTTAACCGAAAAATCAGCTTAGTACTCTCACATTTTATCAGCCTAAGTTATTTTCTTTCCGATATATAAGTCATTTCCGCTTACCACAACATTATCGCCCGGCTGCAGATAATTTTCGTTCATATATTCTTCTGCGTCATATTTACACACAACAACATCTTTATTTAAAAATATTGGTTTTACTAATTTCCACTTTAAATAATTTCCCACTTTGACGTAAACGCCAAAATCATATTCATTTTCATTGTTGCTTAGTTTGTGTAGAGAATTACTTTTTACAATAATTCCTTTGAAATTATCAAAAGTTATTTTGAAATTTTCTTTTCTGAGATTGGCAAGCTCTTTATTCATGTAGTTACAAGAAATTATTACGGTTATTTTCTGGTCTGAAGAATGCTTTTGCACAGCCTCAACTCTGGACGGAAAATATTTTTCAGGTCCGAGAGACGGAATATTTAGATTGATTTCGGTACCTTGAGTAACATAGGAACTCATATTTAAGTCTAAGTTGCACACAGCATACCAGCTTTCAGATTTAATGATTTTTCCTATTACATTTTTTTGAATCGATTTAGGTGCGATATTTTCAAGATCTATTTTTTCAAAATCTGTATCAAAAATATTTTTATAGTCAACTGTTTTTTCATATCCGTCGATATTGCTGATAAATTCTCCGGAATTAGGAAATTTAAGAATTTCTGTTGGATAAATTTTATCTGAATTAATTTCATTTTTTTCGGATTTCAGATTAAGTATTTTTTTAGTAAAATCAACATTTTTGCCAAGTATAATTTGACGCTCGCTAAGAAGATATCTAAGTTTTTTCTTTATGGTTTGAATTTTTGAAATTTCGGAATTTCCTATAGAGAAAAAAAGATTGTTTATTTCGGCATTAATTTGAGAATTGACGGCGCTGAGTGCTTTGGAAATATTATATTTTTTTTCGTTTAACTTTTCTAGTATTTCTATTTCGGAATTTATATTATCTATCATGTAGCTTGCCGACGCTTTGTCTTCTGAGGGATAAACTTCGGCAAAAGAACTGTTACACGATATTTTTTCGCCATCGGAATAAAGATATTTCAAATTTTCTTTTGTGTATGGTTCAGGAGCTGTGAGTATTTCTTCGTCACGCACAACAAAGCCCATCGTTTCCGCTGAGTTTTTAATTTCCCCTATTTCTGCAATTTCATATTTATAAACACATTTTTCATATATAAATCGACTCATGACCAATATGAGGACTACAAAAATAATTACAACTGTTACTGCTTTTTTTAATGATTTCCGTTTTTTCATAATTTATGTTCCTTAAACTGCTAATAAAAATAATTTTTTATCAAACGATATGCAAATTCCAAAATTTCGTCAAAGCTTTGAAAATCATCTATATATATCCAGTTAATTTCTTTATCGCGTTTGAACCAAGTGAGCTGTCTTTTGGCGTATCTTCTTGTTGCTTGCTTTATGTTGTTTTTTACTTCTTCAAGAGTACACTCTGAATTTATATACGGTAAAATTTCTTTGTAGCCTATTGCCGCAAAAGCTGTTTTACTCACCTTTAGATTCGAAATTTTTTTCACTTCATCTAAAATACCATTTTCGAACATCAAATCCACTCGTCTGTTTATTTTATAATACAAATTTTCTCGATTTTTAAAATTCAGTCCCAATTTCAGAGCTTTATATTTTCGAGAAATCAGTTTGGTATTTTTGTTATGTTCAGATATAGGATAGCCCTCTGAATAAAAAAATTCAATAGCTCTTATAAGTCTTTTTGTATCGTTTAAATGAATTTTACTTGCACTTTCTTTATCTATTTCCGATAACATTTTTAAAAGTGTCTCGTTTGAATATTTTTGAAGTTCCGCTCTTTTTTGCTTATCTACAGACTTTTTTTCAAAAAAGTTAATTCCTTTTAAAAAAGAATCCACATAAAGTCCCGTACCGCCGACCATTATAGGTATATTTCCACGATTTTTGATTTTTTTTAAAACTATATCTGCATCTTTTATAAATTCCGCAGCGCTATATTCTTTCGAAACAGGAACAAACCCGATTAAATGATGCTTAACCTGCGCCATTTCTTTTTTTGAAGGTTTTGCAGATAAGATATTAAATTCTTTATATATCTGCATTGAATCTGCCGAAATAATCTCGCCGGAAAAAGTTTTTGCAATTTCGATTGCAAGTGAAGTTTTACCTGAAGCTGTGGGCCCTACTATGGTTATTAAGTCGAAATTTTTATCTTGCATCATATCAAATTCTTCCAAACTGCTTTTCGATAAACTTTTTGTCAAGCGAAACAAAAATTGGTCTTCCATGCGGACAGTGCTGAATATCGGTATTTTCCGAAAGTTTTTTCACAAGTGCCACAATTTCTTCGGTACTGCTTTTTTCCCCGGCTTTTATTGCCGCTCTGCAAGAAATATTACTATAAAGCCATTCTAGTTTTTTCGTATCCAAACTTTTTTTGTGTGAACTCAAATATTCCGCTATTTCAATCACAGAATCGCTTATTTCGGAAATATCAAGATACATTGGAATTTCTCTTATAATCACACTTCCATCACCAAAATCTTCAATTACATATCCGATTTTGCTAAAAATTTCTAAATTCTCAATTATGGCGCTATACTCACATTTTTCGGCATTCACAACCACAGGACTGAGTAATTTTTGAGAATCGCAGTGATTTTCTGAAGCTTTCATCTTTTCAAAAATAATTCTTTCGTGAGCGGCATGTTTATCTATTAAAATCATTTCTTTGTTTCTCTGCAAAACAATAAAACAGTCAAAAATCTCGCCTATAACTTTTATGCTGTCTTCTTTTGGCAAAAATTCCGTTTGAATAGCCTTATTTTTCAAAATATCTTGGTTTTTCTCGAGATTAATCGGAGCAGCAGTTGTTTGCTTTATGTTAAAAGTTGTCTTTTGAATATTTTTTGCTGCATCATCCGAAATGTTTTTAGGTTTTTCAAATTTTAAATCGGTGCTGTTTTGAATCTCTTTTTTGAAATTGTTTTTATTTTTTTCAGAGCTTTCCGATCTTTTTGGAATATCAAAAA
>CALWJB010000060.1 GCA_944380895.1 uncultured Clostridia bacterium | reverse complement strand
GTAGCTTAGAGGTTATTTTTATTTTGGAAGGAACAAAATCATGAAACGGCCGATGTTTGTTATAGGATTTGTTTATATTTTGGCTTTGCTGATTCTTCAAAGCTTTAGGTTTTAAGGGCGGATATAGAATCATTAACAACTGCGGAAAGCTTGGCGGACAGACTGTCGGGCACATACATTTTCATATTGTGGGCGGAAAAGAACTATCCCGGCCTCAGCTTTAGTTTAAGGCCGCTTAAAAGAAAAATGGATTAACCTCTTGAGTTACAGTATAATGTAGCTTAGAGGTTATTTTTATTTTGGAAGGAGCAAAATCATGAAACGGCCGATGTTTGTTATAGGATTTGTTTATATTTTGGCTTTGCTGATTATCCAAAGCAATGTTCCCGAAAAAAATTTGATTTTTGCTCCGATTATTTCTGCACTTATTTGTATATTATTAATTTTTATCCCCATTACTCGGAAAAACAAAACTATTATTATATCAGCTGTAACAATCACTTTTGCGGCAATTGTAAGTTTTGTAAATTTCAAGATTAACATCGAAACCACACGAAAATATAACGAACGCGAAGAAATTATTTCGGGAATTATAGATGACTTGCCATATGAAAAAAACGGTACATTACATTATAAAATTAAAGTGGACTATGTGACCAATGAAGAAGTAACGCCATTTAAAGTTATGCTTTCTTCGTCTGCACCGCTTGAATGCGATTTTGGTGATCGTCTTTATTGCGTTGCTCATTTTTATATTCCGCAATCTTCCTATTTTTTTGATTCTAAGCAGTACTATCATTCGCAGGGTATCTATATAAATGCATATGTTAAGAATCCGGATCAAACTTATGTCAAAAAAAATCCGGAAAACAGTCTCAGACATCAAATAATTAAATTACGTACAAAGCTTCTGGATGCTCCTAAAAATTTTCTGGATGAAAAAATCGTAAATATTCAAAATGGAATATTCTTGGGCGAACAAAATAATATCGAGAATTTACAAAAAATAAATCTTTTAAAAAATGGTATTTATCACTTGGTCTGCACTTCGGGAATACATATTTCAGTAATCGTGACGATATTTTTATGGTGCTTTAAAAAATTAAAATTCGAAAAAAAACTTTCATGTCTTCTTGCAATAATACCTATTTCTTTGTTCGTTTTGTTAACCGGATTTAGTTTATCAGCCGTCAGAGCCGGCATTATGTACACAATTTACCTAATTGCAACGGCACTATCTAAAAAATCTGATTCACTGAATTCCATCGGTCTTTCCATATTTTTAATATGTCTTTTAAATCCCAATTCCGCTCTTAGCTTGGGCCTATGGATGAGCGCACTCTCGGTTCTTGGAATCACTTTATTTAATCAAAAAATATTCTTGTTTTTTGTTGGCATATTTAATAAAAGAATATCAAATAATCCTATGGTCAAAGCCATAATTTCTTCAGTATCGGTTTCGCTGTCCGCAAGCATACTTACTGCTCCTTTGACTATTTTTTATTCAAAAATTTTTTCACTTACTCAAATCTTTACAAACATTATATTTGTACCTCTTACTACCGTTATATTAATTTCATCACTTATATTATCCGTTATATGTGCCGTCGGGTTGCCTAGACTCATCATATATCCTTTTGCGTTTATATGCGGAATTAATGTTAAATTTTTTATTAAATTATCTGATTTTTTCGCTAAAATTCCTTTTTGCTATATTTCACTTGATTATCCTTTTATAAAATTTTGGATCGGTATTATCATTTTAACGGCAGCAGTATGTTTTGTGCTCTTCAATCGTACAAAAGCTTTTGCTTTTAGCATTATTATTCCCGTCACTGCGCTGATTTGCGGTGTTTTTTCATATCAAATTTACAGTTTTAATCGTACACACATCTCCGTTATAAACGGTAATGAAAGCGTCATGTGTATAATCCGCAAAAACGGACATACTGCATGTATATCGTGCTTTGGCGAAAAAAATTATATTAAAAATTTTGAGAATTTCTTGGAATGCTCGAATATAAACGATATTGACTATTTTGCAGTGGCAGATTCCAAAAATCTACCCGATAAATTTATAAAAAACACTATCAAAAACCATAAAATAAATTGCTTTATTCTTCCTTCCTATGACGATAAATATATTTCATCAGAAGAAACCGGTATATATCCTCTATACTTTGGCACAGAACTTCACTCAAGCATTTGGGGCGGAGAGCTAAGTGTGGATTCTGTCGTCAAAAACGACTGTTCGTACACAAATATTAAAATTTATAAATTTAATATTTTAATTGTTCCGGAAGGCGGAAATATAGATGATATTCCGGACAATATGAACAACTTTGACATAATTTTAAGTTATGGTATTCCCGTGAATTTTGAATACAAAAATTATGAATCTGTCATAATGTATGGTCCGCAGTACGTTATTTCCGAATATGTGTCAAAATTTGGAAAATATGTAAAAATATACAATCTCGCATATTACGGCAAACTGAATATTACTTTGAAAAATAATAATAATTATAAAATAGGAGTTTGAAAAATGGCTAAAATGAATTTGAGCGAGCTAAAAAACAGCATATCTGAAAAAAATTTTTACAATCTTTATTTTTTAACCGGTGAAGAATATTTTGTGAGTAAATTCAAAAAAATAATACCTGACGTTATAATCGGAGAAAATCAAAACGATTTTAATATGTTTAGAATTTCTTCAGAAAATTTAGACATACAAAAACTCGAAATAAATGTTGATACATATCCTATCGGTAGCGAAAAAAAATGCATAATTTTAGATAATCTGCCTGTCGAGCGGTGGAACGATATTGATACTGAAAATTTTGAAAATTTACTTAAAAATATCTCAGAATTCACTGTTTTGATAATTGCTCAAACCGAAAAAATTTCAGGAATCAAAAACTTAAATAAAATTAAAAAAATAGAAAAAATATCCGATAAAATAGGCGTATGGACAAATTTTGAAAAAAATCCTCGCACTTTGCCCGACGAATTATCAGAATACGCCAAAGAAAATTTTGGGAAAATACTGAGTAAAAACTTAGCTCTGAAACTCATTGACCGCTGCAAAATTCACACTATGCGCGAATTAATGGCTGAAGTTAAAAAAATATGCGAATTTGAAACCGGAAAAATAATAACCGAAAAATCACTTTATGTAGCCAATGAGTCAAAAGAAAAAATTAAAATTTTTTCACTCCCAAAATTAATCTCGGCCGGAGAAACAACAAAAGCCGTAAACATGCTACGCCAAATACTGGAACAAGGTGAAGATCCCGTTGCTTTGATTTCGATAATAAGCGGAGAATATATTGATATGTTCAGAGTAAAAGCTCTAATAGATTGTGGCAAACCTACGTCCTTACTTGCCGAAATCTTCGATTATAAATCTAAGGAATTTAGAATAAAAAATGCAGAAAAAAATTGTAGAAATCGGAGTTTAAAAAGCATAAAAAAAAGTCTTGAACTTATTACCGAAGCTGACAAAAAATTAAAAAGTACCACCATACCACAAAAATTAATATTAAATGAGCTTGTTATAAAACTCTCTGCTAACATATAATCTGAACCGCATAAAAAAATTATTACTTCACTCCAAAGCTTAATTAATTTTATTACAATTTTTTTGATTACATAAATACCATGTGATATTTAAAATTCAGTCTTGTACGTGATAAATTATAAATCTCACTCACTTTTATCGCTTTTCTTCCGATTTCTCTTTAGCTTCTCCCGGTCCGATAATCTTTATTCTTTTCATCTGCTCTTGCGCCGCTTGAGATATCAACAAACCACGAAATTACAATATGGTTTTTTGCGTATAAAAATACCCGACGTTTTATGTCGGGTGATTTATCTTATGATATAGTTATAAACTGCTTCTCGCAAAATGCAGTTTTAGAATAATCGTCCGTTTTTTTCGCATGCACGCAATTTTCACAAATATGAGCGCCGAATTTTCCACTATCGTTGGGGCTGAACTCACCGCAATCACATTCCTGTGTATGAAGTCTCGGGACTAATCCCTTCGTGCTCTCGGGAGACACAACGGCCGCTCCTCCGGTGATGTAATCTGAATCCATTTCTTCAATTTTATCATTATCTTGTTTCTCGTCTGTCCTCTGTTTTTCATATTCTTTCATTTTAACCCCTCCATCCAAAATTAACAAATTAATTACTTTAAAGTTACAGATTTCAACGTTTTTATTATATAGTCTATCTAAAAGAATAAAAAATTGTTAAATAAAAACATCTCTTGTAACTATATTATCAACACTATCACAATTAAAATTATCTGTCAATACCGCAAAAATATTTATAACTTTAAAAAATAATTCCACTCACCCTACAAATGCCTGAATACTGCCATTTTGAATAATTTTAATTTTTAGAGGTAAATTTTTCCAATATTATAAAATCAAAAATTTTGTTACTAAAATTGCCGTAACTATCGCGCAAATATCAGCCAAAGCAGCACAAAAAAGCGCATGTCCTGTATTTTTTATTTTTACTGAACCAAAATAAACCGTGAGAATATAAATTGTTGTTTCCGTTGACCCCATGATCATCGATGCTATTGTTCCGATTACGCTGTCGGGACCGTAATTTGAAAAAATATTATCAAGCAGTGCCGTCGAACCGCTACCTGAAATCGGTCTCATCAGAGCTAGCGGCGCTATCTGCGGAGGAATTTTTAAAAATGTGCATACTGGATAAAATAAATCTGCAAAAAGCTCGAGCGCTCCCGAAGACTTCAACATGGATACCGCAGTAACCAGCGCCACTAAGGTAGGTATCAGCGAAATCGTTGAACCAAATCCTTCTTCGGCACCCAATAAAAATTCATCAAAAATCGATACATTCTTTAAAAAAGCAAAAGAAACTATCAGAACAATTAGAATCGGGATGACGTAAAATCCAAAATTTTGCAAATTTAATCACCATTTTTTCTCTCAAAAAACTTTACGGCCAAAATTCCAACGATCAGTGCACAAAGTGAAGTAATCCATAAGTAAGGCAAAATTTTCATTGGATTTTCCGAACCATGTTTTTGGCGCAATGTGCAAAGCAGAGTTGGAATTATTTGAAATGATGCAGTGTTTATAACAGCAAGCATAATCATACTTTTTGAGGCAGTATTTTTAAATTTATTTGATTTCTGTAATTCTCGCATCGCTTTTATCCCAAAAGGCGTTGCCGCGTTGCCAAGACCCAAAAGATTAGCGGTTATATTCATGCAAATGGCATAAGTCGCTTTGCTTGCACAGTCGCAGTCGGGAAAAATAAATTTTATGAAATTTTCGAAAATTTTTGAAATCTTTTGGGTTAAATTAGATTTTTCCGCAATTTTCATGATCCCTGTCCAAAAACACATCATACCCATAATCGAAATAGTTAAATCTATAGCATCTTTTGCTCCCGATAACACAGAGTTAGAAAGCTCAGGTATACGGTTGGTAATTATAGCACTAAAAACACTTATTATTATCATTATAGGCCAAATATAGTTTAACATATATATATTTCCTGCCATTTTAAATTTTGATGTTACAAATCTATATGCACTTTTGCAAACAAATATTAACAATTTGAAATAAATTTTATTGCGTTGCGATTTTCTACCATAAAATACATCTATTGACAAAAAAATACATTAGTAGTAATATTATACATGGATAAATTAATCTAAAAATAAACTTTAGTGAGGAGAGGTATTGTGAAATCTACAGGAATCGTACGAAAAGTTGATAGTTTGGGAAGAGTAGTTCTGCCTATAGAACTCAGAAACAACCTACACATTCATCCCGCCGACGCTTTGGAAATTTTTACCGAAAGCGATAAAATCATTCTCAGAAAATATGAACCTTGTTGTATTTTTTGCGGCGAAGTCAATGGTGTAGTAAATCACAACTCGAAAAATGTATGTAAAAATTGCGCAAAAGAGATTTCGAAAAAAATTAGTAACTAAAAGCACCGCACTAATCGCATTTGTAAACAAATAAAATGATGAATTTATTAAAATTAAATTATTTATTATTACAAGATCATCACATATTCTATAATTCATTAATTTTATTCAGAAATCAAACAAAAATTTATGGCAGCAAGAGATAATCTTGATAACAGTCAACGTATGATATTGATTATTAAAATTTACGATAAATGATAAATATAGAAAAGTACCTCATCATACTAACGCTTGAATGTGATATTCGATTGTTTAAAATATAATTATAAAGGCAGATTGAAAGTATGATTTATAATTCGGACATATTTCTCCTTTTATTATCACTACTCCTTCCTGCCGGCGCAACGCCTTTATGATTTCTCTTGCTTTTGTTTTTTTACTATGTTTAGGAGCATATATTATATGATTTTTGCAATTTTGTTTTATGTATGTTAAAATATTTGTAAAATTATTTTTCTATTACCCCTCAATTCCTCTCAGTGTGATATCTTCTTTAAATTATATCTGATTGATTTTATTTTAAAATATTTAAAATTTTCTTATTATATCAATTAAAATAAACCGAGCCGCGCAAAGAGAATCTACCGCGTGGTTTTTTTATATATGCAAAAAATACCGCTAATTTAAAGCGGCATTTAATTTTGAAATTATATCAAATTATTCTGCTTCAATGGCATCAACAGGGCAGGCTTCCATTGCTTCGGTAACAGAATCGTTTAAAGAATCACTAATTTCTTCCGACTTTGCCGTGGATAGACCTTCATCGTTATATTCAAAAACTTCCGGACATATGTCTATACACATTCCACAGCCTATACACTCCTGATTAACTTTAACTTTCATCGTATCATCCTTTCGATAATTTTGCATACCACAGTATTATATATTAGTTTTCACTCAATCTCAATACATTTTTTATTTGCAAAATTAAGAATATTTCCGTGGATTTTTCTAAAAATAATAATGTCTTACCATGTAAATCAAAAGGAGGAACAAAAAATGAAAGCAACAGGAATCGTACGAAGAATAGACGATTTGGGAAGAATCGTCATACCTAAAGAAATTCGATCGACTATGCATATTCGTGAAAGCGATCCGCTGGAAATATACACAGGGAACGCAGGTGAGATAATTTTTAAAAAATATTCTGCAATCGGAGAAATACCTATATTTGCAGAAAAATTTGCAAAAATACTACAAAAAGAAATATCACACCCCGTTATTATTACCGATCGTGATGCCGTTATAGCCGTTTCGGGAGCAACAAAAAATGAATTTTTAGGAAAAAATCTCAGTAAAGATGCTGAAACAATTGTCGAAAAAAGAACACAATTTATAAAAAAAGATACCTCTAAAATTATCACTCCAATAGAAGGCTCGGAAAAAGACGCAAAAATAATATCGCCGATAATCACAAATGGCGATATCTCGGGAAGTATCATAGTTTTGAGTTCCGAATCGAAGACCGTTGACGACATCTGCGCGAAAACAACACAGTTGACCGCAGAATTTATATCTGCAATTATCGAAAATTGACGTCTAAATCAAGCTCGAACCTGACATCTCGTCGGGTTTTTTTATGTTCAAAATTTTGCATATTGTCGGCGCGATATCACAAAGCGCTCCACCGCTTTTTAGTGCGCACTCATAACCCACAATACTAAACGGAACCGGGTTACATGTGTGCGCAGTATGTATGTTACCCGTCTCATCACACATTTTTTCGGCATTCCCGTGGTCCGCCGTTACAACCATTACTCCATCTGCATCGCGCACAGATTCTAAAAGATTACCAATACATTTATCAACCGTCTCAACAGCTTTTTTTGTGGCTTCAAAATCTCCCGTATGGCCAACCATATCCGGATTTGCAAAATTTAAAACTATAAAATTATATTTTTTGCTTTTTATTTTTTCTTTTGCGATTTTTGTGATCTCAAACGCACTCATTTCAGGTTTTAGATCGTAAGTTTTCACTTTTGGTGAATTTACTATAATTCTATCCTCGCCTGCATATGGTTTTTCCACGCCCGCGTTAAAAAAAAATGTAACATGTGCATATTTTTCTGTTTCGGCAATCCTGAGCTGTTTCATACCGAGAAACGAAATGTATTCACCGAGCGTCATACTAACTTTGCGCGGCGGAAATGCAATTTTTACGTTTCTAAAGTTTTTGTCGTACTGTGTGAAACAAACATAATTTTTCACTTTTTCGCTTACTAATTTAGTGATTTGTCTAACTCTGTCAGGTCTATAATTAAAACAAATAACGGCGTCGTTCTTACAAATTCCGCCATACCTCGCCTGTATGCGCGTATGAGAAATTTCACTATCATAATTTTCTCTGACAAATACAGGAAAAAATTCATCTGTAATACCTTTATTATAGCAATCTTTAATAACTTTGCTTATGTTTGAAAATTTTTCGCCTTTCCCTTCACAAATTCCATCAACTGCCATTTGCGTACGCTCTAAATTATTATTTCTGTCCATGGCGTAAAATCTACCACAAATCGTTTGTATTCCATTAAAGCCAAGTGTTTTTAATTGATTTTCTATCAAATTCAGATATTTTTCCGCAGATCTGGCATCGGTATCACGACCATCAGTCCAAGCGTGAACTGCTAATTTATTTATTTTTTTGCGTTTTGCAAGCTCTAAAAGTGCTGACAAATGATCTATATGACTATGTACTCCGCCGCTCGAACAAAGACCCATTAAATGTAAAGTGGCATCATCAGCATTTACTTTATCCATTACCGAATTTATTGCTTCATTTGAGTAAAATCCGCCACTTTCAATACTCTTATTTATATACGTTAAATCCTGATAAACCACTCGCCCTGCACCAATATTTGTATGTCCAACTTCAGAATTCCCCATCTGACCCTCGGGCAATCCCACACTCATACCCGATGCGCTTAGTGTAGTGGTCGGGCTTTGCGAAAATATTTTATCCAAATTGGGAGTAACTGCACATGAAACCGCATTAAACTTGCTTTTTGGCGCTATTGCATATCCGTCAATAATTACAAGAAGTACATTTTTTGAATCCATTTTAATCGCCCCGCTTCTTCATCCAGACGCAAAAATAATCTCCGCAAAACTCTCGGCACTCAGCGATGCACCTCCAACAAGAAGTCCTCCGATATCCTCCAAGCCCATGAATTCCCTCACATTATCCGACTTCACAGATCCACCATACAAAATTACCGATTCGCTGTCAAAATTATCCGCTAAGTATTTTTTTATAAATTTCACCACTTCATCGGCAGATTCAGCATTTATCGCTTTTCCGGTACCTATCGCCCAAATCGGTTCATAAGCAATTACTATATTTTTAAAATTCTCTTTTGAAAGACCTTTTAAGCCATTTTTTATCTGCCTTTCAATCCATTCATTCACTTTGCCGTTTTTACGAGTTTCAAAGCTTTCTCCTACGCAAAAAATCACTTTAAGACTATTTTTGAGCGCTTTATGAATTTTTTTATTTATTATCTCATCGGTTTCACAAAAATATTTTCTTCGTTCGCTATGTCCCAAAATAACGTACTCTGCGCCGATGTCACGAATCATTTCCGCAGAAATCTCACCCGTAAATGCACCCGAACTCTCATAGTAACAATTTTGAGCACCTATTTTTATATCCGTATTTTCGCATTCACGAACAGCTTCCACAATCGATGTAAACGGCGGAAAAATAATTATTTCACATCCCTCCGCCAACAAAGACGACTGATTCCTGAAATTATGAAAAAAACTTTTAGTCTCGCTAATCGTCTTATTCATCTTCCAGTTCGCTGCTATAATTTTTTTCATTAGTATCAAAAAACTCCTTTAAATAATTAAAAATTTATCTATCTTGCAAAGCCTCTATCGCAGGTAAACTTTTTCCGCACAAAAACTCAAGTGATGCTCCTCCTCCCGTTGAAACGTGCGTCATTTTGCCGGCAAGTCCCAATTTTTCCATTGCCGCAGCAGAATCTCCCCCGCCTATAACCGACATCGCTCCGCTTTCTGCAATCGCTTTCCCAACTTCAAACGTGCCTTCTATAAAGTTATCCCACTCAAACACACCCATAGGTCCATTCCAAAACACCGTTTTTGCTTGAGATATAGCCTCTTTAAATTGACGTATGGTCTTTGGCCCTATATCGAGTCCCATCCATCCTTCCGGAATTTTATCCGCATCTGTAATTTTGAATTCTGTGTCTTTTTTGTATTCCTTTCCTACTTTTAAATCAACCGGAAGTAAAAATTTTACATCGCGTTCCTTCGCTTTTGCCATCATATCCTTTGCAAAAATTATTTTATCGCTTTCACAAATTGAGTCCCCAACCGCATATCCCAGCGCATTCGTGAATGTATACGACATTCCTCCGCCTACCATCAGAACATCCACTTTTTCCAAAAGACTGCTGATAACATCAATTTTATCCGAAACTTTCGCGCCGCCTAAAATAGCTACAAATGGACGCGAAGGATTATCAAGCAACTTGGAAAGTGCTAAAATTTCTTTTTCTATCAAAAAACCATATGCAGATGGTAAAAATTTTGTTACGCCCACCGTGGAAGCGTGCGATCTATGACATGTTCCAAAAGCATCATTTACATATATATCAGCCAGGGAGGCCAATTTTTTGGAAAATTCCTCGTCATTAGATGTTTCTCCAACTTCAAACCGCAAATTTTCAAGCATACAAACTTCACTCGGATTAAGTTCGGAAATCATCTTTTTTGCACTATCTCCAACAACGTCTTCAGATAATTTCACTTCTTGTCCAAGTTTATTCGAAAGATACTGCGCAACAGGCTTTAAAGAAAATTCTTTTCTGTATTCGCCTTTGGGCTTGCCCAGGTGAGAACAAATTATAATCTTGGCATTTTTTTCTCTCAAATACTCTATGGTTTTCAGCGCTTCGTCAATGCGCTTTGCATCGGTGATATTATGTTTGTTATCTAAAGGAACATTAAAATCGCATCTGAGTAAAACCTTCTTATTTTCGACATCTAAATCTCGAACTGTCAGTTTATTCAAATAACTCATTAAAACATCCTCTCTGCACTTTATCTCAAATAATTATATATTAAAACTCTAAAGATTATACACTTTTATCATTTTATTTTCAATATCGAAGAAATATACAAAAATTTGGTGCACTTCATTGCCGGAAGAACACCAAAAAATTATAAAATTACTCACATCAGGTGAAACGCCACGGTAAGTCCCGCAAAAACTATCGAGACCATTGACGTAAGTTTTATTAAAATATTTATCGCCGGTCCTGAAGTGTCTTTAAACGGATCTCCAACCGTATCGCCTACCACCGCAGCTTTATGGCAATCGGAACCTTTTCCTCCAAAATTACCGGCTTCGATATGTTTTTTTGCATTATCCCATGCCCCGCCGGCATTCGACATCATAACCGCAAGCACAAAACCTGTAATTGTCGTTCCCGCAAGAAAGCCCGCAACTCCGTTGACTCCAAGAATAAGCCCGACAACTATCGGAACTATAACCGCCAAAATAGCCGGAGCTATCATGAGCCTCTGCGAAGACCTTGTGCAAAGATCCACGCATGATGCATAATCAGGTTCCGTTGTGCCTTCCAAAATTCCCGGAATATTCTTAATCTGTCTTCTGACTTCATGCACAATACTTTGTGCCGCTTTCCCTACCGAATCCATTGTGAGTGCCGCAAACAAAAATGGTATCATGGCGCCAATGAAAAGTCCTACCAAAACAGGCGGATTGGTTATGCTCAAGTTGAACGAAAGCCTTGGAGCAAGCGCATGTACTTCTGAAATATATGCCGCAATAAGTGCGAGTGCCGTGAGTGCGGCTGAACCTATGGCAAAACCTTTTCCGGTTGCTGCCGTTGTGTTTCCAAGAGAATCGAGAGCATCCGTTCTGTTACGGACTTCTTCGCCGAGCCCTGCCATTTCTGCAATTCCGCCCGCGTTATCCGCAATCGGACCATAGGCATCAGTCGCCAAAGTAATTCCGAGAGTCGAAAGCATCCCCACAGCCGCAACACCTATTCCGTAAAGTCCTTTATTAAACCCCGCATCACTCATAATATTTCCGCCGCATGCAAAAAAACTGATGAGTACCGCTACACCAACTATAATCACCGGAAAAAATGTCGACATCATTCCAAGTGAAAGTCCTCCGATAATAACCGTTGCAGAACCTGTTTCGGAAGTTTTTGAAAGTTCCTTAGTGGGCGTATATGTATCGGAAGTGTAGTATTCTGTTGTGAATCCTATTAAAATTCCGGTCAAAAGTCCTGTTATAACGCTATAGAAAACTCCCATATTTTGCGGTAAAATCGCTCTTATTACAAAAAATGATGCAACCGCTATAATTCCTGCGCTGATGTATGTACCTAAACGAAGCGATCTTAAAAGAGACTTCTGAGTAGCATCCTCTTTCGTGCGCACAAAAAACGTTCCAAAAATTGAACATATTACGCCAATTGCCGCCAAAATCATCGGAATCGCCATGCCTCTTGACCCAAGCCCCGCACTGACCGCCAAAGCACTCGTCGAAACAATAGATCCGACATACGACTCATAAAGATCCGCGCCCATTCCGGCAACATCGCCCACGTTATCGCCTACGTTATCTGCAATAACCGCCGGATTTCTTGGGTCATCTTCGGGAATGCCTGCTTCAACCTTCCCCACAAGATCCGCACCTACGTCGGCCGCTTTTGTGAAAATTCCTCCGCCAACTCTTGCAAAAAGTGCCATACATGATGCACCCATTCCAAATGTGAGCATGTTGGAAGTAATATTTTGTATCATCAAAGATTCGCTTGCCATAACTTTGACATTCGTATACCAAAATTTAAGAAAAAAATACCAAATCGATAAATCTAAAAGTCCAAGTCCGACTACCACGAATCCCATTACAGCGCCCGCAGAAAATGCTACTCGAAGACCTTTATTAAGTCCTTTTTGAGCCGCATATGCCGTACGATCATTTGCCATCGTTGCTGTTTTCATGCCAATGAATCCCGAAAGTGCCGAGAAAAATCCGCCCGTCAAAAACGCAAACGGTACAAAATAATTTAGATATCCGAGAAACGATAGCGCAAGCAAAATTGCAAATACTACCGCAAAAAATATTCCCACACCTTTATATTGACGTCTTAAATATGCCGCCGCTCCTTTGCGAATTGCAGTTGCTATTTTTATCATTTTCTCCGTGCCTTCTGAAAAACTGCGCACTTTATTGAACAAAAAACACGCAAAACACAGTGAAATCAATGAACCTAAAGCTACAAACAACATCAAATCCATAATCCCAGATTAAACATCTCTGCGTTTAATCTTACTTCACTACCTTTCTACATTTTATTTTCCAAAAATGCTGTTCGCCCATGTCAAACAAATAATATAGAGTTCGAACATGAGCGAATTTCGGCTTAAAATACTACTTTTTTTCTTCTTTCACTTCTACTTTTTCCACAAGCTCAATAATAGCCATCTCAGCCGCATCTCCACGACGTGGACCTAATTTCGTGATTCTTGTATATCCACCGTTTTTTCCTTCATACAGCGGCGCTATCTCAGTAAAAAGTTTTCTCACAACATCTTTTTTTGTGATGAATGCCATGGCCATACGTTTGTTATGAAGATCGTCTACCTTCGCAAGTGTTATCATCTTTTCCGCCAAAGAGCGTACTTCTTTTGCTCTTGTTATGGTAGTTTCGATTCTTCCGTTTTCTAAAAGAAATGTAACAAGCGCTCTGAGCATTGCCATTCTTGGAGCGGTTGCTCTACCTAATTTTCTCTTCTTCGACATTAATTTAACCTCCCTTTATTTACAAACATTATTCACACGAAGGGGCCAAATCCAGACCCATTGAATGTAGTTTTTCGATAACTTCATCAAGGGATTTACGTCCCAAATTACGCACCTTCATCATATCGTCCTCGCTTCTGCTGGTTAAGTCGCTGACTGTATTTATACCGGCTCGCTTCAAACAGTTATATGAACGAACAGAAAGTTCCAAATCATCAATAGTTATATCTAATTTTTTCGCACTCGGTTCGGATCTCTTCTCGACCATTAAATTAGTGCTCTCCGCAACATCCGAAAGTTCTACAAATAAACTAAAATGTTCTATTAAAATTTTTGCCGCAAGTGAAACTGCTTCTTCTGCCGTCACTACTCCGTTAGTCCAAACTTCAAGCGAAAGTTTATCAAAATCGGTGATTTGTCCAACACGGGTGTTCTCAACCGCATAATTTACCTTATTGACAGGCGTAAATATTGAATCTACCGGCAAAACACCTATCGAATTATCATCCCCATCAGCTTTATGGCGTTCCGCAGAAACATAACCTCTTCCTTTGCTCAGCGTGATATCCATACTAAGTTCGGCACCTTCACCAAGCGTGGCTATGTGATGGCTCGGATTTATTATTTCGACTTCGCTGTCGTGAATAATCATACCCGTATTCACTTTGCAGGGTCCTTTAGCATCAATGTGCACCACTTTATCTTCATCGCAGTACAATTTCGCCAAAATACCTTTGATATTCAAAACTATCTCCGTGACATCTTCTTTGACTCCCGGTATAGTCGAAAACTCGTGCATCACACCTTTAATTTTTACACTGCTCGGAGCAACGCCCGGCAAAGATGAAAGAAGTATTCTTCTAAGACTATTTCCCAAAGTGTTTCCAAATCCTCTTTCGAGCGGTTCCACTACGAATTTTCCATAATTTTTATCGTCAGAAACTTCCTGCAAACTGATTCTAGGTTTTTCTATCTCTATCATCGAATCCTCCTATAAAAATTTAAAATTAAAATCACTGCTTTAAAATAAAGACAATTATTATTTGGAGTACAATTCGACGATCAGCGTTTCTTCGACCTCTAAATCAATATCCTCACGTGCGGGGAATGCTATTTTCTTGGCTTCAAATTTATCGTTGTTTACTTCTAGCCATTTTGGTTTGGGGTGAGAAGCATTTGCCTCTAAAATTGATTTAATCTTAGCTTTGCTTTGTGATTTTTCGTCAATAGAAATTATATCGCCCGTTCTTACCAAAAATGATGGTATATTAACTCTTATGCCATTGACTCTAAAATGTCTGTGAACCACAAGTTGTCTTGCTTCCGCTCTTGAATTTGCCCATCCCAAACGATAAATTACGTTATCCAGGCGCGACTCCAAAATACCGAGCAAATTTTCACCCGTCTTACCTTCTTTAATCTTTGTAGCCAAATCAAAATAATGCGAAAATTGTTTTTCCAAAACTCCGTAATAACGTCTTGCTTTCTGCTTTGCACGTAGTTGTAATCCGTATTCGGATGATTTTTTACGTCCTTGGCCATGCTGCCCCGGAGCGTACGAACGGCGAGAAAAAGCACATTTTCCGCCATAACATCTTTCGCCTTTCAAAAATAATTTTTGTCCTTCTCTGCGGCATATTCTGCACACAGCTCCTGTATATCTTGCCATATTTACTACTGCACCTCCTAATTAAACACGTCTTCTTTTTGGCGGACGACAACCATTATGCGGAATTGGTGTTACGTCCTTGATCATGGTTACGTCAAGTCCTGCTGCTTGAAGCGCACGAATTGCAGCTTCACGCCCTGACCCCGGACCTTTTACATATACTTCAACAGATTTTAAACCATGCTCCATAGCCGCTCTGGCCGCCGTTTCCGATGCCGTCTGAGCCGCGAACGGTGTGGACTTCTTTGAACCTCTGAATCCGAGTCCGCCTGCACTTGCCCATGAAATTGCATTACCGTTGATGTCTGTGATTGTTACTATTGTATTGTTAAACGTTGACTGTATGTGTGCTGCACCGCGTTCAATATTCTTTCTGTCACGGCGTCTGCGGACAGTCACTTTTTTCTCTGCCATTAGACTATTCCTCCTTCACATTAACCTTTTTTACCTGCCATGGTTTTTCTCGGACCTTTTCTGGTTCTTGCATTCGTTTTTGAACGCTGCCCACGAACCGGAAGTCCTTTTCTGTGGCGCACACCTCTGTAGCAACCGATCTCAATCAATCTCTTGATATCGAAAGCAATTTCACTTCTGAGATCACCTTCCACTTTGTAGTTCTGCTCAATATAAGCTCTGAGTTTTGCCACATCGTCCTCAGTCAAATCCCTGACTCTTGTGTCGGGATTCACACCTGTAGCTGCGATTATCTTTGTTGCTCTGGTTCTTCCAATACCGAAAATATAAGTAAGTCCGATTTCGATCCTCTTATCTCTCGGCAAATCTACACCTGATATACGGGCCATTCTTAACCCCACCTCCATAAATTTTTATTAAAAATTATCCTTGTCTTTGCTTGTGTTTGGGATTTTCGCAAATCACCATAACTTTTCTGTGTCTTTTAATAATTTTACATTTATCACAAATTTTCTTAACTGAAGGTCTGACTTTCATTCTATCTCCCTCCTAATTGTTTATTTTTTCAGCCATTTTCGTCAGCCATATCGCCCGACGCTCCTGCCGATGCACTGCCGGCTTTTTTGTTGCTTTCGGCTTCGGACTTATTTTTACCGGAATTTTTATTACGCCATGTAATACGTCCTTTTGTGAGATCATAAGGCGACATTTCAACAGTAACGTTGTCTCCTTGTAAAATTTTAATGTAATTCATTCGCATTTTACCCGAAAGATGTGCCAAAATTTCTCGTCCCGGTGCAATCTCCACCTTAAACATTGCATTCGGTAAAACTTCGGTCACCTTACCTTCCAGTTCAATCGCGTCAGATTTTGCCATAATTACGAGCATAAAACTTAATTATTAAATTTTATATCGCTCTTTTCACCACCTGTTTAAATAATTTTATTCCGCATTTTTTTCGCCTCATTAAACGGCTTCAATATACTCTTTATAGAATTATTCGTATTTAAAAAACTTTCATCAACAACCGTATTTGTGAGTTTTATATGAATAAGCTTCTTTTTTTTCGGCCTTTCAAGAGGTCTATATTTTCCGTCGCACACTTTAGCATATTTATCATCATAATCAATTATTACTTGAAAATCACCTTTATCGTGTCCCGCCAAGGAATATACTATCGTTCCTTTTTTTAGTTCCATTCTTGTTCCCCTTATTGTTCAGGATCCGTTAAAATCAGAGGCCCTGATGACGTGATTGCAACAGTGTGTTCAAAATGTGCAGATAATTTCTTATCGGCAGTGATAATCGTCCACCCATCGTCGAGCATTATAAATTCACTCGTACCTTCGTTAACCATCGGTTCAATCGCTATCGTCATGCCTTCACGCAAACGCATTCCATGTCCCGGATTACCATAGTTGGGTACCGATGGGTCTTCGTGCAGTGACGTACCTACTCCGTGTCCTACGAAATCACGTACCACCGAGTAGCCACGCTTTTTAACATACTCCTCAACCGTATTTCCCACATCTCCAAGTCTGTTCCCGACTTTTGCCACGCTTATTGCTTTTTCTAAACTTTCTTTTGTGGCGTTTATAAGCTTTTTCGCGTTTTCACTGATATCGCCACACGCAAATGTATAAGCATTATCGCCGTGATATCCACCGATATTGGCGCTTATATCTATGCTGACGATATCACCGCTTTTTAAAATACGGCTTTTACTGGGTATGCCGTGGATGATTTCATTATTGACAGATATACAGCAGCTTTTTGGAAATCCATTATAACCGAGAGTCGATGAAGCGGCACCTTGCGATTTTATATATTTGCTTACCGCCTCGTCAATTTTTTCGGTCGAAGTCCCCGGCTTTACCATCTCTCCCGCAAGTTTCAAGGCTCTGGCGGATATCTTTCCGGCCAATTTCATTTTTTTAATTTCTTGTAATGTTTTGAGCACTACCATAAATTAAGCCTCTAAATTATCTATTATATAATCTTTTATCTCTTGCGGCGATTTCGAACCGTCTATAATCAATCTTTTATTTTGCTTGTCGTAATAAGACTTCAAAACGTGAGTTTGATCATAATAAACTTTAAGTCTTGCTTTTACTGTCTCTAATTTATCATCCGCGCGCTGAATAAGGTCTCCTCCGCAGTCATCACAAATTCCCTCATTAATCGGGGGCATACCGAGCTCAACGTTATACGTCTGCCCGCATCTACTGCAAATTCGACGCCCTGACATACGCTTGTAAATAAGTTCGTCATCAACTTCTATATCAACAACTTTATCAATATTTACTCCCGACTCGTCCAGAGCCTCGGCTTGAGCTAAGGTCCTTGGGAACCCGTCCAAAATAAAACCATTCTCGCAGTCGCTTTGTTTGATGCGGTCTTTCACGACTCCGATGACTATTTCATCAGGTACGAGCTGCCCTTTATCAACATACATCTTGACCTTAAGACCCATCTCACTGCCGCTCTTCAACGCATCTCTTATGATATTTCCCGTCGAAATCGCGGGAATACCAAAGTGCTTTGATATCATTGCTCCCTGCGTACCTTTTCCGGCACCCGGCGCTCCCAAAAGTACTATATTCATGGGTCAAACTCCTTTAATAATTTAATATGCCGATCTTTAATCTAAAAA
>CALWJB010000059.1 GCA_944380895.1 uncultured Clostridia bacterium | reverse complement strand
TATTTGGAATAGTAAGAGTTTCATCATGATAACTTAAAAATCCGTAAACCGCCATTGCAGAAAGTATTTCATCACGAGTATTTAAATTTATTTGCTCTGCACTGTAGCCTTCTAAATGAATATTTACTTGAATTCCTGATACCATCTGGACTATATCGTTTCTTACTTCTTCTACATTATTTTCGATGTAGCAGCTAATTTCATCCATAGGACCTGTGTTAGTCCAATAGCTTTGGCATACGCCTTGTTTTAATGCTGTTGTTACTGAACGTGGATTATATATCTGTAAGCCAGTACACGTATAATAACCGTTATACCACTCTTTTAGATTATCCATGGAAATTTTATTCTGTTTTTTACATAATGACTTTGCTTCATCGTTTGTAAAACCAAAATATTTATCGTATGTGTAATCATTCATTATGTTAAACTCCAACAACATATTAAGTGCTGAACCAGATGAATACTTAGCTATCGGTAATACGCCCGTCATATATACAAGTTCTACGTATGGTTTGTTTTTTAGTAAATCCTTTAGAAATTGTAAGAAATTCTCCCTATCTTCATTTGTAAATAAGTTGTTATTAAAAATATAGTCCCACTCATCTATTATAAAAATAAAACTTTCATTTGTTTCGTTGTAAACCTGTGAAAATATTTTAGACAAAGGCTTTTTTTGTTTATTTCAATGTTAGGATATGCTTCAACCAAATCTTACGCTAAATCTTTTATATAATTTTCGATAAATTCTTCGTATGAGCAATTAGGTTTAGGAGGTTCATTCATAGTCATGTAGACTACATTATGTTTATTTAAATGTTCCAAATATGAAGACCTTTTACTAATTTCAAGTTTATCAAAGAGCTTTTTAAAATCAGCGTTTTTTGAATAGTAGCAGGCAAGCATCATAGCATTTATTGTTTTGCCAAACCTGCGTGGTCTTGTTATGCAAATATATTTACTTGGTGTTTTTATATTTTCGTTTAACTTTTCTATAAGCTTGGATTTATCCACAAAATATTTGTAATTTGCTACTTCAGTAAATGCGTTATTAGTTATTGGGGTATTTAAAAAATATGGCAAATATATCACCGCCTTAAAATTTAATTTCTTATTGTTAAGAAACAAGGTTTTCATTATCATTCAAAATTTATGATTTTGGTAATGACAGAATTTCTTATTACTCATTATACCATAACATTAAAAATTTATGAACATCAGTAGGGAAAATAAAGTGGCTAATACCGCCTGTTCTATAAATCGTTACAAATTTGCACCCCGTCTTAAAATCTTGCACCCACGCAAAAAAATTGTAACGATTACAATGTTTGTTTTTTTATAGATGTACCCATTGTAAAAATAATGAGTGCATGATACAATAATAAAAAATAAGGTTAGTTTTACGAGCGATTCAATTTTTTTAATATATAATTTTTAAGGTAAAGCCCCTCAACCCCAGTAATAATGGGAAAGTACATTGTATCCAAATGACAATCTTATGCCATTCCGATACGGAAATCTAGATACAATGTAGTTTTTTTGTAACGATTACTCTCTCGATTTTAGGAGTAATCGTTACAGCTTTTTTCTCTGTGGGTGCAAAATTTTAAGACGGGGTGCAAATTTGTAACGATTTATAGAACAGGCGGTATTAGCCACTTTGTTTTCCCTACTGAGGTTCATAAATTTTTAACGTTATGGTACAATGAATAGTAAAGCAAAAAAATTAGGTGGTGACATATCAATGCCATACTTTTTAAACAGTATTACACCAGTAAATCAGTTTACTAAAACTACGAAAGAAAAATACTTTGTAGATAAATCAAAATTGATTGAAAAAATGAATGAGATAGTTGGAACAGCATCTCAATATGTTTGCATAACAAGGCCGCGAAGATTTGGAAAAACAATAAACGCGATGATGCTTGCTTGTTATTATTCAAAAAATGCTGATTTTAAGGCACTCTTCGACAAACTTAAAATTAGTAAAAACGAGTCATATTTAGAACATTTAAATAAGCATAATGTGATTTACATTACTTTTAACTCTAATGCAAGTGATTCTAAAACATATTCAGATTATATAGAGTTTTACAAAACCAGATTAATTCGCGATATAATTGAGGCTTATCCAAACGTGAATACCGATGACACTATAAGCGAAATGTTAAAACAGGCATCTGATGAAACAGGTCAAGGATTTATATTCATACTTGATGAATGGGACTATATTTTCAATAACAATTTATTTGAGTCTGAAGATAAAGAGAATTTTTTACAATTTTTAAAGGATTTACTGAAAGACAGACCATATGTGGAGCTTGCATACATGACCGGAGTTTTACCAATTGCTAAATATTCATCTGGTTCAGCACTTAATATGTTCAAAGAGTATAATATTTTAAATGATAAAAAATATTATAAATATTTTGGATTTACATTCGACGAGACTAAAAAATTATGTAAAAAGCAAGACGAGGTAACTTTTGAAGAGTTAAAAAGTTGGTATGATGGCTATAAAACTTATTCAGGAAATGAAATATTTAATCCCAGGTCTGTTGTTTATGCCCTAAGTGATGGCATTTGTCAAAGCTATTGGACTAATACCGGACCTATGGACGAAATTAGCTATTATATTGAGAACAATGTGGAAGAAGTAAGAAATGATATAGTACAGATGGTATCAGGAATTCCCGTAAATATTCATTTAGAAGGCTACAGTGCAGAGCAAATAAATTTAAATACTCGTGATGAAATACTTTCTGCAATGGCGGTTTACGGATTTTTAAGTTATCATGATGAAACTCTTACTATTCCAAATA
>CALWJB010000058.1 GCA_944380895.1 uncultured Clostridia bacterium | reverse complement strand
ACGTTGTAGATCTAAACGGTAACGTCATAGAGCCCAATACGGATAACGGTTTAATTACGGTAAGAATGCCCGTACCCGACGATTTTGATAAACAAGATCTCGAGGTTTACAGAGTGTTATTCGATTTACCCGATGACGATTTTGAAGAACATATCGTTACAATAGATTCAAATTCTTACTGTGAATTTAAAACTGATCATTTTAGTCATTATGCTCTCATAGACAAAAAAGATGAAAATAATTTAGTTGAATTTATATCTATTTCCTCTGCGTTCATTTTGATACTTCTTCTTATACTTCTTATCGCTTATTTAATATACAAAAAATTTAAAAATTTATGAACCTCAGTAGGAAAAATAAACACGGCAACAACATTTACTTATTGAGGGGAAAAGAGTAAAATAGAATCCATGGAGATAGAGAAATTAAAAGAAGAGATAAAAAGCATCAGTGAGCCGAGGAGTATAGGCTATGGAAACATCCGCCACAAGCTCGAAGATATCATAATTATAGGGATGTGTACCGTAATATGCGAAGGCGAAGATTTTGCTGATATGGAGGAATTTGGCAAAAGTCGCAAAGATTTTTTAACGAAGTTTCTTGAACTTCCGAACGGTACACCTGACAGTGATACATTCAGACGGGTATTTGAAAAAATTAACCCGTCAGAGCTTTCATCATGCTTGATAAACTGGATATCTTCAGAAAGAAAAAACACTCGGTAATAGCGATAGACGGAAAGACAATCAGCGGAATCAGAAATGATAAACACAAGGCATACCATGTTGTGAGTGCGTTTGTAGCTGAAAATCAGATTACATTGGGCGAAATAAAAGTGGAAGAAAAGAGCAATGAGATAACAGCAGTACCGGAATTTCTTGATTTCATTGACGTTGAGGGAGCAATTGTAACAGCCGATGCGATGAGCTGTCAGAAAAAGATTGTGAAAAAAATAATTGCAGAAAAAGCAGATTATGTAATTGGTTTGAAGCAGAATCAGCTTTCGTTGTATCAAGACACAGCAGATTATTTCAACGAATTTTCGGCTGAAATTCCAGCACATCGAACGAATGAAAAAGGACACGGAAGAACAGAAAAAAGAGAATACAAGCTTTTTGCAGATATCGCATGGCTGGAGCAAAAAGAGCAATGGTGCGGGTTGAAAGCACTTGGTATGGCGAGTTCCACTGTTACTGAAAAGGGCGAAGTCCGCAAATATACAAGATATTTTATTACATCTTTGACAGATTTACATGAATTCGCCGATTCTATACGAAAACACTGGTCTATCGAAAATCAGCTTCATTGGTATCTTGATGTCATCTTTGGCCGTGTGAAAAAAATTCTGTAAAAAGAGAATTTCTATGATAATTGACAAAGCTTAAAAGTAGTTGAATACTTTTGAGCTATTAATTATTTAATAACAAAAATAAGCTATTGTGTCAAGGTTTTATTGCCATCCAAGCAATCTATCAGGATACATTATTTCTAATTCTGCCCGTATTTTACCCCAGTTTCGAATTGGTACAGTCCATTTTTTTGAAGTCTCTAAAGTGGCTAGATATGGTGCTTTCATCAACGCCTGAGAGCTTGGGAATACGCTTCTTTGTTTATTTAATTTGAATATCGGGAGAATAACATCCCACTTATCAAGCCAACGATTCATTGCATTTGAATAATGTTCAGACCATTTCTTAGTTACGGTTTCAGTTGCTTTCTGGCAATCTCTTCGTTTGAGGCAGTATAGATCGCCTTAAGGTCTTTTGCAAATTCCTTGGCGTCTCTATTTGACACATATTTTAGAGTATTGCGCACCATATGTACAATATATCGATGTTGTTCCGTCTTAGAAAACGCAGTTGAAACTGCGTCTTTGATTCCTGTAAGGCCATAACAGCAAAAGATAAGTATATCCTGAACCCCACGATTCTTCAGACTACCCCGTATACTGAGCCAGTATTTGCTACTACTTTCATTCTTTCCGACGACAATACTTAGGACCTCTTTCATGCCGTCTGAATTGATTCCAAGCACAACATACGCCGCAAGCTTACGAATTATCCCGTCGTCACGGATGGAAAATGGAATGGTTACTTCCTATTTATGACAAAGAACGTACGATTTGCGATTGTTTTAAGTACAAAAACAAAATGGATAATGAACTGTTTGCAAAAGCCTATCAACTCGTATGCTTTGGATAAAAACAAAAATCTTTCTAATCTAGGTGCATATGCAAAAAAGCTTAGGGTTTATAAAAAAGTAACGGAAATGATGGAGGCCCTTATTAATGGTTGATATATTGATGCATCAGCTCTTTCAAAATTAAGAAACAAAGCAAAAGGAACAGGCAGAAGCAATCAATTATGTATGCGGCCTTTTTTGCCAGGAGGAATTTTTAATACGACTTGAAAACATCCAAATAAGTGAAAACTTTGTGCTTAAAGGTGGACTTTTTTATACCTTAACCGATTTTGATATTCGTGTAACGGTTGATGTAGATTTTATGCTTCGCAAAATACCGAATACACCCGAAAAGTTGCGTACAGTTATTGAAGAAATTATTTTAGCAGATACTACAAATAATTTTGTTACTTTTGAAGTTAAAGGTATCTTGCAAATATCTGTAAATATACAATATCTGGGTATTCACGTTGATGTCGTTGCAAAGATAAAAAATACCCGTACTCCGTTTGGCATCGATTTCGGAATAGACGATATTGTTATACTTTCTGCAATAAAACGCAAATTACCAACGCAACTATCTGAGTTTAACAAGAAATGGTCAGACAACAAACAAATGTGGATATGATCTAACACTTAGATTAAAAATCCAAACAACATTTAGTATTTAATTTCTTTTCTTACATAAACCGACAAATAAACTAATATTTCGAAGGGTGTACTCCAATACCCACGCGCGCTTTTAAAAATCGTGCTTGGGTATTAATATATAGGTGATTACACACAAGTAGCTGTATTTGTGCAGTGTGAAAATTGGGCCCGATAATATCGGGCTTTTGTTATGATTAAGAATAATTTTTAATTTCGTGTTTTAGATAAAATAACACCCTACTCCATAAAATATTGAGCGCTTTTTATATTTTTGATAGTTTAAGCCACAAAGTTTTACTTCTTGGAAATATAGTGAGTGTTAAAAATCACTAAAACAGCATTTACAAGTACTGCTCAAAAACTCTTCGGTTTCCATATCAGTTCATTCCTTTCGTAAACAGCGGTTCACATCTGCTTGTAAAATATCTGATTTTAATCATGTGCTTCCTCGCAAAAATCAATTCTTGAATCATCCTATTGCTTATGTATTCACCAAAGCACCAAAGTTCGTCGCATCTTGAAATAATATCTAAACTCATCAGTATAGCTTTCTTTTTTCCATTTGTATAAAAATCATCCATAAATCTTGGAAACATCAAATTTACTGCCATAGGTATATACCCTTTTTTAATAATAAATTTACAATATTTACAGAATTTTCGCTGATTTTTCTCAATATTACCTCCAAATTGTGAACATACATAGATAACATTTTTCGATTTTAATCTTTCAATGTCACTTACATTTTTTAGCGCCTCGTATGCCGTTAAATCGTAATATCTTTCGGCATTTTTTAATTCTAAATCCATATTTATCGTACTTCCTTTTTTTATTATTTTAATTCTATGCTATATAAGTGCATCTTGCTAAATTCAAAGTCTCCGGAGTCTAATTCATCAATATGTGCTTGATTCTCACATTAAATTATCCTCTGTCTATACTTTTTCACTCGATATACAACCTATATGAAAGTCGGTCGTTTCATTTTAACCAGTTTGTAATTCATGACGATTTCTCCTTTTATAAAATTAATTTTAGTTTGATATTTTATTTAATTTTAACAATACCCGTCGCCTCACCGACTTCTACTTATTGCACATTTTTTTCGGGTGCGATAATCGTTGATTTTTCTACACCTCCAAACCATTTGACCTCTAAATTTCTTAAGATAAATATCTTTTTAAATTCATCGATAGTCATAAACTGCTCGCCAGGACTCTTGACAATCATTTTTATTTTGTGCTCTATCATTTTTCACACCTCGTTTCAGAGACTTTACTTTTTACTATCTTAAAAATGTCTCTATATATAAGCCACGGCAGAAGCAAAACCCGCCCCAATTTTTTTACTTTCTATTTTTTAGATAAAAATTTTTGATGATATAATACGTTTTAGTTTCTTTTTTCCTTTGGATAATCTAAATTGGACAGCATTTTCAGTCACCACCAAAAACATCTGCATACTGCTTTTGAGCTATGGGATTGTTGCTCAAATATAAGCTATGTAACAACTTTTGTTTATCGGGTCTTAACTGTGTAATCGCTTTATATAATGTTTCTCTACTTATTTTTATTAATATATATTTTTCTAAATTTATATAATTATTTATAAAATTTTATTTATCTTCGTCTAATTCACTCAGACTAATACCTCGTCTTGTTTCTCTTCTATTGTTGTTGTATAGATTTCTGTCAAGTTCAAGAATAATTTTTTCAAAATTACCATATACTGATATATGAGTTTTTTTAACGGTAACAAATTTATATTTTATTTCCACCTTCTTTTGCCTTTTCAAATTTTTGATTTCTTTAACAAGAACAGGAGATTATGGCGGACTCTACGTGTGAAATAACTACGCCAGAAAGACGTGGTATAGGAAATCCCTATAAGAGCATAAGAGTGCCAACCATCCGTCTTGAGATGGCCGGCACTTTGTTCAAGCCTAAGAGGACTGATTGCTTGATACTCTTAAAATGGTCTATATATTCTTTAGTTTTAAGTTTGTCCACAATTTGATCTTCTTTTTTTGCTCTCTAATATATTTTTGTATTGTTGCAGTGTTTAATAATGCTGTACTTACGTAATATCCTTCTGCCCAGAAATATCTATCCTCCAATTTATACTTTAAATTTGCGTGCACTTCAAATATCATCCTTGCACTTTTTCCTTTTAGATAGCTCATAATTTGTGATACACTGTGATTTGGATTGGAGGAATTGATAGTAAAAGGTGGATATAATCTGACATCATATGCCCTTCTATTATTTTTGTTTCATTTATATAAATACTTTATGGTTTTCTATATATCTGTTCTTGATTCGTCATATATCACTTTTCTCCTATATTTTGGCGTAAATACTATGTGATACTTGCATAACTATTTGTTGTGTGATAAACTTTTTGCCATAAACAACACTTTTCCTTTATTTTGGTGGCTTGAACTTCATCATTACATCTGATACGGTGTTGTGTTTTACTTAAGGCAATATCGCACAAAGAGTATAGAGTTAGTTTTAAAATCAAATCTCCCAAAATATGTGTAGCATAATTAACACAACTAATAGAATATTGCGATTAATTATATTAATACACAGCAAAAGTTGAGTTTGTAAATCTTATTGGATTTCTGTGGTTGTCTTTTATGCGGTATTGCCTTAAATTTTAATTTCATGTGCTTATCGCACGGGGTTTTTGAAGTACGCAAAGTGTTCTTATTTAGTTGAAAAATAATAATAAGCCGCGCCATTACGGCGTGGCTCAAAATCCTGATCAGATACTCATCCTACTATGCCTCTGAACTCACCTTCCGAAGCAGTATACAAAGATTCACTTTTGGGTTTCATATCGGATTCTTGCGAACAACCTTGATGCTTACATTCTATGCTTGCTTCGCCTACTTTTGTTCTTGCTCCAAAGACTACCGGTACCTCTACCCTTATTTTTTGGGTTACAGTGAGTTTACAAATTTGACCCGGTTTACCTTCACAGTTTGTAGTTCCGCGTTTTACAACGGGTTTGCCCATGCACTCTGTTTTTATTTTTCCCACCTGCGCAAAAGGCTTAATCTCTACAGGAACTCCGACCGTAACATCTTGAAATCCCAAAACAGGACACGTTTCTTCCTCCGGTCTGCATGACTTTTCATATGGACATGACATATTTTTAATTTCCTCCTTTTTAAATTACAAATTTTTTCAAAATCTTTTGAAATAACTTTAAATTTGTTATTTCATTACCAATATATTCTATATTTCAATTTTATGTGCGTGATAATATTGCTATCGTCCACAATTTGATATATAATCTATCGGTGAAAACATCTTTAAATTATAAATTTTTTGGAGGAACTAAAATGATACATAAAAAATTTAAAATCATGGCGGGAGTAATGTTTATGAGCGGATTTTTATTCACAGTGGTCGGGTGCGGAAATCAAAATGATAATCATGAGCAAAAACAAGACTTGGATGTAAAAATAGGATATCAGCTTGAAAAGCCGGCAGAAAATGAAGAAATAGCAGTCATAAACACAAATAAAGGATCCTTTAAAATAAGATTTTTTCCCGAAGAAGCACCGAAAGCAGTTGAAAATTTTAAATCACTTGCAAAAAACGGTTACTATAATGGCATAATTTTTCACCGAGTTATAAAAAATTTTATGATACAAAGCGGTGATCCCACAGGTACAGGTACAGGCGGTAAAAGTGTTTGGGGTAAAGATTTCGAAGATGAGTTCAGTCCAAATTTATTTAATATAACCGGAGCTCTATCGATGGCAAACCGAGGACCGAACACTAATTCCAGTCAATTTTTTATTAATAATCAAAATCCTGAAACATTTAACGGATGGGAAAATTTTGAAAGCGCTTATAATATTTATAAATCAAACCCCAAAGAATTCGAAAAACGTTATGGAGGTACTTTGGATATGTCAAAAATAACCGATGAAATAAAGTCACTTTATAGCGAAAACGGTGGAAATCCGCATCTGGACGGATATTACAATACCGCAAAACGCGGACATACTGTTTTTGGGCAAGTGTTTGAGGGGATGGACACTATAAACGCCATATCGGACGCCGAAACTGATGAAAATGATAAGCCAATTGAAGAAATTAAAATAGAAAATATAAATTTTGAAAATTATCACGAATAATAAATTTACAGAGGTGAATATAAATAAAAATTTCATCGGGAAAATCGAAAGGACTCAATATTATTTCTAAAAAAAACGATAATCTCCGTCCGACAAAAGACAGAGTAAAAGAAGCACTTTTTAATATCATACAGTTTGATATAGATGGTAAAAATTTTCTTGATTTGTTTGGAGGAACCGGACAGATAGGTATAGAGGCATTCAGTCGAAACGCCAAAAATGTCACAATAGTAGACAACAATAATGATGCTATCAAATTAATAACATCTAATGTTTCCAAAATAAAAGTACCTCACGATAACATAAAAATTGTAAAATCAGATGCTTTGTATTTTTTGGAAAATACAGCAGAAATTTTTGACATAGTTTTTTTGGACCCTCCCTACAAAAGTAAAAATTTACTTGTTTCTTGCTTAAATTTGCTGCCAAAATTAGTATCGAAAAATTCGGTAATAATCACCGAAACAATTATTGGAGAAAGCCCACAGTTTTTTTCTACGTGTTATTTTTTGAAAAAAACTTATAAATATGGTAAAATGTGCCTGAATTTGTATAAAAGCATTGAAATTTAAATATTTTTTTGTCAATCAGATAGGTGATAATAATGAGTATAGAAAATTTAATAAGAGAGATGGAAGACATACTCGAAAATTCTTGGGGTCTGCCGATGTCAGGTGGGAGAGTAGTTCTGAACTCCAAAAATATAAGAAAAATTCTGGAAGACATACGTCTCGCTCTACCTCAGGAAATTGTCCAAGCTCAAAAAGTCATAAATGAGCGAAACCGAATTATCGAAGGAGCAAAAAATGAGGCAGAAGCAATGATTAAACTCTCCGAAGAAAAAATTAAAATGATGGTAAGCCAGAGCGAAATAGTAAAATCTGCACAAATTGCTGCAGATAACATCTTAGCTGACGCAAAGTCCAAAGCGGAAGAAATAAAAAAATCGTCAAATGAATATGTTACCGAGATGATGAAACGTCTGGATGAAAGTGTAACTCAAAATTTAGTGGAAATACGAAAAGCTCGTCAAGCTTTGGAATCAGGGCGTGAGCAAACGTAAAATTAAATATAATTTAATATTTATAAAATTTAACAAATAGTAACATTGTTTTTAAAATTTTGTTTTATAAAGTTATTAATTTTAAGCCATGCGCTTTTTGTGCATTAATTGTGGGTAAATTTTTTATAAAATCATCCTCACGACTATCACGTAGTTTTCAGTGTGCAAAAAATTGACGCACAGTATATACGAATTTATTACTATAAAATACTTAATATCTGTCAAATTTCAGAGCGCTTTTTTCCACTCTTTTTAGAATGGAGCCTTTTGCTTTTATTTATTTTTGTGTTGTCTAAATTTAGATAATTAATAAACCATACATTTAATTAAAGAAGTTTTTTATGAACAAATTGAATCTAATTTTATTAACTGCTTGCATCATATCTGCGCCACTAAGTGGAAGTAAGTTTTCTATATTTCCGGACACTATGTTTAATTTCTCTATACTATAAAAACAGTTCCATTATCTAATTATTAGGGCGACTTTGCGTACGTTATATGCTACTGCTTCTGTTTCTTCAACTGCATTGAATGTTTTTTCAATTATTTTCATTTTCAATATTTCTAACATACGATATTCTACAGTTTGTATTTTTTGTTCCATTTGTATTAATATGCTTGCTGCCACTTGTTTTGCTTGGTTTATTTCTCCTAATTTTTCTAATTCTTTTTGTATTATTTGGTTTATTTCTCCTAATTCTCCTAATTCTTTTTGTATTACTTCTTCTGTGAGTACTTTTTGTGCTGCTGTGGTTGCTGTGAAAAATGTTTCTGGTACTGCTTGTATTGCTTGTATTGCTTGTTCTTTTTGTTCTTTTGTGAGCACATTTTGTACATTTTGTGCTTTTTGTATTATTTGTATTATTTGTATTGCTTGTTCCGCTTGTCTCACTACTTGTGCTGCTGTTTGTATTGCTTGTTCCGTTTCTCGTGCTAAGTTTGCTGCTTGTTGTGCTTGGTCTGCGTGGTTTGCTGCTTGTTTTGCTTGTTCTTTTTGTTCTTCCGTGCATGCTGCTTTGTTTGCTACGTCTGCTGTTTGTTTTGCTGTGAATGCTGCTGAGCCTGCTAAGATTGATGCCTTGTTTGCCGCTTTTTGTAATTTTTTCACGTCGTCTTTTTTGCATATTTTGCCTACTTCCCATACTTTTATTGCTGCTGTTCGTGCTTCTTTTGCTGACCTATTTGCTAAATCTGCCGCATTGCCACACGTTTTTTTAGCTTCTTCTGTACACTTTAAGAAATGTGAAAACGCGTCAAAATTAAATTTGCAACCTTTATTATTCCAATTATACATTTGTGGTTTAAAGTTAATAATCGTACAATTGCTATTTGACCACAGACCTTTCTCATTCTTTATAAAGCACTGGAATGTGCCATCATCGGGATTGAAAACTAACATCGCATGCGGATTGTTAACAAATTTTTGTATTTCTTGGAAATTTTTGTTACTACTCAAATTTATACCATCTCTGCTTTGTGCAAAGCTCTTGAATTGCTTTGTAACACTTTGGAAATCCTTATCGCTACTTAAATTTATACCATCTCTGCTTTGTGCAAAGCTGTTGAATTGCTTTGTAACACTTTGGAAGTCTTTATCGCTACTTAAATTTATACTATCTCTGTTTTTTGATCTGTT
>CALWJB010000057.1 GCA_944380895.1 uncultured Clostridia bacterium | reverse complement strand
TCAGCACTAATAAATCTGTTGACTTCAGGGTCATAATACCGTGCATTTAAGTAGTAAAGACCTGTTTCAGAATCATAATAATATCCACGGTATCTTAAGGGATTGATATAACCAATAAAAGTAGTATCCGTGGTCTTATCCACATCGCTTGCATCTTTAATTGAAATTAGCTTACCCCAAGAATCATAGGTGTATTTGGCCACTATATTTCCTGAAGCATCTGTGATTCCAATAATGTCTCCTTGCAAATTCTTCATGTAGAAATACGGTACACCATTGTAATTAAATCCAATCGTATTTCCGTTTCCGTCTACTTGCCACAAAAGAACGTTTTCGCCGGTTTTTTGACCCAGTAACTTAATCCCTGACGTTATGAAATCGGTTTGAACCCCATTTACAATCTTTTGAGTTCTAACTCCCCTTTCATTATATTTAAACTCTATATTAATATTATATCCTGAATTTTCCATTTTGTCAAGTCTGTGGCCTCGTACCCAAGAAAAATTCCAACCGTTTCTGTATTCAAGCGGATTGCCTATTGCATCATAAATTATCGCTTGTTCGTCTTCTCCGCAGGTTATAGATGTTAATTTGTCAGGCCAATTTGCATCACCATAATTATACGTTACCGTGCTTTCGAGAGTAGCGTTTGTTAAATCTGCATCGATCGTATAGGAATAGATTTTCTTTTCAGTCATATTTCCGCCAGCATTGTACGTGTAAGCTACAGTTTTTCCTGTTTGAACGTTATTCTCTCTTATCAGTTCATTCAAGTTATTGTAAACATAACTTGCAATAAGGGAGTTACTTGCATCCGTAATAGCAGTAATATTGCCTAAATCATCGTAAGTATAATTGAACTTTTCGCCTGTGCTTGTCCAGTTATCAGAAACTTTTTTCTTGATTTCAATCGAACTTACTAATCCCGTAGTTCTGTCTTGACCAAAATCTTCATAAGAAATTTCATGTCTGATTCCTGAAGATTCATCAGAAGTTAAAACGTCTGAATTTTGAAGTCTTGCGATATCATCATATCCATATTTGCTTAAAATGGTGGTATTCCCGGTTTGAATACTCGAACTTGAAAGCATATCGGATTTTCCAAAAGTATTTTCAAGAGTTTGCGAAACGCCAAAAAGATTTAAAACGCTTTTGCTAACTAAATTTCGGAAATTATCATAGCTTAAATCATTTACAACTCCGTCGCTTCGCTCTATGCGCTCTATTCTTCCAAAGCGATCATATTCAAATTTAGTGGTTAAATCACCAAGTGAGTCATAAGTTTCAACTATTCTGTTTTTGCTGTCGTAAGTATAAGTTATTTCGCCGAATTTGTCACCTTTTCCGTATCCAAATGATTTCCTTATGAGTCTTCCTTTTTCGTCATAATCATAGTTTACGGTTTGTTCATTGCCATATTTTACTTGTCTTAAAAGCCCTCCACCAGCGTCATAAGTTCTTTTTGAAAGGGTTCTGTTTCCCACTTTGGTTTCAGTTATGTTCCCAAAAATATTTCTGATGAATTTGTAAGTTGTTTGGAGACTTTCTGAAACTTTATGATTAATTGAATCGAGAAGTCCGTTTACATACGAGTATGAATTTTGAAGATTTCCGCAAGTTTCATTTGTTAATTTTCCATCGTTATCATAACTGTAGTTTAACTGCGTGCCACATGCATTAGTTACGCTTTGCAGATTTCCGTTATCTGAATTATAGTTATACGTGGTCACTTTATCTTTTGCATCTTTCGAGGTTTGAGGATAATTTTGATTTTCTTGATAAGTATTTTCGGTATGTATTTTTTTGGCATTTGGTGTATCTACAGAAGATAATTCCGATGTAAGTACATTTCCCGCGCTGTCATATGTGTAATTATTTTTTGATTTTTTGTTATTTCCAAATTCACGAGTTTGGAATTCTAAATTGTGCCCTGCATCGCTATTATTATAAGTGTTTTCAATTTCCTCAGTGGTATTTATATCAACGTTTCGTATTGATTTTTTGATTTCATTTGCCGTTGTATACTCGATTTTGTTGTCGTTTCCGAGCTTATTTTTTAGTCTGTCAAAAACACCGTTCTCATTGTAATGATACATATTTGAATCTTCTTCAATAGTTACCTGAGCTTCCTTAATATATGCCTCATTGCAGTTGTAATTATAGCAAATAAAGACTCTAACATAGCTGACTTCTCGGTCTGGAAGTATCAAATTATTACCTGATTCTACATATTCTTGCGATGAAATACTGTTAAAATAATACTGATCATCATAAATGCTTTGATTAAAGTAATCGTCTACCCTTTTTTGAGTTGTCCCATCAGAATAATTAATTTCAAATTCTACGAAAAATCCATTTTTAGTATTGGTTGAATTTATAAGCCCTTTTTTAGGAGAACTTTTAGCCTCGGCTTTAACAGCAACATTGAAAGTAGGATTTTTTCTATTAACATCGATTCTCTGGCAAATATTTTTGGAACTTTCCGTATTACCGGTAATTCTCATTCCTTTTTCAGTAATTACATCCGTCGAAGAATTAAGATTATTTTCTATCCAAACGCCGGTATTTTCTTTAAAATCACTGCACTCAACCATATTGTAACTGTTTGCTGTATCGCCTTTTTCAAGTTGCAAGCAATCAAAATATGCACTACCTGAAGAATTTTTCATTCCAAAATAGCATCTAACATTATTTGATCCTGCCGGAACATTAACCGTAACGCTAATCCGTTTCCATTCATTATCGGTTGATTTTAGCCATCTGCTGTAGTTATCACCCGAAGTTTGAACTTGGTCTTTAAATACTCCGATGTGAATTGACGCACCTTCGCCCCCGATGAGTTCTCCATTTATTTTAATATCTGCTGAAAATGTATATTTTTGGTCTTCGCTTGATACCGGGACAAAAACAATTTGTTTTGCAACAGGCCAAGATTCATGGTTTTGACTAATGTTCACCTTAAAACTATCACTACCTAATTTTGCTTCATCATTAGAAGCTGTAATAGAGCAGCAGTTTTCTGAGGATTGATGATTAGGATTCCAGTTCTCAATTTCCCAATTTGCGGTATCCGAATTAGCTGCACGTGAGTTTTTGAGAAGATTATGAACGATTTTTTGACCCATGGCATTTTCTTTGATTTTGTGTTTTTTCCTTGGAGTTTCCTCGTCTTTTTTATGATATTCAGTTTCGTGAAAATTGCCGTTTTGGTCAATAATACCGGTTGCTCTACCCTCGTCATCAAACTGGTAAATTTCAGTATTTTCATGGTAAGGAACATCCAGATTATTAATTTTGCTTGTAATTTTGGTTTGATTCATATCATACCAAAATTCTTGACTTGCTCCTTTAGTTTTTTCGCTTGCATTTTGGCTACCGTATTCCGTTACACTTCTAACTTTAAAGAAGTTTAAGCTGTCTTTATCGTTTGAAGCATATTCGTATTTAACACTTCTTCCTGAACCTTCATTTGTAGAAACTAAGCAAAGTCTTCCTTGATGGTCATATTCATAGCTTGTTTTCATATTTTCAGGGTAAAATATTTCTTTTAATCTTTCTCCGTCATATGAAAAATTAACTTCTTTTCCGTCAGCTACAGTAATTTTAGAAACTTTATTTGTCCCATTTATGTAAGTAATTGCAGTCGATCTGCCTGCCGCATCGGTTATACCGGTTATTTTCCCGTCTGAATAGGCATATGTTGTGATATTTCCTTTGTTATCGGATTGACTTTTAAGAACATATATTCCATGTTCCGAATCAGGATTATTAAAGGTTAATTTGTTATCTTGAAGGTCACTAATTTCAATTATCGGCTGACTGTCTTCGGTAGTTTCAGTCAAGGTTAAACCCAGACCATCTGCATCTATTATTTTGTTATTATCGAGTTTAAAATAATGCTGCGTTCCATCGCCATCGATGTAAATGTATCGCCAGTCGCCGTGAGAATACATATAGTCGTCTGAAGGTATGGGATAAACTATCTTATCAAAACTAAATCTAAAACCAAGTCCTGAAAAACTCGACCTTGAATATCCACCGGAAATCTCTTTTGTGTGAAAATACGAATTTGCTTGTTCGTTATAATTCACATTATTGTAAGTATTTGAAATGCTAACCGGATTTCTTGAACCTGAATATGATAAAACATTTTCTGCAACCGACAATGTACCTGCATAAATATTTGCATTACCTACACCTTTATATCCGGCACTATGTGATTTATATGACCAGTATTCTTCCTCGCCTATAAACTCACGATAATTAACTTCAAAATATGGTTTTTTATCCTGATTTACCGTGTCATAAACAGATACATATCTTAAAAGAGAAATATTTCCTATATTTGTAGTAGATAATTCTATACCATCATTTACGTTAGGGTTATCCAGGGCATACCAATCTTTTACAATTTTAGTTATATCCCATGTGTTGTAATCACCTAGAGTTGACGAAGAAGAACGATAATAATCTTGAAAAGTATTTTCTGTTAGTGGTTTTGTATTCCATGTAGTATTCCCACTCCAAGCTCCGGTAACTTTTTTCACCCCTAAAGCATTATCCGGGGAAGTAACATAAGAGTTACCACTTCCGGGATAGGGGCATAGACACAGTTTGGCGCTAGTAATTATCTCTCCATGTGAAAAATTTGGTAAACTATTTAGCTTTACATATCCGAGCCATTGGTCTGCGGGACTTAAAGCACCAACAGTGATATGAGCGTGGCTAGCATAACTTGTGGTCGGATTAGATGATGAACACTGGGTTGTCGTTATACCCGTCCGCAACTCTTCCGGAATAGAAGGATCGGCTGTCGTAATAGAAGGGTCAATTATTATAGGATAGACTCGAGAATCATCATCAATCCAATCCCTATTTGGAACAATTGAAATAATATAGCCACCATTAATGGGTGTGAATTCATACTCAACCTCGTTACTGGCGCTATCATTTGCATCCCACATAACGCCTTTCGGCATTACAAAAACTGCTTTTCCGGAACCGTCTGAAAATACTAAATTACCATTGTCACTCTTTGAAATACTAAGGCTTGTCCTACATTCAAAGTCGAATCTATCGTTATCATCTGATTTATTATTCAAAACGATATTTTCTTTAAACATAAGCCCGGCAAGCGCATATCTAAGATCCATACCTTGATCCGGTGATGAATACACCGCCGTAGAATATACCTTATTTGCATTGATTTTTTGTAAATCTCTATCATCAATAATTTTGTCCTTCAAATTTTCGATTTGAACAGAATTTGCACCATGTTCAAATTCCGGAATGGCATCTATATCAGCCTGAGTAAGTGATTTTGTAACTTTTCTTGATAACATTTCAGGCACAGGCGTATCAATAGCAGGAGATGATGATGTTGTTTGCAGTTCTTGCTCTGGCTCGGAAGACTCACCTTGTGCAGTACCATCAGGCTCTTCTTTGTCGGAAAATTCATCTTCATTACATACTTCAACATATTCGTCTTTGACTACACTTCGATCAATAGGTTTTTGAATTTGTTCGGTATCAAATTTTTTGTATTTTTTCTTTATATACGATAAAGAAATTTCATGGTCGTCTGAATTTAAAGTTATAAGATTTTTATTTTTAAAATTTTTGGAAATATTTATGCTAAGGGGGCTATCCGTATTTTTATACGCATCATTTCCTTCAGAAATTAAGCTATTATCAATCTCCTTGAAACATTCCCCATCTTTATAATGTACCTGATCAGAGTATCTAATCGCTTTCATGCTTCCGTCACTCATACGAAAATGTTTCGTATACTCGGATCGCTTTGACTCTACTTCTCCCAGAACGTGAAGAGTATCATCGACAGCTTGGGTTTGCGAATTATTGCCAAATAAAAAATCCAAAAAGCCTTCAGCTAGAATAGTGTTTTGCGAAAATAAAAATAAGAATGCAAGTAAGGATGAAGCAAATTTTAAAAATTTGTTTTTCAAAATATTTCCTCCTAATTATTCTAATTTACTTAGACACTAAGCAGTTCTGCGCCACATATAACAAGTAACATATGGCTGCAAGGTGCTGGTATTGGATGTGTCCCCTTGAGAATACTTTCCGCTTGCATTTACAGTTTTTGAAGAGTTGGTATTGTTGTTATTAACGGATACGCTTTTGTTGGCTAATGATCTGCCCCAACCATCGTAACGATCTTCCGAATAAACATACGCTCCTGTACCATTACCTGTTCCTTCACCGCACGCATCCCCGTGGAACCAGTGTAGTCCAATACGCCAACTATGTCTATGGGTATTACTTCCGCCTGTTTTTCCTGAATTATTAAAACTGGAATTTGACGTATCAACCCCAATCGGTACTCTGCCAGCCCCCCAGGCAACCCAGGTTCCTCCAAATAAATTACCGGGATTTGTGGAACTAACGCTCATGTATATAGACCCCACAGGATAAATCTTATCAAATATAGAATTTGGCGACGTATTGATCCAATTACTCCATGCATTGACAACAGTTCCCGCAATAGTAGTATTATAAGTGCGCACCCAAGTTTCATTTTCTCTGTACCTGTAAAAATACTGAAGAATGTATGCGAGACTGCCATCAGCATTATACACAACCTTGTTTTCCAAAATGCCCGTAGAATCGTTTCTTGGTAAGTTTACATTTTTAGGTATATATGTCCCTGTTTTTAATGTGATGTCGTTCGGATCAGGTCTATCATCTGTCCAAATCAATTTTTTATTAACCGTCTTGTCAAGGTGATCTTGCCACATTTCCCACTGCTCATTTATAGATGTAGTAACCGCCTTTTGACTCATTACTGCCGTTTCAGATTGTCCCTCTGTTTGAAGTACTGCCGGAGGTTCCGGTATGCCTTCAATTTGGTTATCGACATATCTTTTAGTCACAGCATCTCTATCATCAATAGGATCATGCAAATCTTTAATCCTGCCCTCTACCACATTAATATCCCCAGTTGCGGAAATTTTGTATGCGGGTGCTAAAATTGTAAATATTAGTATAAATGCTAATATTTTAGAAACACGTACTCTCAAATGTTTCTCCCCCTTTTTAGAAGTTATAAGTGATTGTTGACTACACTTCGGACTTAACCAATAAACTAAACCATCATGAGTTAAAACAACCCCCTTTTCTAAAATAGTGGGAAAAGATTGCTTTGAAAAAAGTATACTTTTGATAAAAACAAATGTCAACATCTGATGCATACTGTTGAAACATGTAGTTTTTATGCCGTTTGTTTGGGTCAATGAACAAATAGTATAGGACACTTAAAAGGTATTTTCCTAGTTATAAAAACAAAAAATTAGGGAGGCAATATACCTCCCTATGTTTTTTCACTTTATCTTATTCATTAAATCATACACATAATTACTACCCCTAGAAAATAGTATTCCGGTCAGAATAGACCCTACGTATGGAATATTACTTTCGATATTTATAAATTTTAATATGTCTATATTATAAGCTACCGCAATGAATATTCCAAAAACTAAGCTAAGAATCATCTGATAAGGTGGCTCCCCCGAAACAAAAAAATTGTTTATATATGTAATAATTCCTTCCAACAATATGCAAACCATAAACATTTTAGAAATTTCTTCATTCATAATTAATCCTCTCTTATTTTGGTACTTTTAACGTTTGTCCAGCATAAATCATGTCGGAGTTTAGTGCATTTAAATCCTTAATTTCTTTGTATTTATATCCGCTTCCGAGATACTTCTGCGAAATAGTCCACAAGGTATCGCCTTTCTTGACTGTATAGACAAAGTAATTCGAGAATTGCTGAGAATCATTAGGTTGGCTGAATCCATTCAAACCTTTTGCTTTCATAATTTCGGGATAGTTTTTATAAGCTATATCAAGGTCAACATTTCCACTTATTCCGTTGATAGTTCCTTTATCTGATTTCTGCCAAATCCCGCACGAAAC
>CALWJB010000056.1 GCA_944380895.1 uncultured Clostridia bacterium | reverse complement strand
TTCGCTATACTCACCTTTTGGCTCTATTAAGTCACAAACCTCAACCGGCGGTTTATCGCTCTTTGAACCAAATAAATATATATGGACTTTTTCGCCGTCCCACACGATTTTATTTACAAGAGTACGTAATGCTTCTCGTTTTTGTTCGGTGTCCATTGTATCAAAACCTTTGCTGAATGAAAGAGCAGTATTTTTTAGGTTATCAAAATCTATTTGCGATAAATCTTGGTTTTTAAGCAAACCTTCAATTTCTGCTTTTCTTTGAAGCAGTTTGTTTTTTTCAGTATCAAGGTTATTTATATTTTCTGTTATATATTTTTGAGCCGGAGTATTAGAAGCATTTGCAAGTGCCTTAATAAGCGAAGAAATTTCATTTTCAATTTTTGATAGGGATTTATTTATTTTAGAAATTTCTTCTTCGTAGTTTTCGCTGTGCATGGAAATCGCTTTTTTGGCTTTACTAATCTCTTTTAAAAATTCGGAATTATCAATTGCAAGTTTTTTTATTTCTTCGCATACTGCCTTGTCGAGAGTATTTCCATTGGGATTTTTTATTTGGCAATTATGACTTTTACTTTTTTCTTTAAGTTCACAAAGGTAGCCGTAAATATACTGGCCGGCACTGTTTTTACGTTTAGTTAACTTAGGACGCATAAAATGTCCACAGTTACCGCAAAACAAAAGTCCAGAAAGGAGAGCAACGTTACTTTTGGGTTTGCGAAATGATTTTGAGGAGTTTTGAGCTAATTTTTCTTGGATTTTGATCCAATCTTCCGAAGAAACTATAGCTTCATGTTTGCCAACGGATACAATCCAATTTTTTATATCTCTTATTCGGGTGGCTTTTCCGTCCCTTTGAAGTGTTTTGTTGTAGGACATCACTCCGTATTTACCGTCAAATTTTTGCTTTATATCATCTTCATCAGTAAATTCGACGCCGTTATCCAAAAAATACTGGAAAGCGTTTTCATCGGCAACCATGTATACCGGATTTTCTAAAATATTTTTTATTGCAAAACGGGTGAAAAACTTCCCATTTTTGGTTTTAATATTATTTTGAATTAAGTAAGTTTCAACTTTTGTAAGCGAACCCGTTTCGATAAATTTTTTAAATATAAACTCTATCAGTTTAGCCTCATCAGGAATGAGCTTGAGTTTGAACATTTGCTTGGATTTTCCGTCAATCAAAATTTGCTGAATTTTTTCGGATTTATATCCTGTCGGTGCAGTGCCGCCGAGCCATCTTCCTGTTTTTGCGAGCATAAGCATATTATCCCTTATCCGTTCAGCTATAGTTTCACGTTCGAGTTGTGCAAAAACAGATGCGATATACATCATGGCTCTGCCCATGGGGGATGAGGTGTCGAACTGTTCTTTTATTGATACAAATGATATATTGCGGTCATTTAAGTCGGTTATAAGTGAAGAAAAATCGCTTACATTTCTGCTTATTCGGTCAAGCCTGTAACAAACTATGTAGTCTACTTTCTGATTTTTAGAGTCCGACATCATTTTTTTAAACATGGGTCTTTCTAAGTTTTTTGCAGAAAAACCTTCATCTTCATAAACAACAATATCCTTTTCATCTATGCTGCCGATATGTTTATAAAGATATTCTTTACACATTTCTACCTGATTTTCTATTGATTCACCTTTTCCCGTGTATTTAGATTTTCTGCTGTAAATGTAGTACATTCTATTTTTCATTCCTTTTTACGTAGTCTGACATTACTTTTGAGCACAAATTGGAGAACGAACGGCCGTCTTTTTCAGCTATCGCTTTAAATTTTTCTTTTAATTCTTTGCTCATTGTTATTAGTACTCTTGTGTTATTTTGAGATACTGACATGTTTGAGTTCCTTTCTGATCTGAAAAATGTATTGAAAATATTATATCATAGTGATTCACTATTTGCCGCTAAATATAATAAAGGATTGCCATAAATATTATGGCAATTTTTACTGATAAAAAGATGGGGAGGGGTTTAAAAAACGAATTAAGGAGGGAAAGCAAAATGATAATTAATAAGTTACTGTTATCTATTTCAATAACATCTTTGTTTATTAATCAGATAATCATTATCTTGGAAAAAGAAAAACTTAAAAAGCAATTAAGGATTGTTCTAAAACGCATAAATGGCCAACCGCTGACAAAAAAGGAGGAGAAATATGGCGGCAAAGTATTTAAATAATGACTTACACTTAGAGTCGCCGGAAAATAAACGAACCCCCATATATAAATGTGATATTTGCGATAAAGAAATCTTTGAAGGTAATGATTGTTACAAAATAGCGGATATAATTTATTGTTCAAAGTGTATGGACGCACACCTTCAGATTATAGCCGAAACAATAGACACCGAGGCTTTCCTTGTGAAATTAGAAAATGAAGAAGTTGGTGATTAATTTGAAAGAAAAAATAAGCAAAATTAAAGAAATCTTGAAACGTTGTGATTTATGTGTCTGCGAAAAAGTTATATGTATATACCTGCTGTGCTTCAGTGAAGATAACACAATAAAAGTTTCGAGACATAAAATTTCAAAAGATTTGGGGATTTCAAACCTAACTCTCGGAAAATACCTGAGCTACCTCAAAGACAAAAAAGTGATTTTCAAAAAGCAGATACGAGCTGACGGACGATTCTCAGCAAATGAATATTCGTTTTCAGAAGAAAAAAGGAGTGATTAAATGCCAAAACTTACATTTTCGGAAGAAAAACACCAGTACTTCTTAGACGATAGTCTTATCCCCTCTGTTTCGGAAATTCTAACACCGATACATGAAAAAATTTATGGAAAGATAAATCCTAAGGTTTTGAAAAAAGCGGCCGAACGAGGAACGAAAATCCACAGAGCTATCGAGTTCATGTCAAAGTATGATTTGAAGAAATTCGATCAAGAAATCTTAGGCTACCTCGAAGCGTATAAGAAGTTTAAAAGTAAACATAATACTTGGACGCTTTTGAGTTCAGAGTTTCGAACGTATCATAAATCACTTCTATATGGAATGACCATTGACGAGGTGTATAAAACTGAAAAAGGTATCGTGCTGCTTGACCTAAAAACCACAAGTGAAACATATTTAAACACTTGGAGTGTTCAGCTTTCGGCATATAAGTCGGGGTATGAAAGCCAGCACGAAAAAGTTATAAAAACGTATATCTTAAAACTAAACAAAGACGGAGAATATCAGCTTTTTGAGCTTTCTGATAACTTCTCTGTCTTTTTATCTTGTTTAGAAATTTACAGGTTTGGAGAGTAGCTTATGGACAAAATGGAAATTAAGAAAAAATCAAGCGATATACAAAATTTTTCTGAAAATGCAGTAGTTCAAAACAGAAGCGATTTGGAAGATGCTTTAGAAATGCTGAAAACAATAAAAAAACATAAAACGATGATTACGGACTACTGGAAAGAAGCAAAGGAATCAGCCAAAAAGACATATCAAAATATCGTATCAAAAGAACGTCAAATGCTTGACATTTGTGAAAGGTGTGAAACCGAGCTTAAGGATAAGGTGTTAAAGTATGATATGCTCAAAAAATCCTATGAAAACAAACTTTTACGAAAAGCAAACCGAGATAAGTTCGTTGAGGTTCAAAAACTGCTTGAAGAAGCCGAAGCTTTGCAGAGAAAAGGTGATTTGCCTAAAGCGGAAGAAAAATTTAAGCTCGCTAAGAAGCTTAACAATATGAAAATAAGTTTTGACAAAGAAAAATATCTAAAAGGACTTCTATTTCAAGAACGAACCAAGTGCGAGATTATAGACAATTCCCTTGTTCCAACATTTTTTAAAGGTATTGAATTGCGAGAAGTAAATACCAAAAAAATTCTTGAGATTAAGCACGAAAATCCCGAAATAGATATTCCGGGTATAAAGTTTTACAAAGAAAAAAGCGTAGCTATCAGAATTTGAGGAGGAATTTAAAATGCCAAAAGAAACAACCATGTCGGTATATCTCTCAAAAGATGATACCAAGAAATATTTAAACACCATACTCGGCGATAAAGAGCGAGTAAATCAATTTATCACAAGTTTAATAAGTCTTGCCGGAAGTTCGGAATCACTAAAAAATTGTGATAGAAACAGTTTACTTGCTTGTGCGTTAAAGGCAACTTCAATGGGACTTCCATTTGACAGTAATTTAGGGTTTACTTGGGCAGTTCCCT
>CALWJB010000055.1 GCA_944380895.1 uncultured Clostridia bacterium | reverse complement strand
TTTTAAATCTATATCGGGATATTTATGTAACGCTTGATTTATAAGACCCGGATTTGGCTTTATACATTTGCAGTTTTCACTCCTTGCATGAGGGCAGTAAAAAACGTCAAGTATATCCACACCGTTTTGCTTCAATGTTTTTAGAAATAAATCGTTAAAACTTTGATAATCCTCTAGCGTAATTATTTTCTCTCCGATTAAATACTGATTTGTTATTATGATTATTTCAAAACCTTTATTTTTTATATGTTTTAAAGTTTCTATCGAACCCTCTAAAAATTCTGGAGTTTTTATGTTTACCCACTCTCTGTCGGGGTAATCTCTTACTATCGTTCCGTCTCTATCTAAAAATGCTACTTTCATTATTTTGCCCCTTTGCTAGTCCTACTATTAGATTTTACCATAATTCTGTCAATTTTTTTACTTTAGTATTATTCTTTTGAGTTTTGATTTTCATAATACGCAATATAGTCTACAAACTCAATAGTCGACGTTTGTAGTATTTTAGGGGATAATGTATAATTGAGTATGGTACCATTATTTGGGAAACACTCATTTCAAAATAACGGAGGATAAAAAATGAAATTTGTACATATATCCGATCTACACTTGGGAAAACGTGTGAATGGTTTCTCATTGCTTGAGGATCAAAAATACATATTAACAAAAATAATAAACACTATTGATGACGAAAAACCTGATGGCGTTCTTATTGCTGGAGATATTTACGATAAATCCGTACCTTCAGTTGAAGCAGTACAGCTATTTAATGATTTCCTATGCCGTTTAGCTAAAAGAAATTTGCAAGTATTCGTTATAAGTGGGAATCACGATAGTGCCGAGCGGCTTTCTTTTGCGTCGTCGCTTATTGATTTAAGCGGAATACATATTGCACCGGTTTATGATGGTAAAATAGAACCTTTTGTTTTGGAAGATGAATATGGGAAAGTGAATGTATACATGTTGCCTTTTATTAAACCCACTAATATTCGCACAATTTTTGAAACAGAAGAAATAACAGATTATACTGATGCTGTAAAATATGCCATTGAAAAAATGAACATAAATACTAAAGAAAGGAATATTATTGTTGCACATCAATTTGTAACGGGAGCTGTTCGTTCGAAATCGGAAGAATTATCGGTTGGCGGTATCGATAATGTTGATGTTAGTGTATTTGATTCTTTTGATTATGTCGCACTTGGGCATATTCATAAACCTCAAAAAATGGTACGAGATACTGTCCGTTATTGCGGAAGCCCTCTTAAATACTCATTTTCTGAAATAAATACGGATAAAAGCGTTTCTGTTGTAGTGTTGAAAGAAAAGGGTAATGTTAACATAACTACTGTTGGGCTTATTCCAAAACATGATATGCGAGAAATTAGAGGTAGATATGATGATATTGTGCTTAAGGCCAATTACGAAAACACTGCAACAAAAGATTATATAAGAATTATTCTTACCGATGAAGATGATATACCCGATGTTATGAACAAATTGCGTTACATATATCCTAATCTGATGGAAGTGAAATACGACAACAAGAGGACAAAATCATTTGGCTCAATTGATAATATTGAAAAAATCGAAAAAAAATCCGAATTTGATTTATTTGCCGACTTCTTTGAAAAACAGAACGGGCAAGCATTATCATCTGAACAGACAGAAATTGTTAAAGAACTTTTTAAAGAGATAAAGGAGGAAAGAGAATGAGACCAACAAAACTTACGATGTCAGCGTTTGGGCCGTATGCAGACGAAACTGTTATAGATTTTGATAAATTCGGTGAAAAAGGTCTTTATTTAATCTGTGGCGATACAGGCGCCGGAAAAACTACTATATTCGATGCAATCACTTATGCACTATTCGGCGAAGCAAGCTGCAAACGCAAGAAAAATGATATGTTAAGGTCAAAGTATGCCAGCGAAAGCACAAAGACTTTTGTAAAACTTGAATTTGTTTATAATGGAAAAAAGTATAAAATCGCCAGAAGCCAAAAACATAAAAACTCCAGGGGCGATAGAAAAACAAATCCAACTGCCAGCGTTGAACTTATTTTTCCCGATGGCAGAATTGAGACAAAAATCACTAACGTATCAAATGAAATTAAGGAAATACTCGGTGTAACAAAAGAACAGTTTTCTCAAATTGCACTTATTGCACAAGGTGATTTCTTGAAACTGCTTAATGCAGAAACAAAAGAACGACGAGAAATATTCAGAGAAATTTTTGATACAAGAATTTATCAAAATTTTCAAGAGAAAATAAAAGACAAACTTAGTGAAATAAACAAAAAAAGAGAAGATACCAAGAAAAGCATTGACCAATATGTAAACGGCATTCTTTGCGGTGAGGATAGTACATTATATCCTAACGTTGATCATGCAAAAGACAAAGATTGTAATATGCCGATTGCTGATATTATAAAACTTATAGACAGTATTATCGAAGAGGACAAACAAGAGGATGAAATAATAAATGAAAAACTTTTAAAAATCAAGAAAGAAGTTGACAAAATAAATACGATTATCACAAAATCGGAAGAACGAGCCAAAGCAAAGGAAAAACTGGAAAATGACAAAGAAGAACTAGCAAAAAAGGAAAAAGAACTTAAAAATTTAGAAGAAGATCGCAATAATGCAAATGCCAAAAAACCGGAAATAGAAGAAATTAAAAAAGAAAAAAGTTCTATTGAAACAAATTTGTCCGAATATGACGCTCTCGATGAGGCTAAGAAAAAATTCGACAAAGCAAAAAAAGATAAAGAGATAAAGGAAAAAGAAAAAACCGAGAACAATAAAAAAATTGAGAAATCAAAAAAGAATCTTAAAAAACTAAAAGACGAGAAAGAAGTTCTGTTAAATGACGGCAAGAACCTGGGAAAAATCCAATCGGACATTGAGAGCATTACGACTCAAAAAGAAGCAATCAACGTCTTGTGCGGAGATCTTAAAAAATATAAAAGTATGCTCAAAGAGTGCGACAAACAGCAAGAAGAGTACATAGAACTAAGAACCGCCGCCGAAGAAAAAGAAAATAGAGCAAAAACTCTTCGCCGAAAATTTAACGATGCACAGGCAGGTATAATGGCGGAAAATTTAGAAGATGGTCATCCATGCCCTGTTTGTGGCTCAACTTCACACCCCCTAAAAGCTGAAAAACCCGAAAATTCTCCTTCGGAAAAAGATGTAGAAGTTGCTGAAAGTAATGCCAAAAGCGCAAGACAAAAGACAAATGATGCCGCAAATAAATTAAGTAATATAAAGGGGAAAATCGAAGAAGCTGAAAAAAAACTACTGACCGATTCTAAAAAGCTTATAGATATTGATGAAATCGATAAGATTGATAGTTTGGTAAATGAAAAGCTTGAAGAGTTAGAAGAGAAACTAACTGGATTGTCAAATGACCAAACAGAAGCAGAAAAAAAGGAAAAACGCTTACCAGAACTTAATAAACTTATACCTCAAAAAGAACAAGAGCAAGAAACTCTTTTGGAAAAACAAAGCGAAATTGATGGAAAAATTTCTGCGTTGGGGGCTACTGCTGCCGAATTAGAAAGCCAATTAGAAAATTATAAAAAGAAACTGAGTTTTGAAAGCAAAGAAGATGCCCAAAAAAGAATGGCATCTATTGATAGGAAAATTGAAAATATTCAATCGGAAATCAATAAAGTAGAGGGAAAATATAATAAAACCAATGGTGAAATCGAAAGACTTAAGGGAGCGATTGAAAACGCAAAAGAATTACTTAAAGATTCCAAGAATATTGATATTGAACCATTAAAAAAGAAAAAAGAAGAATTTAACGATAAAGAGTCAGAATTAAAGAAAAAACGAGATTCTGTTCAGTACCGATTGCAAACAAACAGAACTGCAAAAAGTAACATCGAAAAACAGAAAGATAGAATTTCAGATCTTGATAGAAATTGGCAAATTGTAGAACCTCTTTCAAAAACTGCCAATGGTGAATTAGGAAAGAAAATCAACCTTGAAACATATGTTCAAACCTTTTATTTTGAGCGTATTATCCAAAAAGCAAATCAGCACCTTTTCGTGATGTCGGGTGGTAAATACGACTTTAAGAGGCATATCGTAAGCGATGAAGATAAAACAGGAAACACAAAAGTAGGCCTTGACTTGGATGTAACTGACCACTATAACAGTTCGAAAAGGAGCGCAGCCTCCCTTTCAGGAGGGGAATCATTTATTGCCGCACTTTCTTTAGCATTAGGTCTTTCAGAAGAAATTCAATCATCTGCCGGTGGAATCAAACTCGATACCATGTTTGTTGACGAGGGGTTCGGCACACTTGATGAAGAAACTCTTTCGCAAGCAATGAACGCTCTTATGTCTCTGTCCGAAAATAACAGACTTATAGGAATTATTTCCCATGTAGCTGAGTTTAAAGAAAAAATTGAAAAGCAGATTATCGTTAAAAAGCAAAAAACCGGCGGTAGTGGTGTTACGTTGGTCGTATAGACTATTGTTGTCAAAACAAATGAATAGCAGCGATATGTAATTACAACAGCAAAGATTTTGAAAGCGAGGGTAGGCATATGAACAGCAACAATACAATCTTGAATTCCTTTGATTGCGGTAATATATACAGACAAGCCAGAGATGAGTATCTAAAAAGGTATATCCCGGATTACCCAAACCAAACGTTCAGTAGTTTTTCTCTTTCGTTTACAATTAGTAAGAATACTACAAAGGCTCCTCTCGTATATGCAATCCTTGAAAAAATAGCTGCTGCCAAAATAGACAAGAATACAGTTGACATCACCATTACAACAGAAAACGATTATTTATCCTCTTTTTGGTACATCCACGATTTGATTTATAATGTGGTAAGAAGATGGAAAAGCGTAGTATTAAAATACAACGATGTTCAATTGGACACGATTTGGGGCTTTAGTTATTTAGACGACTTCATCAGAGAAAAATATAGTACTGCACTTGGGAATTATTCTTATACAGACTATCTCCCCAAAAAGGCTCGAGCAAAGAGAACTGTTGAGATTACAAAGGTAAAAATATCAAGAACCGATATGTATGGTGCATTAAACACCGTCATCAATAAATATATCGAACTTTACGGAAAGAATGCGGAAGTAAAAATTTTGACCATATCGTCTCAAGACAAAGTTGTTATGATTGAAAACGATTTTATAATTGATTTTAGATTGGTTCCTTCTTATTGGAGGCGAAGAGATCAAGGGAGGGACTGGGAGTCCCCCGTGATTATGATTCAGGAGCTAACCCATAATAGTCTGTTTAAGTTTAACTATGCCGGCTTCAGTGGCCATTTCGATTACGACAACATTGGTATAGATTTTTATTACTTTCATGGTTTCCATTACTACATCAAGGAGATTGACCATTTTGATGCTGTTGATAATGCTTTGCCAGAATTACAACTACGAAAACGAATTTTTGATTACCCAGGTGAAATCCACCATTTAATTCTTCTACGCATGGAAAATTCTAAAGGGAAAACAGTTTATGGGGTCGGTAACACAAAAGGTGCTATACATTCCTTTATTTTAAAGCTCTGCGGAGAACTGGAACGAAAAAATTCCAGATCCCTGGAACTTAATGGAGCCAGTTGTTTACCGTTTGTTGAGAATAAAAAGTTTGTTGAAGCATTTCTTTCATGGAAAGGAGAAAAAAAGCGTTGGCGGCTTGAAAATAAATTCTCATACTTCTACATTGATAAAGCAATTAAAGATGACCGTGACATTAGTAAAGAATTAGGTTCTTTACTTAGTGCGGCAAAAATCGGAAAGTATGATTCAGAAAAGTTTGGTTTCTATTTAAAGCCACTTAACAAATGGAAAAGCGAAGAACTCGTCTACAATATTACAAAAAAATTGTATAAAGATTACCAGGTCATATACCAATATAAACCGCCTTATCTTGCTACAGAAAACGGGAATATGTCATATGACGTATATATTTGTGGATTGAAAACAGCTATTGAGTACCAAGGAAAACAGCATTTTGTGCCGGTAGAATACTTTGGTGGAACAGACAACTTCAAACAACAGCAGAAACGGGATAAACTAAAAGCCAAACTCAGTAAAGAGAATGGCGTAAAACTTGTATATATCAATTATTGGGAGAGCATTACCCCCGATCTCGTTCGCCAACGAGTGGAAGAATAGGAGCGATCAGAAGACCGCTCCTTCTTTTTTTACAATCTACCGTACCGCATCGTGGCTCAGGTTGTCCGATATTCTACTCCCTCGGCGGTAGGCGCTTACCCATTCGATACAGAAAAACTAAGGCAAAAAGCAGCAATGGGAAATTGTCACAGAGGAAAAACAAAACTTGTAAGGGATGATGTTACTTTTCGTATACTAGATTCTCCGTTCGTAACTCTTTTAGCTGCTTCCTACGAAAAGAAGCACTGTTTACATCAACATGAAAAATTATTCGGTTCATAAATGTTCTCACTCACCCTTGCTAAAACCGACTGAATGGATTTTACCATAATTCTGCCAAACTTTTTAGCATAGTTTCTTTCTTTTCTTTTTCAATACCGCAATACTTTAAAGTCACCTTTTCAGAGCTATGATTTAAAATATCTTGAAGTGTCGCCAAAGCTGACATATCATTTTTGTGAATTTGTAAAAACCAATAGGCAAAAGTTTTTCTTAAAAAGTGAGTAGAACAATGGTACGGAAGATTTAAATCTATTGACATATTATTGAATATTTTTCTCGCACTTGACTTATCTATTGGAGAGTTTTTCCCTTTCTGACTTTTGAAAATATATTCATTCAGTAAAAAGCCGCCTTTATTTTTTATATATAGATTTATGGCAGTTTTTATATTTTCGCTGATTGGCATATTTCTTCTCTTTTTTGTCTTTTGCTCAATAATATCAATTTCACGTTTCCAAACCCTATAATCTTTAAAAACATCTGAAAACTTTAATCTAAGTAAATCGCTTATGCGATAACCTGTTGTAATTCCGATAATAAATAAGCAATAGTTTCTGTATTCTTTTCTATCTAAAAAGTATTTCTTTATTTTTTCGATTTCTTCTAGAGTTTTAACAGAATCCGCTGCTTGCGGTTTTGGTTTAAAAGATTTTTTAATTTCCGCTATTTTGGCGGAATCCTTTACAGGAAATTTGATAATGTTATCAAGCGTTTTTCCGCTTGACATAAAATTTAAATCATAAAAAGAAAGTTGTGCTTGCATTAATTGCAACCCCCGAATTCTGTATAATTTTGTATACTTATATTGTACCATCAACATAAAGAAAACCGCATGAATTGTAAGAAATAGCCACATTAAATATGTGGCGTATAAATTTATAATTTTTGGTGCAATCATCATAACAATTTTTCCTTAGATTTAACACAGATTACTAATATTGTGCTTTTTAAAACTTTAATACATATTCTACAACTATTTTATCCTAACTTGATTAATTATAATTAAATGCGAAATTGTGTAACGCTTTATTGACAAAATTCGCAAACCACATGTATAATTTTTGTAATAAGGAGGTTTTTAAACTTAAAATTAACAACATTTTATCGCAACAAGAAATTAGGGGGACTTTCATGAATTTAGCGCGCATTTCAAAATTATTTTTAAGAAATAAATCAAAAATTCTAAGGAAGCATTGTGCTCGTTGCTTAGCGAGTATTTTATTATTGACAATGCTATTACCCAACGCGTCAGCAACAGAAGATTATCAAATTCAAATTGCGGTTCTGTGTACCGATCCATATAAAAGCCACGAATTTATAGATTCTATGTGCAGAGAACAGAGCAGAGCGGTACTCGATGATCCGACCGCGGGACTACACATGACAGCAGTCTTTACAGGCGAAAGGAACGTGGAAGGTCCGGGGCGGACTGTTTTATATGCCCCTGACATTGACACACGTTATCATATTTTATTTAGGCCTATGATTAAATTGGATGTATCCACGATACGGGGCTGCAGTGGAGCAATTATACTGTATGATATTGCGGATCCTTCTCTTGACCCTATAGCGGATTATCGGGGCAGTTATCCACCAGGGGATTTGAAACGTCTTTTGAGTATTCACACTCCGCTGGTTCAATATATAAATAGTTTACAGTGTTCCAAAGACCCTCGTCTTTGGCCATATTGGAAGGGTGGGGGGAATTATGGGTGGTATAAAGGCATAAATTTTGTCGCATACTGTTCCGATCCGTCCTTGTCTCGTGAAGCTTATGACGTTCGCCACGAGTACATAAATTCATTTACTTGCAGAGCTGAATGCTACATCGGCATAGATAACAAATGGGGTCGCGGGCATCCGTGTATGGGTTTTGATGATAGTAGTGCGATATATGGTAAAAAACTATATTGGATTCAAGGTGCTGCATATAGAAGCATCGGCGAGGGTTGGGTGACTGGTGAATATAAACCGCCCGCTGAAGATGAAGAACGCTTGGGTGCCTCTTTGCCTGAAGAAGTAGAGTTATCTTCTTTTAGCGATGACTCCAAACCGGCTTTACCTGTAGCTCGACAAAGTAAAAAAAAACGACTCTGGAAATAATCTATTCAGACGAGTAATTATTGGAATTTTTATCACTATTATTCTCCCTATAATATATGGCTTTTATAGGATTTTTCATGTTGATAGAGATTCAGACAAAGAAGGAGAGGCTTAATGATGACATTTAAAAAGGTTTTAAGATTTTGGTTATGTATTATGCTTGCGATTTTGGGTATACCGGCTTTCAATAGTACGCATGCGGTTACCAAATATGCGAGGGTGGTAATAGTCGGAAATTTGGGTTCAGGGAAAACATCATTATGGAATAGCTTTTTTAATATAGCATATAACCCCAACGAAGATTCGTCGGACTCGATGATTAGGCGTGATTACACTGCTGATGTTGGTGGTGGTGATTCTATTCAATTCAACATTTGGGATACCGCAGGCATGGCAAAATATTATGATGAAGTAGTTGCCTTCACTAAAGACGCTAATTTTGTTCTTATAGTTCACGATATTTCGGCGCGCTATGACCCGAACTGTAGGGCATATTTGACAAAGCTGTATCGTGATGTACACAGCCGCATCAAAGCGGATGGTCAAATATTCTTAGTGGGTACAAAGTATGACCTTAGACACAATGACATTGTAAATGCCTCGGATCAAATTGCTCTTGTTGATAGTGTTGCGAAAGCGATACCATGCTCGCGCCTTTATACTGAAGCGCCAAAGGGTCGTTGCCCGATAATTGATGACCTTTTGCAAAAATTGGTTGCAAAAGCATCTGGTATGTCGTTGCCACTTGCCGATCCTGACTCGTCTACGCTTGTTCGGTTTAAAGTAAAACGTGGTGGTGGGTGCACTTTATTATAGGAGGTATGTATTTATGAAACGATTTTCGATTAAGCGATATTTAGCAGGTGTTTTATCTTTATGTTTACTCTTTCCGCATGCATCTTACGCCTTTACAGGTGGGGACGATTTGTATAATGAGCATGTTAAAAAGTTGGTATTACCTAAGTCGTATGATTTTGATGGTAGCGGAAATGTATCAATTATCAAATACGATAACGCTCCGAAAGTATGGTATTTCTATGATGACAAGAAACAATTAATTCGTGAGAACAACGCTTTACAAAATCAAACCATGACTTACGACTATGACAACCGTGGTAATATTTTAAACAAAACCATTTATGATTTTACCTGTGATGACGTACGAAATAGAACCCCAAACAAATGTATAACGTACAAGTATAATCGTGATGATGAATTGGTTTACTACAACGGTCAAAATATAACTTACGATGAATATGGTAATGTTATAAAATATAGAGATGGTTGGAATTTTACATGGGAAAACGGAAAAATATCTGAAGCCGTTTCCCCGAAATCAAGTGCTACATATGGTTATAATGATGATGGTCGTCGCATAACAAAGCGGGTAAATAATGATTTAGTTAATTTTGATTTTACTGAGGATCATTTAATACAAAAGAACGCCAAACATACTATAAAGTGGTACTTACCCGGCGAAAATGGTTCAAAACATTTTAATTGTGATGGTAAAGACTATAGTTATATTTGCAATTTAGAATCAGACGTTATCGGTATTGTTGATAGCAACAACCAATGTGTAGCAAATTATACCTATGATTCTTGGGGAAAGCTTATTTCGATTACTGACGAAAAAGGTAATGATGTAACTAACAACATGGATCATATAGGAAATATAAATCCACTTCGCTACAGAGGATATTATTATGACAATGAAACCGGACTTTATTACCTTCATGCGAGGTACTACGACCCTGAAGTTGGTAGATTTTTAAGTAAAGACGACGGAAAATATTTATCTGAAGATTTTCCCAATCCTTATGTTTACTGTATGAATAATCCCGTAAACATGGTTGACTGCGATGGGCATGAAGCTATTACATTGGCTGTGTGTTTAGCCGCTTCCGATGTAGCTGTTGCTGGAACTGCTGCCCTTATTCTTGCATCCGCTACCGCCATGACGGTACTCCAACCGAAAATAAAAGAAGTGGTCGATAAAGCCATTGATTGGGCAGTTAAATCCTTTGTTACCACTGATTCTGCGATTTTGGCAAAGTTCAAGGAGCTTGGTGAACACTTGGCGAATATGATCGGTAATTTGGTGAAACAATACCATGTTTATCTTATAAAAAAGAAAGTCCCCTCAAGCATCAAAACACCGGACGGACGAGTTGATTTGTCTAAATTTAGCGGTAAGGGCCCGATGCCGGGTAAGGGGCCAAGAACGACTAAAGGGCCGTTTGGATACCTTATCGTTAAGGATTTAGATAAGCATAGCGGTAAAGCCTGGAAACTGTTGGATAGTAGTTTACGAAGAATAGCTTCTCTTTCCGCTGATGGCACTATATTGGGCAGATAGTAGTTATATATTGGAGGTTATATTGATGAGTTTTAAAAGCGAATTTGAAAATTTTTACGCACATCAATTTGGAATTGCTGAACTTTCCCCGCCTGTTTTTGATAAATTCCCTATGTGTGTGCGGTTTAACATAGGTGATTCAAGTATTGAGAACGAGCAAAAGTATATTGAAACAGCTATTTTGAGGGCACAAACGGTGTTTAATGATTTATTTAATATCAATGATGGTATTTATTTGATTGTTGATAGTTGTGAGAAATTTAAAGATTTTTATACGGGGGATTGTGACGCTATAAGCCCTGTAAGAAAGTGTGTTTCAAATCAACTTGATGAGTATTGTTATGAAAAACTACTTCGCACGTATGATGACACTGCAGAGGAATGTCCGTATAGTCGTTACATAATCGAATCTTCTGTTAATTCATTGAACACAAATGCTCTTATTTCACAAATTATTAATTCTGAACTAGGAGGCTACTATTGCCTTTCGGACAGCGTGTATATAATAAATAAAAATAGCGGCGTTCTTTACTTTTTGTATAATGATGCAGGGTTAGATGTGGTATCTGCAGATAAATACCTGTTGGAAAGTATTTCCATTAAATTTGCAAAATGGGTTTCAGCTAGTAAGCTGTAAATAATCAAATAATGGTATGTGCTAGTTATGGCTTGCACATACCTAATGTTTTAGTTACTTAGTTAATAAAAGATATATAAAGGATTTTAATTATGAATTTTAAAAAAATACTTAGTTGCATTTTATGCTTTTTAGTTACTATATCAGTCAGCCTTTCACCGGCTAAAGCTGTAGATGCCGCTACCGTACTTATTGTTACAGGACTTTTACAGGGAGTCCCGCAAGGCTTGGCTTTTATTTTTGATAAAGGCGGTAAAATTCATGCCGTAGTATCACATAATGATGAAGTTAAAAAGTATATAGCAGATAAGACCACTTACGGCGGTTTAAGAACATTAGTCGATATGCGCCGTATGCTTACCGATATTGTTGACGGTGTATCTCCTATTCCTGTATATGGTCAAACTTTAGCTAAACGACAATGTTTTGATGCCGTATCTGGGTGTATCGGTCGAATTAAGGCGATGGGATTAGAAAAAAGAGGTAATATAATTTATATGATTGGTCCTTCTGGTACAGGTAAAACCACAATGGCTAGAGCGATTGCAAATGCTTTTTTGAAACATAGCGATCGCACTTGTTGCTTCGTTGAGTGTAGTCAAATAGCCAAAGACAAAGAGCTTGGAACTCAACTTTTCAAAACCGTGACTCGCCCTGCCAATTTATGCCCCAGTAAAAAATTTATGGGGTTTTGGGAAGGCGTGGTTTCCGTAATGGGTAGTGGAAAATCATCTGACCCCATGTCCACGATGGGTACATACGAGATTACAGTCGCCGCACCTATATTGGATCATATTTTAAGATGGGATGGTAACGTTGTAGTAATTATAGACGAGTTTGATAAAATGAAGCGCTTGTGTACCACCCAGTCCTTTGACGGAGATTTGGTGGTAGATAAAAGTGCTGACGAAATATTAAAGTCTATTTCTTCAAATGGGTTCTACATGATCGGCGATACAAAAGTTGATTGTTCAAATGTTTTATTCATTATAACCACAAATGAATCAAGGGAGGAGTTAGAGCAAAATTTCGGGCAAGGTGGCGTCGTAGGCGGCGGAGCGCAAAGATTAAATATAGTTGAATTCGGCAAATTGGACGATGAATGTAGCAAACGAATAATCGGTTCCCTGTCGGATCGTATGAGAGTTACACTAACAAATCCCGCTGGGGAGTTTAAGCTGAATAGTATTAGGTTTTCTGATCAAACGCTTGCAAATATGGCTCAATATGTTAAAGATAGTGACGTCAAACAAGGGCGAGCCAAAGACGATTTGTGGGATGGAGTATTTGGTTTGTGTGTAAGGCACTTAAGTGAATTTCAATATAATGATGTTGAATTTATATTTAAACCAGATCATTCTTTTGATTATGCTATTACACCCCGAAGTACGCCATCAGGTGCCTCCCAGACCACGTTAAATATAATGGATTTTTCTGATGCTTCTGCTTCTATATGTGATTATGGCGATGAAACTTGTTTAGTAGATTATTGTCATTAATACTTATCCACAACCTCATTTTCTAATAATGCTTTAGCAACATATGCTGCATTAGATCTCACGTTTGCTTATATCACCCTCTATCAATATTTTTGATTTATTAGTATTATACGTTTAAACATCGCCATGGGTGGGAGTCTAATTTCTGTGGCTCTGTGAAAAGCTTATAAACGCTAATGTTTCATAACTATTTCGAATAATAAAAAAATAAAGCTTCAATATTTTGAGCTGGTTTTGGCTCATTATACTGAAGCTTTTTAGATTAGTTTTTGTGATTTTTGGGTGAGATTGTTGGGAGGTAACTATTTGTTTTTTTCTTACTTTTTTCGCTCCGCTTGATGTAAACTATCCCCCACGAAATCCGCTTGAATGCTGACTTAGGTAATTAGTCGGCATTTTATTTTTTGACTTTTTCGGCCTATTCTCCGCCGGGTTCAGTGACTGGATCTCCTGCCGTTTCGGCTGATCCGACTTCGTCCGCTGCCCGCATTTCTGCCGCAAGCTGATCAAAATTTTTTCCTGTTTCCTTTTCGATCCTGTCCTTAATGGCTTGAATTATAAAGTTGTTTTTAGTATATGAAAACGCTTCGCAATGCTTATTAAAAACTTCCATTACTTCAGGTTTTAAATGTACAGTAATCCGCCTATAAGCCGTTTTATTGTACTTGTTTTTAGCTTTTGTGCTGGTTCTACCCATAAATTACCCTCCTTGTCATAAAGCCCATTTGCCCAATTATTATATACTTGCGCAACCATTTTGTCAAGTTGTGCAAATTGTACAGTTTAGTATACTTGCGTAAGTATATATTTGAGTGCAAAAAGTATTGACTATATACTTGCGCAAGTATATAATATAATAGTAAGAATTTCTTACAAATATCATTATAAAAGGAGTTCAAAAGATGAACTATTTAGAAAACAACCCAATTAAAAATTTTGTAAAGGATGAAATTATCGAGAGGCTGGAGGACTTAAAAGGATATGAAGAAAGTCATTATATATGCGATTTAGGTTATACACTTTTTGAGTCCGAAAACGTAAACGGCGCATATTTTTGCAGCAATTACACCGCTAAAAAATGGGTAAATAAAAATTTTGAGTATATCGGAGAAGTAGCGGAAGAAATAAAATTTCAATTTGACTCCGACTATGCAAATAAAATTTTACTTGATGTTTTTGATAATCCCGATCGCTTTATAGTGGTTATAGTCCTTGAAGTGGCAAATTATTTAATTTCAAGGTGCGACACGGCCGATAAATACTGGAATGATGAAACCACTTTAACGGATGAAATATTGAATAATCTAATCGAGGAAATAAAAGCACTTTAAGCTTAATTAATTGAGGGAGGCGATGCTTTATGATTGTAAATAATAAAAATTGCCGTATGCTATCAGGCGCGAAAGCAAACGACAAGTAACAATACCCAAGAGTTAAAAAGGCGGTTACAATTTAATAATACACTAACCGCCTTAAAAAGTAAAACATTTTAAGGAGATAAAAAATAATGGATAAATTAAACGTATTAGAAAAAATAAGAAATTTTTCAAAGGATGACAATTTATTTGAGCTAAATATAAACGATAAAATTTTTATAAAGTATACGCACAACAACAGCATTTTTCTATATAGCAAAAGTTTTTACCCTAATAGTTTACAGTACACAGTTGAGACAAAATATGACTATGCCGGAGTTTACAATATTACAACAAACAATTTTTTTGATCTGCATTATCCCTTAAATCTATATGTAGACAAAGAGCCGCCGAATTTTAAAGAATTAAGACGTAAAGTACTTGATGAAATAAATATCAATGTAGCAAAAGAAATGTACGAAAACAGTAGTAAATACTTTGAGGGTTTGACAGTACCAGAAGAAAACAAAACAACGGAGAATGATTTATTGGAAAAGGTTAACTCTGATATTTTTAAAGGTTGTAAACAAGAATTAAAAGATACTATTTTCATAGATTATGCCGGATGTTATTTAGACTATGAAAAAATTGATTGTGTTGAAGTTGAAAACATTCTTGATTACTTAGATAATCCGCAAAAGCTTATTCAAGAGTACACAAAAGAAATTTTTGAAAAAAGGCGCAACATCTTATTTTTACAATATGAAAATTATAAGCTTTATAGCAAAAAATTTGATGAAATAATTAATGACGAGTCAAACGTAATCAACAAGAAAAAAGTTATAAAAGAAGCTTTAAAAGATAAAAAAACCGTAAATGTAACCATACTAAAGAATGGACACGAATTGACATTTAAAACAAGCACAAGAAGTTTTATACATAATTGGTCATGTGGTTATTCCTTATATGATTTGCCAGCACAAGATCGCAAAAAATACAAAGAACTATTTAGATATGAAGATTACACATTTACCGAGATACAAAAAATTACATACGGCAAGAAAGATATTTATATCAAGGGCCAAGAATAGTGAATAGAGAATTAGGGCGAGCTGGAGCGCTTGCCCACAAAGACAAACTTATAAAGGGATGTACAGAAATGATAGTAAAATTCGAAACAGAAAAAATCACACGAGAATTTAAAAACGAAAATGAATTAAAAGAGTTTTTAAAAATTATAGCTCGAATTACAGGAAAAACACCAAAATATGAAGTAAAAAAAATTAAGGAGAAATAACAATGAGCACAAGAAGTAATATAGGGGTTTTAAATAATGATGGAACAGTAACGGCAATTTATTGCCATTGGGACGGATATGTAGAATACAATGGCCGAATATTATCCGAACATTATCAAGAAGTAGAAAAAGTCAAAGAATTAATAAGTGGCGGCGATTTAAGTTCATTGCGTCCGAAAATTAAGCCTACCGGAGAACATAGCTTTGAAAATCCGCAAGAAGATGTTTGCATTTATTATCACCGAGATAGAGACGAACAATGGGAGCAAACAAAACCAAAAACATATGAAAGCATAATACAGCTATATGAAAAATTAAAAGATAGCTGGGTAGAGTATCTTTACATATACATTGCCGGAGATTGGTATTATTTATGTATTAATGAAGATTCAACCTTAAAACTAAACCATTTAAAAAGCGAATTAGATTATCGATCACAAGAAGAAACACAATCAATGGAATAATTAAATCAAAGGAGAATATATAAGATGATAAATCACTTTTTAGGAAAAACAGTAATGACCAGTGGAGTCAATAATAAGATAGCGGAGAGCGAAAAATTTGCAAGAGAAATAAAGATTTGTATGGAAAAGTATATCACCTGTGATTGGGGAGATTTGTGCAATGAGGACAAAGAAATGAATGATAATGCACTCAGAAACGGCAATGACAGAATTTTAGCAGCTTATGATACGTCCGAAGGTAAAGTTTATATAATCACAGAACACGACAGAAGCGCCACTACAATCTTATTTGCTGACGAATATTGATAAGCAAAACAAAACGGCAAGTTATGAGTTTGAGTTCATAGTTTGCCGAAAATAAAACTAAGTAAAGAAAGGTATAACGTAATGAGAACGGTATCAAAAGAATTTAAAATATATGAATATGCAGAATTAAGACAAAAAGCTAAAGAAAGAGTTAGAAATAACTACATAGAAAATTTAGATGCAGATATTTTCACAGAACAGATCATGGAAGATTTAAGAGAAAAAGGACTTGAAAATTTACGACCACTTTATAGTTTGAGTTGTTGTCAGGGTGATGGTTTATGTCTTTATGGAAGTATAGAGTTTAAAGAAATAACCGGAGAACTGAAAGATATTTTCTATAAAGATTTGAAGTTATCAGATTATAGAATAATCAAAAACTTGAAAGATTACAGCCGAATAAGTTTTAATCACATCGGAAGATATTATC
>CALWJB010000054.1 GCA_944380895.1 uncultured Clostridia bacterium | reverse complement strand
AGATGGTTTAAAACTCACAAACCTGATGAAAATCTCGTTGCCAAAATGATTAGAGCCACGAATCTGCAAAAGCAGACGTTCCAATGGAAAAAGCAAAACGGAAAATTCATTCCCCATCCGGCAACGTGGCTTAATGGTGGTAGTTGGGAAAATGAAATAAAACCCGAAGAAATCGCACACACATCAGATAAAAGCGTAGCTCGATTTTTGGCAATCGAGCTATATGAAAGACTAAAGCACAGGACTTTTGAAAATTTCGGTCAAGATAAAAAAACTCGTGGATTCATGGACATTTGATATTGACAAATACCTATCTATTAATCGCACAAAGGAGCAAGAAGATAGGATTTTTTATGCCATAGATTCTCTTGAAAATTCAAGAGTCAGAGCAAAAGTTTTCGATGCACGAAGTCTGATAAAAAATCTTGACTTTATAAGGAGCAGTAGGCTATGAGTGTGAGTCGTGATTGGACAGGAAACACAAGAAGCGTTTTTACTTCTATTGGGGCTAAAACCTATTCTTTGTGTGAAAGAGAGCCGACAGATTTTTATGCAACCAATCCTAAAGCACTTGAGGTCTTTCTTGAAGTGATAAATCAAGACGGAATTATTCTTCCTCATAGAATTTGCGAACCTTCTTGTGGTGCAGGGCACTTGTCGGAAGTTTTGAAAAATCATGGGTATGAAGTCGATTCCTATGATTTATACAATCACGGGTATGGGAAAATCGGTTTCGATTTTTTGAAAAGTACCATGAAAGCCGAATGTTTTCTCACAAACCCTCCGTATAAATATGCTCTTGAGTTTGTAAAAAAAGCCTTAGAAAATCTCTTGCCTAACGGTTGTGTAATTATGTTTTTGAAAATTCAATTTTTGGAAGGCAAAGAACGATACAAATTTTTTGAGAAAAACCCGCCAACATACGTTTATGTAAACTCAAGCAGACAAAACTGCGCAAGAAATGCCGATTTTACTACATATTCAGGCTCAGCGGTTTGCTATGCGTGGTTTATTTGGGAACGGGGATTCAGTGGTGAACCAATTATCCGCTGGATTCCTTAGTTTTTTAGGAAGGAGATAATAAAACATGAATCAGGAGGATGAGCTAACACGAACTGCGGAAACCTCTGTTATCGGCGCAATTTTAATTGACGAAAAAACACTACCGAACATTTCAGAAAAGTTGGTTATAAATGATTTTTACCATGAGGATTTAAAAGAGGTCTACGAAGTTATTTTGGATTTATCGGGGAAAGGCAAGCCCATTGATTTTCTAACAGTTTTAAATGAATTTCAAAATGAACGGAGAAATGAAATTAAAAAGCTCCTTCTTTTTTGTGCCGACTCAACTCCAAGTGTCAGCAATGCAACTTATTATGCCGAGATCGTTCATAAATCGGCAATGTCAAGAAAAATCAAAGAACAATTAATAAGCATTCTCCCTGATTTAACGAGTGAAAACATTTTAAAAAAATCCGAAAATTTGCTTGAGGATATATCGTCAGTTATTATGCCTATACAAGCAAAGAAAATGAAAACCTTAGAAAAATCAGCACAAACGCTCTTTGACTTCTATACAGGTAAAACCACAAGTGTTGAAAATCGAGCGGAAACGGGATTTAAAAAAATCGATAGCATACTTCAAGGAATGTCGGGAGGAAATTTAATTGTGTTGGCAGCTCGCCCAAAAGTAGGTAAAACTGCTTTTGCTTTGTCTGTCGCTGAAAACGTAGCAAAATCGGGTAAAAAAGTAGTTTTTTTCAGCCAAGAAATGCTTTCTTGTGAGCTTTGCGAGCGAATACTTTCAAAAAATTCCGGTGTTTCAATGAATAAATTGATAAACAAGAACCTTAGCCAAGATGAGATTAAACTGCTTGAAAAAACATTAGAAATCCTGAAAAACCGAGAATTAATAATTAATGACAGCTCAGGTGTTTCGGTTAACGACATTCGGATGAGCTGCAAAATGTTAAAAAATTTAGGTTTAATTGTAGTGGATTATCTTCAGCTCATGCGCTCCGGCAGCGGAAAATGTGAAAACAGAAATCAAGAAATTGGGAAAATAAGTCGTGATTTAAAGAGACTTGCCACAGACTTAAATGTCCCTATTTTATGTCTTTCACAACTTAATCGTACTTCGGGAGAAAATCAAAAGCCTTCGCCGTCTGAAATCAGAGATTCGGGCGAAGTGGAGCAAAACTGCAATAAACTTATGCTTATGTGGTGCGTATCAAAGAATGAAGGTTCTAAGACTATTGGTCTTGACGTTGCTCTTAACCGGAGAGGTGGTACAGGAACCGTTTTACTTAACTTCTGCGGTAGCAGAATGAAATTTACCGAACTTGAAACTAAATACAAAGAAAATAAAGAATCCTCCAGTCAATATTCTGACTGGAGGCAAAAGTATTATTTTAAAAGCTGAATTGTTTTACAACTATCCTACAAATAGAAGCTAACTGATGGATACTTGTAAAAAATTAAAGGCTTAATCTTCGTTCAAGTAAAGTGTATCTTCTTTCGGATTCATTGTTTTCGGCAGCTTTGGAAATAGCATATTTGTTTCCAACCAACACACAAATTTTCTGAGCTCGTGTAACGCCCGTATAGAGCAGATTTCTTTTAAGTATAATGAAATGCGATGTAGTCATCGGCATAATGATAATCGGGTATTCCGAGCCTTGAGCTTTGTGGATTGTGCAAGCGTACGCAAGAGATATTTCGTCAAGCTCACCGAGTTCATATTTCAAAATTCGTGAATCAAAGTTAATTTCAAGTATCTCCTTTTCTTCGTCAATGCTACAAATCGTACCTATGTCGCCGTTAAATATGTCTTTATCGTAATTATTTTTTATCTGCATTACTTTATCGCCCAACTTGTATGTGCTTCCACCTCGCTTTATAGAAGCTTTGCTACTGTTTGATTTTTCTTGCAAGATTTTGTTTAGATTATCTGCTCCCAAAATACCTTTTTTCATGGGAGTTAAAACTTCTATATCGGAAATAGGGTCCACTTTGTAATACCTTGGTAGCCTTTTTGAGTAGAGATCAACTATTAAATCGGCACATTTTTCGTCATCATCTTCTTCAATAAAGAAAAAATCTGAATTTTTATGTGCCTTAAGTTCAGGCATTTCACCATTATTGATTCTGTGAGAATTTAAGATTATATTACTCTTTTCCGCTTGACGATAAATTTTTTGAAGTCTTACAACAGGCACTGCTCCTGAACTTATTATATCTTTCAAAACATTTCCGGGTCCTACCGATGGAAGTTGATTTACGTCTCCTATCAAAACAACAGTAGTTTTTTGGTTAATTGCTTTTAGAAGATTGTGCATAAGTATTAAATCTATCATTGAGGATTCATCGACTATCAAAACGTCTGCCGATAGCGGATTTTCGTTATTTCTTGCGAATCCTCCTTCTCTTTTAACTTCTAAAAGTCTGTGAATGGTTTTGGCTTCTGTTTTGGCGGCTTCACTCATTCTTTTTGCGGCTCTGCCCGTCGGTGCAGCTAAGACCACTTTTTTGCCGAGATTTTTAAAAATTTCTATAATTCCTTTGGTTATGGTAGTTTTACCTACTCCGGGTCCTCCTGTAATAGCCGAAAAATTAGAATGAAATACAGTTTTTATCGGTTGTTTTTGATAATCATGGTATTTGATTTTATTTTGTTTTTCGGCTTCTATTATTTCGGTTTCAAGTTTTTCATCGGATATTTTTTCAAAATTAGGATAGCAAACAATGTCTTTTATCTTTTTTGCAAGTCCTATTTCGGCACGGAAAAATGCCGGAAGATAGACTTTATTTTTATCTTCGACAATAAGCTCGTTATTCTTAACCAAAGAATCATAAGTCATAACAATCTTAGAATCTTCAATATCCAGCATTTTTGAACACTTCAATACCATTTCATCGAGCGGAACATAGCAATGCCCTTCGGAGTTTGCAAGATATTCAAGTGTATAAAAGATTCCTGCTCGGCATCTTGTGAAAGATTCATTATCTATACCAAGTTTCTGGGCTATCGAATCGGCCGTTTTAAATCCTACTCCATAAACTTCGTCCATAAGTCTATATGGATTTTCTTTTATTTTTTCTATGCTTTCTTTTCCGTAAACTTTAAAAATTTTTTGACCGAGCGAAGTAGAAATTCCGGCACTACTCAAAAACATCATCAAATTTTTAATGTCTCTCTGTTCGAGATAGCTTTTTGCTATGCTTTCGGCTTTTTTTCTGCCAAGTTTTGGGACTTCCAAAAGTCTTTCAGGATTATGCTCCAGTATACTAAGCGTGTCTGATCCGAAGGTTTCGACTATTAGTTTCGCAAATTTTGGGCCTACTCCTTTGATAAGTCCGCTGCCAAGATATTTTTCAATTCCGTAAACGTCAGAAGGAAGCGTTTCTTCCCAAGAAGTTACCGAAAACTGTTTTCCGAATTTCTTGTTTGTTGTAAAATTTCCTTTCGCAGTAATAACGCTCCCAACATTGATGCTTGAAATATTGCCGACAATGGTTATCA
>CALWJB010000053.1 GCA_944380895.1 uncultured Clostridia bacterium | reverse complement strand
GCAATGCCGCAAGACGAGCTTGAAAAGAGATATTTTGCAATTTCTCAATGTATATCGACTGCACATATTATCGAAATTGAATATCTTTCTCTCAAAAATGAGGTGTCAAAGCGTTGCCTGCATCCGTACAAGCTTTATATGTACAACAACGCTTGGTACGTTATCGGATACGATGAATCCAAGAAAGACAACCGATATTTCAAGCTGAACAGAATTCAAAACTTTACTATCACGCCGAGGTCGTTCTTTAGTATTCCGATCACATTTAACGAGCACGACTATATCGACGATTTCGGTATGAAAAATAACGGAGAGTGGTATCCCATTAAACTTAAGCTTACGGGTAACTTCGCAATGCTCGTTAAGGAGCGCATTTACGGTAAAAATCAGACCGTTGAAGCGGTAGATACAAACACCACTATCCTCTCGGTTGAGATGCAGAATAAGGACGACATCGTCTCCTTCGTCCTCGGCTTCCGAGATCAGTGTGAGGTGCTGGAACCGGAGTGGCTTAAGGGACAAATAAAAGAGACACTTGATATATTAGGAGATAAGTATAACGATGAATAATTTTTTACCAAATTTTAATTTCAAAAATATTGATAGTAATGCAACTAATTTATTAACTTGTCCAGATCAATACGTTTCATCATATGTAATGGGAATGACTTCCCTAACAGAAAATCGCGATTCTATTTCTTACAATTATGACAAAAAAAGAAATCCCACTTGTGATAATAAAAGAAAAAATACAATAGCTATTATTTTGGAGAGTCCTCATATCAATGAATACAATAATGTAAATGGCGTATTAGCTCCTAAAGGTCCATTGTGTGGAAAGTGGAATGATTTTGCGAATCATTTTTACACTGCAATTCAGGGATCAAGTGTAATTTCATCAATTCAAACAAACGTGATATATAATATTGCATTTGTTAATATGGTGCAATATCAGTGCAGTTTAGGAAATCCGTTATCCGGAAAAAATTCGTATCAAAAAGAAAAAAATCAAAATGTTATAAATTGTTGGTATAATGGATTCAATATAGATTTAAAAAAAAGATTAATTGCAATAAATCCATCCGTTATTTTGGTTTTATGTGGAAAAGATTTTTGCAGAAATGTAACGTTAATGCTTGCGGGCAATAAAATATTATGCCAAATAACAACAGCTACTGGCAAACACCCAGCTTATTGGAAACATGAAATAAATACTGCTAATAAAAAACATATTCAACCACGCCTTATAGACTGAAACAAAGGAGAATTTTTATATGAACAACAACGATGCAATAAAAGGTAGTGAACTATATTTAAAAAACCATGGATTTGATTTGGGCAAATTGTCCCAATGTTCCTCCGCAGATGAAATAGATGCTATAATAAGTTCAACTGTGAGCAAAAAAGATGCCCCATTTTTTAAAGCAATAATAAACAAATCATTTGTTCCGAATGATGATGGAAGCTTTAGACCATTTTATGAAACTAATCCAAGAACAGCAGGAGATTCTGCCGAATGGTTCGATTTTTTCAGAAGCTATGGCAACGGCACGGAATTAAAGAAAGAAGTTCATTTTGATTTATCAAATCACAAAGGTAGAAAAATGAATTTCTTGGGATATGATGAAGAGATTACAATCGATTTCAGAGCATCTGACTTAGTACAACAAGGCGAAGACTCTAATATACATATAGAGAATAAAGTCGGAGTATGGGGAGACAATTTGCGCCCGAGAATTCGTCAGGAACTTTATGCAGATGCATTAAGATTGGATAATGACCCAACTTCAAAACAAGAGTATCGAATTTATGTAAACGCAGCAAATGGAAAGTGTTTATTTGATGATTCAGAGCAAGCATCGTATTTAAAAACTATGCTCGAAAGATACCCTGATCGTTGTACCGTTAAGTTTAATGATATTAAATTGTCACCAAATGATATAGAAACGATTATTTCTAAAAAAGAACGTGGTGTTTTAGCAAAGGATATTTGTAAAAAGGTTTTAGACACCCCGGCAAAAGAGGTTTCAGGATTTCAAAAATCTTCGATGGGACGCGCTTCTTCTCACACAGGCAAACTCTTCGGCGGAATAGGTGCTATGAAGACGGCATCAAGTTCAAGTATAAACTGGGGGAAGATTATCACAAGTATTATTGCCGTTCTTGTTGTGTTGGCTTTGATAGTTGGCGTAGTCGTTCTTCTCGCCAAGATTTTACCTCCCGTATTTGAGGCTATCGGTCAATTTTTTGTCAATTTGTGGAATGGAATTTGTAGTGAGAATTCGGAAGAAAATTCCTCTATATTTAGACCTTATGAGGAAGTGAAAACTTTTAATATTATCTATAAATTGGATGGTGGAACTAACTCTGAAAACAACCCTACAACCTATGAGATTACAGCAGAAATCAGAAAAGATGAAGACGGAAATATTGAAAATCATTTTTATGACTTCACCGCTTCCTTTCATATCAACAATCTCAGTATACCAACAAAAGAAGGGTACGCCTTTGTTGGATGGTACACCGATCCTGATGAAAGAATACGCGATGTAAAATATGGTAAAGATGTTACACTTTATGCCGTATGGACAAAAATCAATACTATCAAGCTTGTATACAACGAAAATGATGTGAGTGAAATCAAATTTGTCACGGACTACCCTTGTGAACAATTTTTGAATCAAGTAGTTAATGAT
>CALWJB010000052.1 GCA_944380895.1 uncultured Clostridia bacterium | reverse complement strand
GGACGATGTTATCACTTAGCAATCGTCAAAGAACAGACATCGTAAAAGCTTTTTGCGGTGAAATCGAAAAAGCGGGATATTATGCTATGTTTTACTGTAACGCTCATTGGTTAAATAACTATCTTATAAAAGACGAACTAATTCAAAAATATGACCTTTGGCTTGCACAGTGGAATGTTGGCGCTCCGGCAGTTTCATGTGGCATTTGGCAAAAATCTGATAAAGGCACTATAAATGGAATAGTCGGAAATGTTGACATCGACATCGCTTACAAAAACTACCCTGAAATCATAAAATCTAAAGGTTTGAATGGATTTAGCCAATCTAATGACTCGCAACCCCCGAATTATTTTATCTATACAGTAAAAAAAGGCGATACCTTGTGGACTATTGCGCAAAGGTATCTCGGAAGTGGATATAAGTATAGAGAAATTAAAAATTTAAATTCTTTAAATTCAGACACGATTTATGCCGGACAGACATTAAAAATACCAAAATGAGAGAGGATTAATCATGAATAAAGAAATATCTAAAATACTTATGGTTTGTATGTTGCTTGAGGGTATTATTACATATATAAATAGTTTTTTTGTTTCAGGTGAGCCACACTATCAGATGGCTCTTAGTTTGATTTTTGGCATTTTCATAGCTGTTGCTTACAAAATAGATTTACTAAAACTTGTAGGTATGGAGAGCGAAATACCTTGTGTGGGGTCTATTTTAACCGGAATTCTTTTTTCAAGAGGGAGCAACTATATTTACGACTTAATTAGTAGCATGGTTCGAATAAATTAGTATAAAAAATTAAAAGGCGGAGAAATTCCGCCTCAATTATCTGTCGTTTGGTTTTTTCTCGTTATCTTCATTAGGTGGGCAATATTTAAGAATATCACCGATGTCGCATTCTAATACATAACATATCTTGGAAATAATGGACATATCCAATCTTTGAATTTTTTGGTTGCAATAATTATTAAGCTGAGTCCTTTGCATTTCCGCTTTATTCATAAGTTTATTCTTACTTATACCTTTTTTCTTCAAAAATTCGCCTATTGTGATTTTGATTTCACCGAAATCTTTGTCGTTCATTTTGCCCTACCCCCCTTACATAGTTAATTTTCACACCTATCTACTATTATTGACAGATGTACATATAGCCATGTAAGATATATACAGGTAGGCAGTAATCAAGTTTCAAAAAGCTGTTTTTATAATTCAACATATAAAAAAGGGCGGATATTTCCGCCTTAACCATTTTTATTGTTACTCATTTTTTGTTTGTACAGTAAGTATTTTAAATAACTTAAAAACTCCTTTTTTAATTCTGGGGATAGGGTATTGTAATCGGATAAACATTTAAAAATATTATTATAGTTTTTGTCATCTGACAGACCGAATAAGTAATCTGCACTTACACCAAAGAATTTAAAAATTTTTTGAAAACTTTCTTCATCTCTAAAGATTTGATGATTGCATTCATAGTTGCTTATTTGCCTACCTGATACGCCCAATACTTTACCGAGTTGCTCTTGCGTGATGTGTTTTTCTTCTCTTAACTCTTTTAATATTTCTCCAAAGCTCATATCTGCACCTCCCCTTTTTGTAATAGGGTAAAGTATTATTTCCATTTTTGGCGGATATAGAATCATAATTTCTAAAACTTATTGAATCAGAAATATTACTTCTTTATAATCAATATTGAGAATTAATATTTCTGAAAAGAGGTTAAGATATGAAAGTATGCACATTCGCAGGACACGCAGACATTACCCAAGATGAAAAGAACTTAATTAAACCAAAGCTGAAAAGTGAAATTATAAGGCTTATTAAAAAAGAAAATGTTGATACATTTTACTGTGGAGGTAGGGGATCTTTTGACAAGCTTTGTTCCGTCTGTTTAAAAGAAATTAAAAACGATTATTCATTTATAAAATCATTTTTGGTTTTGTCGTATATGCCCGGTAAAAAAAGTGAGTCTGATTTAGACCCATATTCTGAATATGACGGCTCTATTTATTCGGACTTAGAAAATACTCCACCACGATTTGCGATAATCAAGCGAAATGAGTGGATGATTTGTAAATCGGATTTTCTTATAACATACATAACTCACAAATATGGAGGAGCCTATAGAACTCTTAAATACGCTAAGAAGAAAAAACATATACAAATTCTATATTTATATAATTGTATTTCGGAAAAAGCTACTGTTTGAGCTATAATGTATGATGTGTTTATATTTAATCAGTAAAGTTTTTTGGCGAGGGGTGGTTTTATGAAATTCATTTCATGGAACGTAAATGGTTTAAATGCGTGCATTAAAAAAGGTTTTAAAAAGTTTTTTGATAAAGCTAAAGCGGATTATTTTTGCATACAAGAAACTAAGTTGCGTGAACCAGCCCTTACTTTTAACTCCGAAAACTACAAAAGCTATTACTGTTTTTCTGATAAAAATGGATACTCCGGTACAGCTATTTTTACTAAGCATACACCTTTGAATATGGTCTTAGGCATAAATGCCCCTGAATTTGATACGGAAGGTAGAGTTATAACCTTAGAATATTCAAATTTTTATCTAATCAATGTTTACATACCCACTTCACAAAGCGGGAACGTTCGGGAGGATTATCGTTTTGAATGGGAAGAAAAATTTAGAGAGTATTTAAGTGCTTTGAGCAACAAAAAATCACTTATAGTTTGTGGAGATTTCAATGCAACTCATTTGGAAATAGATAGTAAAATACCAAAGAGCTTAACCACTCACGGGTTTACAGATAGCGATAGAGTAGGTTTTTGTGAACTTTTGCAGGAGATAGACTTACTTGACACATATAGGATTGTATATCCTAATAATAGAAACATATATACTTGGTGGCCGTATTCTCAGCAGAAACGCACAGCTAATGCCGGAGCAAGACTGGACTATTTTTTAATTTCAGAACATCTTAAGGATAACCTCAAATCAGCTTCAATTCACTCGGCCATAGAAGGTTCCGACCATTGTCCCATTGAAATTGAAATGGATATATAGTGAGGTGTTTTAATATGCCGACACTTTCAGATTTTGGTGAAAAGTATTATGCGCTTCAGTGGCGACAAATGGATTGGGATAATGCTGAAAAAATGCTTAGAAACCTGCAAAAGCGTTTAGCAACAGCAGAATATGAGCATAATAGTGCTATGGTAACCAATATTCAAAAAATGATAACCGATTCTACAGAAATTAGAGCGTTAGCCGTTAAAAAAGTTACAGACCAAAGCGGAAAAAGACCAGGGATTGACGGTGTAAGGTGGCTTAGCGATGCCGATAAAATGAAAGGTGCAATGTCGCTAAATGCCGGTGATTATCAAGCACAACCATTTAGACGTGTAATTATTCAAGACAAGAAAAAAATGAAAAGCCGTCATATTGGGATACCGACAATTAAGGATAGAGCCATGCAAACACTTTATGCTTACGCATTAGATCCTATAGCTGAAGCTTGCGGTGATAAAAAATCTTTTGCGTTTAGGAATGGACGAAGTGCGCTTGATGTACATTACTATATTTGTGAAGCTATAAAATATCCCGCTTCGCCTGAATGGATTTTAGTAGCTGATGTTAAATCATGTTACGAATCTATAAGTCATGCTTGGCTTATGAAACATATACCTATGCACAAAACCGTACTACTGGAATTCTTAAAAGCGGGGTTCGTTTTTGGCAAGGAGCTTTTTGCGACCGAGCATGGAATTTCGCTCGGAATGTCTATTTCTCCGATTATTGCAAATATGACATTAGATGGATTACAGCGTGCCATTTTTGATTTACAGTCAAATTCTCGAAATATCGACTACGCAGATGGGAATTTTATTCGTTATGCGGATGATATTATCGTAACTGCTCGAACAAAAGAATCAGCCGCTAAAATAAAAGGAGTTATCGAGAAATTCCTATCTGCCAGAGGGCTTAAGCTTTCTGAAAAAAAGACAAAGATCGTAAATGTTTCAAACGGCTTTGATTTTTTATCTCGAAATTACTGCAAAAAAATGGTATTTTATGTGTAACACCTTCCGAAAGAGCTATCGAATCGTTCGAAGAAAACCTACACAATTATATTTTGAATAAAGGGAAACAGCAATCGCAGCGTAGACTTATAAAAGGCATTAATTCAAAGCTTCAGGGCTGGGCGAGTTACCACAGAATAGAAGATTCAATGGATGCTTTTAGGCACATTGATTGTTTGGTTCAATCACTACTTTTAAGGCTCATGCAAAAACTTTTCCCAAAGAAAACCAAAAAACAAATTATAGAGCAATACTGGTATGAGGAAGCTGATGGTACAAAAGTATATGCACTCCCTCACAGAAGGGATATTAGAGTTTTTCGCATGAAAGATGTTGTTCTAACCGAACACGTACCTGTGGTATTAAATAAGAACCCATACATTGATACTGATTATTTTGATACTCGTTTGGAATCACAAGATATTCAAAAAATAAACGGCGATTTTAAAGCTATATGGAAACG
>CALWJB010000051.1 GCA_944380895.1 uncultured Clostridia bacterium | reverse complement strand
TTAAAGCTCAATAACCGTCAGCGTACAGATATTGTCAAGGCTTTTTGCGGAGAAATCGAGAAAAATGGCTACTACGCTATGTTTTACTGTAATGCCAATTGGCTGAGAAATTATCTTTATAAAGATGAATTGCTGTCAAAGTATGATTTATGGCTCGCACAGTGGGATGTAGATGTCCCGTACGTTGCGTGTGGTATTTGGCAGAAATCCGACAAAGGTCATATATACGGCATAAGCGGAAATGTTGATTTGAACGTGGCATATAAGGACTACGCAAGCATTATGAAAAGTAAAGGTTTAAATGGATTTGCCCCTTCGAGTGCAAATAAAAACTATTTTGAGTATACGGTTCAGAAAGGTGATACCTTGTGGTCAATCGCTCAGAGGTATCTCGGAAGCGGATATAAATACAAGGAAATCAAGGATTTGAACGCTTTAAATTCCGACATGATATACGCCGGACAATCATTAAAAATACCGAGATAAAAAATTAATTTGAAAATATTTGATTTTTCTAAAACTTAGTTATATTATATTGGTGTTAGGGCCTCCTGCACCTCTAAACGATTTCGTTCATGTGTCCCAATGGAGGACATTTTTTATTTAGAAATTAAAAAGAGCATCTTATTGTTTTTAAGGTGCTTCTGTTTTGCAATTTTTTAAAAGTAAAGGAGAATTGTTTTGAATAAAGAAGTTTCAAAAATGCTGATGGTATGCGTAGTTCTTGAGGGCATCATCACATATATAAATAATTTTTTTGTTATCGGCGAGCCGCATTATCAAATGATACTCAGCCTCGTTTTCGGAATATTTATCGCTGTAGCATATAAAATCGATCTTTTAAAACTTGTCATCATAGAAAGTGAAATACCGTATATCGGGTGCGTTTTAACAGGTATTCTTTTTTCGAGAGGCTCGAATTATATACATGATATTTTGAAAACGCTTAATATTATGTGATTTCGAGGTGTGTTAAGCATTGAATGAAATTCAAAAAGAAGAGTTAATAAATCTTAAAAACGAAGGCAGGAGCTATAAAGAGATGGCTTCTGCCCTCTTTATTTCCGAAGGTGCAATCAAGTCCTTTTTCAGACGTGAAAAACTGAGAGCAGAAGAATTTTATTCGGTATGTAAATATTGTGGGACTCCTCTGACCAAAAGGTTAGGTAACAAAAAGTTCTGTTCGGACGTATGCCGATATACATGGTGGCACAAAAATTCAAAGGATAATAGAGAATGTACAAAGGTTAATAGATGCAAGAATTGTAATAAAGATTTTAAATGCTACGACAACAAAGACCGAAAATACTGTAGTCATGCGTGCTACATAGCAGATAGATTTAGAAATCGGAAAGGAAATCAAACTTATGACCAATGAGCAATTTGAATCGCAAATGCAATATGAGGTTCGAATGAGTATCATGAGAACCATGCTTAAGCAGGGGCTTATAACAAAAAGTGAGTACGATAAAATTGATACAAAATTTCTTAAAAAGTTCTCGCCCATATTCGGCGATTTATATCGTTGAAATGGCTTGATACTGGGGTTTGTAAAGGGTAATATGTAGACTGCAAAAACCATTATAAAGGAGAGCAGAAAATGCAAAAAGAAATTTTGAGAGTGCGTTCGTATCAAAACGTACTCCCTATCAGAAAAAAAGTGGCTGCATACGCAAGAGTATCAAGTGGAAAGGACTCTATGCTCCATTCCCTGTCGGCTCAAATAAGCTACTATAGTGAGCTGATTCAAAATAATCCGAACTGGCAGTATATCGGAGTTTATGCGGACGAAGCCCGGACGGGGACCAAAGGCGAAAGGCCTGAATTTCAAAGGCTTTTGGAGGACTGTAAACAAGGCAAAATCGATATGGTGATAACGAAATCCGTGTCTAGGTTTGCGAGAAATACTCTGATTATACTTGAAACAGTCAGAAGTCTTAAGGAGCTGGGGATAGATGTGTATTTTGAAGAAGAGAATATTCATAGTTTGTCGGAGGAGGGTGAGATGGTAATCACCCTCATCTCTTCTTTTGCACAGGAAGAGAGTTTGTCGGTTAGTGAAAACTGCAAGCGGCGAATCAGAGATAAGTTCAAACAAGGGATTACAACCAGTTTTACAATGCATGGGTATGAGCTTGAAAACAATAAAATAAAAATCATCCCCAACGAAGCGAATATAATAAAAACAATTTTTGATTATTATTTAAATGGTATGGGAATAAACGCTATTGCTCGTCAGCTTCGTGAAAGAGGGATATCTACCAAAACCGGGGGTATATGGCAGGGTAACACTATAAAACGAGTTCTTCGGAACGAAAAATACGCCGGGGACTTGCTTCTGCAAAAAAGTTTTGTTGCTGATCATATTAGTAAGAAACAACGCATGAACAAGGGTGAATTGCCGATGTACTATGTAGAAGGTAACCATGAGGCGATTATTGATTCAGATACGTTTCAAGAAGTGCAAAATGAGATTGTGCGTAGAGCTAAGAAATACAAAATATGCGGTAAGCAAAAAACATATCCGTTTACAAAGAAAATACAGTGTGAGCTTTGCGGTAAAAACTATAAACGCAAAACCACCAGAAGCGGTACCAAGTACGAAAAAGTGGTGTGGATATGTTCCACATGGGATAATTACGGAAAAAAGTATTGCTCTTCAAGCAGAATCCCCGAAGAGATACTTGAAAATCTAAGTGCCGAAGTTTTAAACATACCGAAGTTTGACGAAGAAGTATTTAGTAAAAAAATTCAAAAGATAACAGTTCCATGCAAGGGTGAACTTAAGTTTATCTTTAATGACGGAACAGAAATTATAAAAATATGGGATTATCCATCAAGGAGTGAATCTTGGACGGAAGAGATGAAGAAGATGGCAAGCAAAAATGAAATAAATCGTCAAGAAAGGGTGAAAAAATGTGGAGTCAACACGTGTAGTAAGAGTAATTCCGGCAACCATTAATTTATTTACAGATACTTCCGATTCCGAGCCAATCAAAAGAAAGGTGGCGGCTTATGCGAGGGTGTCGACAGATAGTGAAGAGCAACTTTCAAGTTACGAAGCACAAGTCGATTACTATACGAGATATATACAATCAAAAAGCAACTGGGAATTTGTAGAAGTTTATACCGATGAAGGCATAAGTGCAACGAACACAAAGCGTAGAGACGGATTTAAAAGAATGATTAAAGACGCACTCGACAAAAAGATAGATTTGATAATTACGAAATCAGTTTCGAGGTTTGCAAGAAATACCGTAGATACTTTGACCACCATACGAAAGCTTAAGGAAAAAGGAGTAGAAGTTTACTTCGAGAAAGAAAACATTTATACGCTGGATTCTAAGGGAGAGTTGCTAATTACTCTTATGAGTTCACTTGCTCAGGAAGAATCAAGGTCAATAAGCGAAAACGTAACGTGGGGTCAACGTAAGAGGTTCGCTGATGGAAAAGTAAGTATGCCATATAAGCATTTTTTAGGATACGAAAAAGGCGAAAACGGTTCCCCGAAACTTATAGAAAAAGAGGCTAAAATTGTAAGGCTGATATATAGGATGTTTCTTGAAGGAAAAACGATATCTACAATTTCAAAATACCTGACAACCAAAAACATACCCACTCCGGGCGGAAAAACAAAATGGTCTATAACTACGGTAAGAAGCATCTTAACCAACGAAAAATACAAAGGTGATGCTCTGCTTCAAAAGTGCTATACGGTGGATTTTCTTACGAAAAAGACAAAGAAAAACGAAGGAGAAATTCCGCAATATTATGTAAGAAATAGTCATGAAGCGATTGTTTCTCCCGAAGTTTATGATTTGGTTCAGGAAGAGATTAAAAAAAGAGCGCAAGAGAGGTTTAATTATAGTTGCACAAGCTTTTTTTCGAGTAAGATGGTTTGTGGGGAGTGCGGTAGCTTTTATGGGGCAAAAGTGTGGCATTCAAATGATAAATATAGGAGAGTTGTATGGCAATGCAATCGCAAGTTTAAGAACAAAGAAAAATGCAGAACTCCACACTTAAACGAAGAACAGATAAAGTCGTCATTTATAAAAGCATTTAATAACCTTGTCAAAAACAAGGAGGAAGTTATAAAGGATTGCGAAGATATCATTTTAAGTCTCGCAAATACTCAGAATTTAGAAAATCAAATAACGCAACTTCAAGACGAACTGGATGTGGTTGTTGGCTTGACGAGGCGGTTGATATATGAGAATTCACGAAAAGCCATCGACCAAGAGGAATACAATAAAAAATATAATTCTTATACCGAAAAATATAAAAAGATAAAAAATGAATTGTCAGCACTTGAAATGAAGAAGCAAGAATTAAAAGTTAGGAAAGATAAAATGACAGTGTTTATTGATAATTTGAAAAACGTTGATGGAGTCATACAGGAATTTGATGATAGACTTTGGTATATGATGGTAGAAAAGGTTATAATTCATGAGAACGGAGAGAAAGAATTTCAATTCAAAAACCAAGCGTAATATTTATGTTGGTAGAAGATGTTATTGGTATGGGGTCTACTGTTTGGTAGACCCTATTTTTTTAATTCCACTTGACGAAATCGGAAATTTCCACTAAAGTGGAAATAGGAGTGGAAAAGTGGAACTCGTTTTTGAGGGATTAGACATCAAATGATTTTCTACGACAAAAAACGCAATTTCAAAAATAAGGTTTCATACTTTCGCACGGTTTTGAAAAATTGAAATTATCCGTGCGTTTGTATCAATATCCTAGTGATTACACACGGTATGTGACTTGAAAAATCAAGTCTTTTTTTTGTACTAGATTCCTTATAAATGGCTTAATACCCCCCCGCCATTTGTGGAAGGCACCGTATTTTGAAAAATTTTTGTGTTCCCGTTGAACTTGAGTATCATTTTTCTTTAACTACTTCCATTTATTTCTTAAAAAATAGATTTTGACTACTATAATTGTCGACAGAAGAGAAAATATAAATTACTTTTTTGTATAATTTTTATTTTCTTCGATTGCATGACAATATCTATTTATAGTAGTTGAAGTTTGAGCATATCTTAAAATTTCTGGAAGAGAGTATTTATATTTATCACGTTTTTTATTGCTCTTGTTGCATAAGGGCTTTTTGTTGCACAAAATTTACATTAATTTTAAAAATATAATGTACTGATTTTAAAGAAAAAATTTGCATCCCCCTCGTATTGCAAATCGTTACACCTAAAACTACATTGTATCTAAATTAGGCTTTTGGTACGCTTTATTATCCTTAGTATATTCAGCAGGCGCAGTACTTTCACAGTATAATTTAATAGGATTTGCAAAAAAGATAAAAGATATTGTTTGCTACCTTAATTTTGAAAAAATATCCGATGAGAAACTCGAAAAGGAAATAACAACGGCTGCAAAACAAAATGAAAATCTAAAGGAATTTATCAATATGTGTTTTGGCCCTAAATCTTCAATGAACGATCGCTTGAAAAACGCTTTATTTCAAATCTTGTACGAAGAAAAAGGAGAAAACTAATTAACGAACGTTGTAATTTATGCTAGATTTAGCTTTCACTCTCAAAATAGACAATCAATCGAAGGTCATCTCAAAGTTTGCTATGAATACGCAAAACAAAAAGGCTATAACGCCATTTCCGAATATATCGACAGATCAATTTTAGGAAAAGAAGCAGAAAATCGTTTTGAATTTCAGCATATGATTTATGATAGTGTTAGACGTAAATTTGAAAGCATTTTGGTTTATCAACTTGACCGATTCGCAAGAAATCATTATGATTCGGCTACACACAAAGCAAAACTTAAAAAATATAGCATATATGTGTTTTTAGCAAAAGCGTTGATAATATAAACTTATTTGCAATAAAAATTATAAATATAATGCAAAAAAGCGTTGACAAATTTAAAAAAGTATGTTACTATACATATGTTCCACTAATATGTGGGCGAAAAATTTATTGAGAGGATGATTTATATGCCTAAGATTGATTATTCAAAAATTGCAGCCGAGTTGGAGAAATTATGTCTGGTGGCACTTAAGGGGGCAGTACCAGTTGTAAGTTTAACGCGGGGTCACCTACGTGATTCTGCTCATGCTCCTCGCGAAAGTAAAAAAATATTAGAGGATAAAATGGAAATCTTCCGAGACGCCTCTAGCGGACTATTGGATATAGTTCAGGACTGCGTGAAACACATCAAAGAAAAAGATCGTGATGATGGCAACAAATATTACTACGTTTGCACCGCAATAAAATGCTTATACACTATATCTAACTCTTCTTTCTCGGCAGTAACTTCAGTCGGCCACTCCGTTAGTATAAGAGACTCCCAAGTAACGCGAATATCAGACGAAGTTGGAACGTTTAACCGAGAATTGTCTAAGTTTGCAGCACGAAACGGTCACCTGTCTGACCGCCCCCTCAAAATGATCTCTTTACCCAAAATTGACGATCCTATCGTAAGAGACGATCCTCAATTATCCCGGGATATAAAATCCGCTACTAGTTTACTTAGAAAATTAGGGCTGTAGTACCGTTTTTTCTTTGTTCGTTGTTAGAAAGCTTAACAACTAACGCCGGGTATTTCTTATAAGATGATAATAATATTTTATATCGTGATGATTCTCGCTAGCTATACATGCTGTTGAGAATCATTTTTAATTCATGATGTTTTTTGATAATACTTCTCCTTTTAGTTTATTATGGAAAATATTTTCTAGCTAACACAAAAGTTCTAAAACACAGTTGTTCAACCGCCTATCGAGTACTGCATTTCACCTTTTCTTGAATAGAATATTTATCTATCATCTCTTCGGGAAAAATATATTCCTTTTTTTTCTTTATTTCCAGTTTGAACAAAGGAAAAACCTAAAAAGAATACAAGTCCTCAAAAGTAGGCAGGATTCGTAGAAAGTAAAGTAGTAAACTTCTTTGATGAACACAAAATTGAAAAACTTTCGATTGAATATGGCAATGGCAACAAAGCTAAGCTTTCAAGAACTAAAGACAACGGTATTAAAATGGCAATAAAATCTTGACACAATAGATTATTTTTGTTATTAAACAATTAATAGCTCAAGAGCTCTCAACTACTCTTAAGCTTTGTCATTTATCATAGAAGTTCTAAATTTACAGAAATTTTTTCACATGGTCATTTTAAGCGCTTGAGTATGGACATTATTGTTTGTGTTTTTTCTATATCTTGTCAGCAACGTTAAAGAAAAAGATAAATTTGAATTCAACATTGATATATAAGATAAAAATTTAAAATGCGCAACACGTGGGACAATATTATAAGTGCTTCAAGAAGTTGTTTTGCCGGGCTTTATATTCTGGAACTGACTGTAATTTTTATGGTTGGAAGTCTATATTATATCTCTTTTGCTATTATATATCAAACTCAGGAATATTGAAACTCAAAAGCATAGATCGGAAGCTGAGAGACTAGATGCGCAAGTATCGCTTTCAGAGATGTTTGGATATTCAAACGAGGAACACAAGGGAATTATTTTGTTTATGTTAAGGCGTTTTTTTAATCGATATTGTTGATTATTTTTACAAGTAGACCTTTTTGCTCATAAAATTGGAATATTTAAGAGAATATATACAACAAAATAAACCCTGAGTTGGCACAACAACCTAAAATTTTTAACTTAACAAAACAAGAGCAGCCACTTTGCGCGGTTGCTCTTTTAATGCTAAGCCATTTATGATGCATTTACTACTGCTGTTTTGTTTCGTCTGTTTTTGTTTCGTCTGTTTTTGTTTCGTCTGTTTTTGTTTCGTCTGTTTTTGTTTCGTCTGTTTTTGTT
>CALWJB010000050.1 GCA_944380895.1 uncultured Clostridia bacterium | reverse complement strand
TGCAACACCGCAAGTAGAAAAAGGAAATAAAACAGTCAAATTTAGAAATGTCGTATATGAATACTCTCTCGCAAAAGCTATTGCTCAAGGATATGTCAAAGAACCTGCGGTGGCTACGAGATCAAATTTTGATCCGAAAAAATATTCACCTGACGAATTGGACAGAATTAAACTAAAGGATGGAATCCGCATCCACAGAAACACAAAAACCGAATTGGAATTGTATGCTCAAAACGAAAACGAAAAACTTGTTAAACCCTTTGTACTTGTAGTTTGCAAAGATACAAATCACGCAAACGAAGTTAAAGATTATATACTTTCGGACGATTTTTTCGATGAATACTACAAAGACAAAGTAATAGAAGTACATTCAAACCAAATCAGGTGAAGAAAAAGAGGATAATATTCAAAAGTTGGTGTCTTTAGAAAGCCCTGATAACAAAATAGAAATAGTAATTCACGTAAATATGCTTAAAGAAGGTTGGGACGTAAATAATCTTTACACGATAATACCGCTGAGGACAGCAGTGTCTATGACTTTGCGTGAACAGAACATCGGGCGTGGTCTCAGACTCCCTTACGGCAAAAGGACGGGCAACGATGCGGTTGACCGGCTGATGATTGTGTCTCATGATAATTTCAATGAAATATTAGAAGCAGCCAACGAAGAAATCTCGATTATCAAGCGTGAAAATATCATCTTAGTCGATGATAATGATAACTTCGAAAATGAAAAAGAAATTTCACGTTCCGAAACGCTTTTTGATAATGATATAAGGCAAAAAGAGAAAAAACTAAAATATGCAAGAAACGAACAAAAAATCAAAAAGCTTAAGCAAGATACAGCTGTTGCGAATGTGGTTGGCGAAGCTATAAATGATGTTTTAAACAAACGCTTAGATTTAGAAATTGGAACCTTAAAAACCGAAAATCCTAACAGTAATGAAAGTGTCTTGGTGCCTCAAGTTGAAGAAAACAAAGTTATAGTTACATCTCGTGATTTAGCAAAACCTGAAATTCAAAAAATCACAACTGAAAAAGCAAATGAAAAGTTAAAATTAGATACTGAAAAAATTTTTTACAGCTCAGAAATGATAGCAGCAAAAATAAGTCAAGCGGTATCGCCTTTATGTGAGCAAAAAATAAAATCATCTATTGATATACCTGACGTTATTGTATATCCTAAATAAACCCCAAAATTAATATTTAAAAATATTGATTTAAACACATCTTCCCTTTATGTATCGGATGTACCAGACGATATTATTATTGAAACTCTCGGAAAAAACAAGAGTTCCACACTCCAAGTTGATGGAAATATTAATTTGCCGGAAAGCCCTGAAAATCTCATTTTCTATGAAATTTTAAATAACAATCCCTACATTGATTATGAAGATAATGAGGGACTTATTTATAAGCTTATTAGTCAAGCTATCAGGTATTTAAAACAGGTAAGAAGTGAAAATGATTTTAATAAGGTAATTCTTTATTACAAAAAGGATATTGCAAGAAAGATATATAACCAAATGTCGATCAATTCAGAAGTAGCTACACCGGAATATGCAATAGAAATCAGGAAGGCATCGTCAAAGATACTTTCTCACGGATATTCCAAATATAAGGAAGATGAGATTTCGGAATATAATGCAAGCGTTGCGGGATACGAAATAAAAGATAAGGTTTTTGATTATTATAATAAAGCTTGTCATACGGAATATAAATTTGATAGTGCCCCTGAGCAAATACTCGCTATTGTTTTAGAAAAAGATCCTAAAGTTTTGAAATGGTTGCGCCCTGCAAATAAACAGTTTAATATTATATGGCGAGTTATATGGCGAGAAGGTACTCGACATAACCACGATTTTGTAGTGGAGACTGACGATACTATTTACATAATTGAAGTAAAAAGCTACAAAACAATCAACGATGAGGATGTAAAAGCTAAGAAAAAGCTGCGTTAAAATATTGCGAATTTGTAAATATATATGAGGAAAAATATAAAAACAAAAAGTTTGAGTATTTGCTTGTACCTGCGGAAGATATAAAATGAAGTAGTACTTTTGATTCAATCGTGGCCCAAAATTATAGAAATTAGTATAACCAAACTATACCCATTTTAGTATAAAAACCTCACAGTATATTCTTTTTCTGTGAGGTTTTTATATTTTATGTTCGCGTTAGTACAGAAAAAACTTAGCTATTCTCAAATTTGTTGTATTGAAAACGCTATTCGCCTTTTGACTTTTCGGTTGCATAGAATTCATCTATCGTTGATTCAGTAATTTCCGAAAGCCTCTTTTGATGTTCGCTTACAATCTCAATTAATCTGTCAGCTAATAGTTTTTTAGTTTCACCACAAGTAAGCTTTCCATCATTAAAATCCTGATAAATTTGATGTAACCTTTCATCATCTGTTTCAAAGAAATTCAAATATTGGCACGCTACATCAACTGCAACATCGCCGCCAAGACGTCTGTGTGACTCAAGTGTACCGTCTCCTCTGGAGCCGGAAAAAGCATATTTATTTACTTTTTTCCTAATCTGTTCGGGTGTATCGGTCAAAAATATAGTTGATTCGGCCGAAACGCTTGAACTCATTTTTCCTGTACTTCTGCCCGCATCAGCATCCCTTTTATTGAATGTCAAAGGAGGGATAAATTTTCCTATAATCGAGCATGGGCTAAAAGTACGTTCAACAGGTAATGATACAGATTTTCTGCGTATTCTTTTATTCATAGTATCTGATATTTGAGAAGATAATCTGAAATATGGATCTTGATCTATTGCATAAGCTACCAAACATAATGCAGGTTTTTTGAAAAGATGCGGGTAAGCTTGATAAAATGCTGCTGCACATTGGTATACGGGCCAATCAATCATTCCCGGAGTTGCTTGATCATCAAAGCCAAAAATTTTTTGCAAGGTATGAAACGTTACACATTTTCTCATTTCAGTTACCAATTCCTCGTATTCCCTGCAAGAAAGCCTATAATCGTGGTTTGAAAATATAAACGTCTTTTTTGGGTCAAACCCAACTGCTATAATATCTCTTGCGTTTTTCTTACCTAAATCATACACTGTCTTAAACTTCATATCTTTGAAGTAAAACTTTTCATCATCGGACATCTGAATTACTACATTACAATCAAAAGCGTCTTGTAGATATTTTGTGAACATAAATGGTATCAAATGTCCCAAGTGCATGGCATCTGAACTCGGTCCTCTTCCGGTGTAAATAAATATCGGACATACGGCTTCGGGGTTCCTCTCTTTCTCGTCCAAATACTTTTCATAGGCATCGAGAATATCATTAAAATGTCTGTGTGAGAAAAAAATGCCACGCTTAATCCACGGGTGCAGTCCTATTGTTTTGCCGGCTCTCCTCATAAGTGATTCCCACCTATACATCAAATCACTGGTTAAAGGTTCAACACCGAATTTTTCCAATACGGCATCATAATCGACTGCTCCTTCAACTTTCCACGGCGTAATCTGAAAATCACTTGTTGGTGATACTGATGAAGATGACGATGATGCTGCTTGTGCGTCAGGATCGGGTTTTGGTGGGGTCGCATTAACTAATGGCAAATTCCCCATTAATAGTGTGAATGAAAATGTAACTGAAAGTATTTTTTTAATCATTATGCTTATTCTCCTTAAATTGTCTTGTGTAAATCATTAGCTAATTCTTTTATTATTTCTTGATCTTGATATGGGAATATTATTATGTGTGCTTTTTGTTTTCCAGGTTTATCTTTGAAACAAGAAAGTTGATATTTTTTACAGATTTCATCGTTTGGTGCGTCCACTACAAAAATGTTTGAATTTCCATTTCGTATAAATTCAACATTTTGTTCACGCAAACACTTCGTAAAGAAATCAATATTTTTTCTGTAATCTTCCGGGTCGGAGTTTTGTAAAATATCTACAACTTGTTGCCTTGTGGAAAACGGCATTATATCACGGGAACCCGAAGTAGTACTATCGGTTTGTCCAATATAGTCTACGTGCTTCCCGAAGGCACATTTCCTACTCAAAAGTACGCTTTTTACATTCGGAACCCCTATGTACTTATGCAAGCTTGTAGATATAGAATTTATATTGAGTTCCTTGATGTTTGATATGATAGGCGCATCCAACTGGTTGTTAGGTATGCCGCCGAATAAAGCTGCGTCAACATGCACATAATAGGGTATATTTTTTGATATCAAATAATCGGTTATCTTTTTAACATCATCACAAGACCCATATTTTGTGGTTCCCCAAGTTAAAACCAAGTTTGCGGGGGAATGAGTTTCCGTGTAATCTTTTTCTATTTGCTTAAATAAAGCATCGCAGTCGATCGATTCATCGGTGTCAGACATTTGTGGTATTATTCGTCTGTTGTAATGTTCGGAATACTTATATATGCTGTAATGCGCCGATTCGCAAAAATATAGTATCCCATCAGGATTTTCGGTAAACGCTTCGTTGATACCCCATTGGTTACTTTCCGAACCGCCGGAAGTTATATATCCCCAGTAATTATCTTCTATACCGAATTTTTCGGCAAATAATCTTAAAATATCTCTTTCGATTTTTTTGGAGTCCATTTGATAATTACCCACTTCGTTAACATCTCCGCAGTTATTAGCCAAAAAACCATCTTTTTCTATAGATTTTAAAATATCAAAAAGTATTGATTTTTCGCACATATTTGCGGGATAACCAAAATGGTGAGTTCTCAATTCTGCGTTTTTCTCGTAAAAACTTAAACACTCTAAAACTACATCTTTGAGCTTTTGTAAATCCTTTTCGTTTAGATCAAGAGAAGAAAGATACTTATTCATTTTTAGCTTGAATAATTTATCCAATGCGGTTTTGATATTATCCTTTAGTTCATCACTGTTTTCAGATACTTCAACCGCTTCTCTTAAAAGCGAGTAGGGCTTGTCGCCATTCGCACTAACCATAAAATTAGAAAATATAAAAGCTAAAGAACATATGCTAAGAATTTTTTTGATACTATTAGTCATATTAAAAATACCTCTCATATTTTTTGGGAGTTGATCTTATCATCGATATACACCCCAAAATAGAATTAATATAACTGTTTGGAGCGACACCTACAATAAAATGTTACATAATGTTTTAGAAATCCAAATTCATTGCTTCTTTTACTTTTTTTAAAGTTGCAGCGGTAACTTCTCTTGCTTCAGAAGTGCCTTCACGCACTATTGCGTAAAGTGCATTGATATCCTTTGCCAATTCTTTTCTTCTTAGGCGGATAGGCTCCAATAAATTTTGTAAGACTTCGTTCAAATACTTTTTCACCGCTATATCACCAAGCCCTCCACGTTCATAATGAGCTTTCATCGAATCCACCTTTTCTTTATCGGGGCTGAATGCGTCAAGGTAAATAAAGACCGGATTATTTTCAGTATTTCCGGGATCGCTCACCTTTAAGTGATTCGGATCTGTATACATACTCATAACTTTCTTTTCGATTTCATCAGGTTCATCCGATAAATAGATTGTATTACCAAGAGATTTACTCATTTTAGCTTTTCCATCTATACCGATTAAGCGTGGGGTTTTGGATAAAATAATTTCCGGTTCGACCAACACATCTCCGTAGTAATTATTAAACCGTCTTACAATTTCACAGGTTTGCTCAATCATCGGTTTTTGATCTTCTCCTGCGGGCACATAATTTGCCCCGAATGCGGTTATATCCGCAGCTTGACTTACAGGATAAGCTAGGAATCCTACCGGAATATCTCCCGCAAAATTCTTTTGTTTGATCTCGTTTTTTACGGTAGGATTGCGTTCCAATCTTCCAAGACAAACCAAATTCATATAAAACATGGTAAGTTCTGCAAGAGCGGGGATTTGAGATTGTATACAAATACTGGTTTTGTTTGGGTCTATACCTATCGACAGATAATCAAGTATCAGCTCGATTACACTGGATTTTATATCACGGGCTTTATTGGCATTATCGGTTAGAGCTTGCATATCAGCAATTAAAACATATTGTTTGTAGTCATCTTGCATTTTAACACGATTCTTCAGTGAGCCGATATAATGCCCAAGATGCAATTTACCTGTAGGTCTATCACCTGTTAATATAATCTTTTTCATTATTTGATTCCCCCTAAGAATTTATGATTTTTAATTAAATAAAAATATCAATACCGGAATTGTGAGTAAACTTAAAATAGTAGATAAAGTAATATTCGCCAAAGTATATCTACTATCAGAATTGTTCATTTTTGCAAATATAACAAGAGAAGACATGCTCGGCAAAGTCAAAAGGACGAGAATCACTTTAATCTGATCCGTAAAAGCCCCCGCTTGTTTGCATATTAAAAACAATAGTATAGGTACAATAAGCATTTTGATTATAACAATCAAATATGCGTCAATATTTTTAAACATGCTCTTTTTATCTGTAAAGAAAAACAAACCTCCTACATAAATAAGAGCCAAAGCGGTAGTAAGATTTCCCACTTGTGAAAAAGCTTGGTTCAAAAGGTTTGGAAGGCTGAAGCCTAACATTAAGCATATTACCGCCAAAAAAATTGAAACTACCGAAGAATTGATTATATTCTTAAACTCTTGGAAAAAGCCTTGTCTTTTATCAAATTTAACAGGTTTTGTAAGCCATACACCAATAGTCCAAAGTAAAAGCTGATCTATAATCATACACCCCGAAACATAGATTATGCCTGATTGCGGAAATAATGATAAAATTAAGGGTATGCCGATAAAACCGGTGTTTCCAAACACAAATGTGGCTCTAAACAGATTTTTATGTTCATCTTTTATTTTAAAAATCTTTATTACCAAGCCACTAACCAAAAACAATAATCCGATTACAATCGGATACCAGAGAAAGATAGGCGTAATATCTTTTAGTGCATTGATTTTAGGACCGTTAGTTATAGTTGTAAATAACATAAGCGGCATAGTTACATTAACGATAAACTTAGCCAAGCTATCCAGATCAGAAGATCTTATTATTTTGAGCTTTGCCGATAAAATACCCACCATATAAAGAAATGAAAATAAGAATAATTGATTGGAAACTATAGATAATTCTTTCAAAATTCACACGCCTATCTCTTTAAAATTAAAAATTATACTTCCGAACGTTTTCTGCCTTTTTCGTGCATATTAAGATGATATGCCAGTATCTGCCCGATATTGTAATCATTAGTAATAGCGTTAATATCTCTGTTGAGTTTCATCGTAACATCGGAAGAAAACTTAGAAGCATCTTCATATGACTGAATTATTATATCTCGCCATTTCTCGATTGATGTCTCACGAATATCTACCCATGCAGTACGAATCCACGTTTCAAGATTTTCGTCTGTAACTACTTGATCGTCTTTAGAGCTTGGGTATAATGTGTATTTACCAATGTAAACATTGTTACTGCTTGTAACAACAGGTAATCCCAAAGAAACCATTTCAGTAACAATATCACTATTGTTTTCTTTCAAATATTCACAAATAGAACTATAAATATCACTTACAGATGTATTTCTTAACACGTCCACAGTCGGGCATACAGTTTTTATCAAGTATAACTCATATAGGTATTTAGCGGTTGTAGCTCCCAAGTTGCCCGTGGCAATACTGTTAACATGATTTGCTTCCATTAATGTTTTTAATTCGTCTTTAGAATGTTCTGCCATTGCGTGCCCTGCGTATGTCGGTCCGAGAGAAGCTTTATCCATTTCGTAAAGCATATTTCTTCTACGTTTTCCAAATAAATCTTCTATTACCGCGTTGGCTACTTCTTCTTTTGTTATAGCTTCCATTTGCCCGATTGCCGTAAGAGCGTCCAATTCATAGAGAGAATATACATGGTTTTCTCCTGCTCTGACAACAGGGAACGTTAAATATTCATCTGATATATCGCCTGCAGCATAAGATAACTTTTCTCCTAATTTAAGCTCTTTATTTTCAAATTTATCAAATTTTTTGATAAGCCCCATGTCGGTTTCGATAGGCTCGAACATCGCACTGTCATAACCAACGTAGGTTGATGGGATTATCAAACTAATATCCAAATCCACATCACTTGCCAAGCGCCACAACAACTGATGAAGTGTACCCGAAGCTGATATTTTACCCATGAGCGCATAAGATAACGAGGATTTTGGTGTATCGCCGTGTGTGTAAGGCATATTCATACCCATTCCGCCAAGACCGGTCGTTGATACTTTCAGGAATTTTTTTACTTTAAAATCTTCCATTGCCAGCTTTAACGAAAGTACAAAGTTTATTGCTTTGGGTGCGAAATCGTTTAAAAGGTGGGTAACAAATGTAATGCCAAGTCTGTCCGTCTGTGATACTGCTTGCCTAATTGCATCGGGATCGAAATGAGATCCAAGCGTAGTGCCTGAGTTCATAGCATCGATAATCGCATCCGGTTTATAAATAGAAACAAGATTATAAAGTGTAGATTGTTTAAGAACATCTTCACTCAAATCAGAATAAAAGAATTCCAATAATTCGTCTTTATGAGCCAACTTTTCTGCTGTTGTGTCGCACTTATTCAAATTATATGGCATAAAAGCATCACCATATGATTTAATAAACGAGGTGCCTTTATTAAACTTTTCAAGATACTCTACACTCGCATCTGTTTCTTGTTTTCTTAGATTATGTACTATAACTGTTTTGGGTTTATAAGCTAAAAGTCTCCTAATCACTTCCTTCCCGATCTGACCGGAACCTAAAATTAAAATAGTCTCAAATTGCATAACTAAAAATCTCCTAATTCTAAAAAATTAAATACTAAAAAACTATGTTCAAAATATAAACAGTTAAAATTAATCCTATAAACACGTAACGTGTCATTGGTTCAAACCACTGACCGATTTTTCTATCTCGCCCAAGTTCTACTTGTTCTCTTGCAAATTTCTTTCCGCATACCCAAAAGAACATAATACCTGCGAGAAGTGCGCCAAGCGGGACGACATAAACTGATAAAACGTCCATCCAAATTCCTACTATTTCAGCATTTTCTATAAATAAACCAACCGCCACGGCAATAGTAGCTATAATCAAAACTGCTTTGTTTCTCGAAAACTTAAACTGTGTCTGTAATAATTCAACAGGCACCTCGAATAAGTTTATGAGAGAGGTTACGGCAGCAAATAATACAGCCACAAAAAACAACGTTGCAATTAATCCTCCCATAGGCAGTGCTTTAAATATGGTAGGCATGGTTATAAACATGAGCGGTGGTCCGGATTGCAATTCTTTTTCAAGACCGAACGCAAAAACAGAAGGAATTATAACAAGTGCAGCCAAAATTGAAGAAATATAACTAAATATTACTACATTTTTTGCACATGACATTACATCTTCTTTTTCGCTTAGATAACTTCCATAGATAATAGTTCCCGACCCTGCAAGAGAAAGCGAGAAAAATGCTTGTCCGAGTGCGCTGATCCATGTTTTTGGATTAAACAAACAAGTCCAATCGGGTTTAAACAGGTAAATATATCCTTCGAATGAACCCGGCACGAAAAACATAAATATGGCTAACAATAAAAACATAATAAAAAAGGCGGGCATAACAATTTTGTTCAGCTTCTCAATTCCGCTTGAAACACCGATTATCATCACCACAAAGGTCAGAACCAATGCTATCATATGCCACGGAATACTGGAAAAATTGCCTGCGACACCTTCAAAATAAGCAACCGAATCGCTTTTTAATACCGAACCGGTTATACTTCCCATTATAAACTTTATTATCCAACCAACAACCACGGAATACCCTATACCGATCAACAAGCAACCGATAAGCGGGATTGCCCCAAGAGAATGACCATGTTTGATCTTTCTCATCTTTAGTGCTTTTTGGAACGCACCGAGCGGACCTGTTCGCATAGCTCGCCCAAACGCCATTTCTCCGACAACACCCGAACAACCGAGTAAAACCATAAAAATGGTATATGGTATTAAAAACGCAGCACCTCCGTATTGACCGAGCCGATATGGAAAGAGCCATATATTTCCCATTCCAACCGCAGAGCCTATACACGTTAAAATAAACCCTATTTTAGTGCTGAACTTATCCCTTTCTACACTACAAGAACTCACTGATTACATTACACCCCATTCATTACTAAAATTTAATTGAATATAATAATTTCCCACGCATCACCTCTTTATAGATGGATACTAAAAATACGTTTATAATCTAACATTTCATTTCGATCACCCTTTCTTGTATTTTGTCGCTAATCCTACCATATAAAAGAATAAAAAACAATAGCTTAACACAATAAATAGTCAAATTTCTACCTTAAATATAATTTTTTTATCTTTACAAAATACTCCATTGTATAATGTGTATATAATAAATAGTTAAGCTACACAAAATGTGTGTATTAGACACCTTCGCCCTATTAAATTTAGCTATTACAAAAAATACGTTAATATGTTTTTTGATGTTTATGAAATTGGTATGCAAATCAAAGTTTATAGTAAATACAAACTTCTATAAAAGCAAAAAATAAGCTTTCAACAAGAAAACTTATTTTCAATACTATTCGTTTTTATAGATAGTCTCCGACAATTGCTCGAAGGTATATAAAAATTCCTTTATAATCTTTTGCTGCTCTGAAGTAAATTGACTTAATGAAATCTCTTTATCTTTAGAGTTTAATTTATACGAAAGAATATAATTTGGACTAACATCTAAAGCATTGCAAAACTTGATTAAAGTTTCTATTTTCATTCCCGATTTGCCTTTTTCCATTAGATTAAGCGTTCTATTACTAATCCCGACAAGCTCTGATAGACACTCCTGTGTGTAGCCCTTTTCTTTTCTTGCCGTTTTTATTTTTGCTCCCATTAATTCTTTATTGAATTCAATCATATTATCACCTCTGTAATTAATTTTCACACGATGAGGCATAAATATTAAACGAGATGATACATTGATTTATTGATATAGTATATTGATTTTTAGTAGTGAATTTATTATAATCAAAATAGGAGTCACGAAATAACTCGTAAGCTCCCGAAAAAACATTAACATCATTTTATAATCTTTACTTATTTTTTGGACACAAAAGTTCTAATACACAGGATAATTACTATTTGAGTTCTTGCTCAAGACTGTTAAACTCTTTTGTGTTAAAAAAATCAGCTAAAGTAATGTTTAAGCCATCGCAAATCATCTTTATTGTAAGTATTTTTGGGTTACAACTCTTTCCGTACATTATATTTTTTATCGATGACGGCGATACACCACATAGATTTGCGAGCTTATTGAGCGTAATATCGTTTTCAAAACACAACCGCTTTATTCTTACTTTTATGGCACCTATGGTATTCATGCAAATCACTCCATATTTAGTAATGACAAATTATAGGGTAGTTTATTCTGCTTGAAATTGTAGGCTATGAGTGATACTTTTGGTATTATAGGTAAACCATTTTTTAAAAGAGGAATTATGAATAAAAACTTTAAAAGAACAATAAAATCTGCCAGAAGAAAATTAGGAATATCGCAAGCCGAATTGGCAGATATGCTTGACGTTTCACCATCATCGATAGGTATGTACGAACAGGGAAGAAGAACGCCTAATTACGACATGCTTAAAAAACTCTGTGACACATTGAAAATATCTGTATTTGATATCCTTTCTGAAAATAGGATTCTTAATGCAGATACAGTATTGAAAAATTTAATCAAATATTTAAGCAGTAGTAATAACGTAATTTTAAACGGCAGAATTATGGACGAAAAAAAGAAAAATAATGTTACGTATGTATTGAAGTTGTTACTGAATGATAAATAAAAACGGGAGAGAGTACAATGATAATAAAAAACGAAGAAATGATAAGTAAAATATTTTACAAGGTATTGGGAATATGTCGAGACGGTAAATACTCCGATGACCCGGAAAAAAACATGGGCATTCCTTATGAGTTTGAAGCAGGTGGAGAAATCAATAAAATCAACGATCAAATCTATGATTTAAGACGTAAGATGGCGGAAGAATACACCGGCAATAAGAACTGTGATACGGATGACTATCGTGACTTATGGGATCTTGATTGTTTATATTTTCGCTTAACTCAAGAATTTTGCTACAAAATGTTTGTATATGGATTTGCTTTAGGTTCGGACGAAAAATCAACGACTAATGTCAGTGGAGATAATTAAATATGAAATTTTGGAGGAAGTTTTTAATTAAGATATACCCGTTTGTGAAGGAAACAGCCGAAGCATCTGCCCTTATCCGCAAAGACCCTATCTTATTTGGAATGTTTATAATGGCGTTCATACTTAGCATAATCATGCTGATAAAACTTTCCGGGTTTTCCAGTCCTTTTACGAATTTCATAGTAAATGCAGTATTCGACAGCAACAATGCTGATGCGAGGAGCAATTAAAAATTCTATTAATCTGGGGTGTCAAACAGGCATTTTAATTTGAATTTTAGGAATAAAGTTGAATACAAATAGAGACCAAGTGCAACACTCGGTCTCTTAAATTCTAAAATACACTTTATAAATTACATATACAAATCTTATTTTTGTAAACCCCAAGACACTATTTTACCTGTATGCTTATCAAGGTGAATTTCAGGACCACCACCACCCATTTCGCAAATGCTCCGAATTAGCCCCGTTTCTGAGTCGACTGATTCAATATGTGGATGTCCAAACGCGACTATATAGCTATTAGAAAACGAGTCAAACTTAGAAGTCACCTCATATCCTTCATAGTCTACTTGTGGAAAAACCATTCGTGCTATATTTTCACCTACATTTCGTGCTTGAATAACTGAATTTATAGGTCTCGCATCGAATACATTATACTTTTGTATCCATAAAAATGCTGATAGTATTCCAAACATATATACCGCCCCCTATTAAGTAATAGTTTCCCTATTTTAGTTTTAAAACAAATTATAAACAAGCGTAGATATGTCTATCTTGTTACATTATTGCACACCACCACGAGTTACTTCGTACTTGCTGTATGCGTGGTTCCTCAGGGTGATCCCTTCGATATTTCCATCGTTCCATTTCCTCTTCAAGTTTTTCTCTTTTAAAATCCGGATCGTAACGGTGAAAAAAATAAAACCAATGGTCTATTATTAAATCTTCAATCGAGTCAACACTTTTTCCCGTCAACAAATAATGCCGATAGTTTTCCACTATTACGCTGGAACCCGTGTATTCTATTTCCGTACTACCATCAAAGCGAAGGCCGTGTTCTAAAAGCAGTTCGCACAATTTACTATCTTTTCCGGACTTTTTTAACCAATGCTTTACGGTATCATGAAGAAACTTATCGTGAATTCTACGCAAATAGTT
>CALWJB010000049.1 GCA_944380895.1 uncultured Clostridia bacterium | reverse complement strand
TTATTACCAAAATAAAAGTTCTTGACATACATAATTTAGTTTGGTAAAATAGATACCATAGATACTGCGGAATGGTGTAACGGTAGCACAGCAGACTCTGACTCTGTATGTGAGGGTTCGAATCCTTCTTCCGCAGCCACTATCTTTAATTCTTGACGAAGATTGACTGCTCACGAACATGGACAGTTATTTTTTTGGCTAAAATTTATTTCACGATAGTGGGGAATATATAAAATATTTTAATAAAATTCAGGATGATTTTTAATATGAAAATAATTAGTAACATATTATGGATAATATTCGGTGGACTGATTCTTTCACTCCTTTGGGCGCTTGTTGGTGTTATATTGTGCGTTACTGTATTTGGTATACCTTTTGGTATGCAGTGTTTCAAATTTGCCAATTTAATGCTTTTTCCGTTTGGCAGAGAAGTGGTTTATGGAGACGGTACGGTTTCATTTCTGTTTAATGTTTTGTGGTTAATTTTTTTTGGATTTAATCTGGCGTTGTGGTCGTTATTGATAGGATGCTTTTGGTGCGTTACGATTGTCGGTATTCCGATAGGAATTCAAGTTATCAAATTTTCAAAACTTGCGCTTATGCCGTTTGGGACAAAAATTATCTAGCTCAGCGGTTTCACGTGAGAAATATTTATTGTTGGAGAGAAGTCAAATTAACCGAAATAAAGAGAAAAGACTTTATTGCGGGTGTGGCGGCTGCAAATTGGATGCCGAATGTAGTGAATAGAATAAAGTTAAAAATATTTATTAATTTAAGAGAAGCGAGTAGAGGCCAAATTTAGAGAGATTATCGAGGGAATAACACCTAAAAAAATTAGTCCCGACCAATAAAAACAAGGACGGGACTTCGTTTGTGAAATTTATTAAAGTTTTTAATTTAGTGTTGAGTGAAAACGCATGATAAATCTTTTTGATTAGAAATTTAAAATTTTGAGCTCGGCACTATGATTTTTCGGTTGTATTAGGGGCAGTAGTGCTTTGCTGTGTTTCTTCCGGAGTGACCGGATTTAGCGGTTGTAATGGCTTTGTGGGCTTCGTCGGACAATGTGGTAGAATTACTGGCATTGGGCCACCGTACGCAATCAAGGCATTATGAATAAATTCAGGGTGTTTTGATATATTTGATATAATTGCTGCATTTTTGAGCTTACCACACTGTTCTTTAGTGAGATCGTCGCCCGGACTTATGTTTCCACCTCCGGCTATTTTTTCTTGTTCTTCCTCGCTGAGCGAATTAAACACTTGTTTTTCAAATTTATTCATAGTCATCTTCTCCTTTATATAATTTTTTGATTTAATGTAGAGTAAAAATGCATGATAAACTTTTTGCTTAGAAAACTAAAATTTTGAGTTCGGCACTATGATGTATCAGTTGTATTAGGGTCGGTAGTACTTTGCTGTGTTTCTTCGGGAGTGACCGGATTGTGCGGCTGTAATGATCGCTTTTTCGACCGCCAATGTGGGCTCCCCGGTATTGGAAGACCGTACATAAGCATAGGTTTCTGCAATAAAAGATCTGTGACTTCTGGTTTTATTGCGTTTGCTGCTGCATTCCTAAGCTTATCACACTGCTCGGAAGTGAGGTCGTCGTCCGGACCTACGTCTCCGCCTCCGGCTATTTTCCCTTGTTCTTCCTCGCTGAGTGAATTAAACACTTGTTTTTCAAATTTATTCATAGTCACCTTCTCCTTAAAATTTATTATATTTCACAATTATATATACACACTTAATATTTAAAAAGTCAAGCTATTTTCAAAATATTTATTAAAAATTAATAATTTTTTATCATAATAAAGACGTATTGATGAAGAACCGCACAAACGCAATTATTGCGTTGATATTTTTAAAAATTAAATTTAAAAAGATCGTCAAAAGATGCACGCATACAAAAAAACCGCTCAAAACGAGCGGAGGTCAAGCGTTTTTTTGAATTATTCGCAAGATTTATGAAAATCATCAAATTTTAGAATAAATATTCTTGTTTTATTTTTCATTTTTATTAGCAAAACATCTCAGAGAGGGATATTAAAATGTTAAATAACTCTGGAAAAATTGAAGGGTCGGTTAGTATATGAGATTATTTGTCTCTTGCGTGACAAATAATCTCCTTTTGGACTTTAGCACATCAAAGGCTATATTAAAACTACCGGCAGTCTTATGTTCTTATGGATAGGGCTTTCGTAGTATTTTATTAGACTTTTAATTTAAATATTTTTTGCCCAGTATTTGCTTTTACCAAAATTTTTTTCTTTTAAGATAAAACGCTATCCAAAAAATAATTAAAATATTAGCGATTATAAATATGGGATATGCATAAGGATGTTCGAGTTCGGGAATGAATTCAAAGTTCATTCCGTACCAGGCCGTAAAAATCATTGCGGGCGTAAATACAGTGGTGACGACAGTAAGAAGATTCATATTTCTATTTTGTTTCATTTCAATTTGATTTCTGAAAGCATCTCGAATTTGATTTGAATATTCACGTAAATATTTTGTTTCGTCCTGGAGCTGAGTTGCACGAACAGTGAATTTACGAAATAATTTTATATCCCCATCCGAAAAATACCCATTTTCATTTTCCTGCAGTTCTGTTCCGACATCTATAAGCTGAGTATAGTATCTGTAAAACATAAGCACTTCTCTTCGGAATGCAGCCATAGGGATAGTAAAATTGTCTGTTTGCCCTCTTGATACTCCTGATTCCATCTTTATAAGTCTGTCGCTCATTTCTTCCAGATATCTGAGATCATTTCCGATGAGTGTTTCCAAAAATTCATACAAAAATCTGCCGACTTTCATTCCACTATGGAACTTGTCTTTTGATATTTTTTTAATACATGAACTAACGATTGTACTGTTGTCAACAAACATAATATGTTTAGCGTCCAAAATAAAACCAAAAGTTTTGCGTTCGACCTTCTTATCTTTGCTGAGTACGGAAAATGTTCCCGAGAGACAATTCTTATGTACAACGGCGCGGCAACACTGTGCGTTTTGGTAGTGAGGGGCCAAAGATTTATAAAATGCTTGAGTTTTCGTCATCTCACGAAACTCTTCCGGAGTAATGATAATAACCGAATCACCGCTGTAACCGTCAATGTTGTCATGTTTAGAGAAATCTTGTTCAATTTTATAAAAATCCATATAATCACCTCGAAATTTACTATCATGTTTATATTAACACATTATATATAATATCTGACAAATTTCAATTAATATATTTAGAATTTATATCGAAATAAACTCAATTTGATTTAAATCCTAAAAGTTTTATTTGAGAAATTTCACAAGAATTTAGTGCATATATTTTGCCATTTTCGGAAGGCAAAATTTTTTTATAGAATTTATGCGTATCCATGTATCCTTCGCAGGATCCCCACATATTATAGGAAAAAATTTTATTTTTGGTAACTCCAATAATTTTTTCGCCTTTTAGAATCACATCGTTAAAACTCTGATCGGTTTGAATTTTTAAAATTTCCTCTGCCTGATCATTGAGCTTTATTATGGTATCTCTGGATGATTCATTGATCGATGAAGAAATACACACGCAAAGTGTGTTTGACTTATCGAAATCATAAAATTTCAAAATTTTATTTTCATAATCTTTTTTAGTCACAGATTTTGTTTTTGGACTGATAAACGCCGAGTATTTGTCACCGATGGCAACAACATTGCCATTTGCAAAATATTTTATATCCGTTACCATATTATCAGGAAGTTCGAACTGCGATTTTATGGTTTTTGAAGCGTTGTCGACGATATATATATTTGAAATGATATCACCATTGTAGGCAGATATTCCCGAGAGTGCGATTTCGCTGCTCGAAGAATTTATTTCTATATTAGTTATATAATAATCCGAAAATGAGATTTTAAATCTCAGTGAATTATTTATACCATAGACATATAGCTCAGCCAGATATCTGGGAGACTGCGTTACAACAGCATAAGTGCCGTCATTTGCAATAGATGCGGTTAAAATATTTTGCTCGGTTTCGGAAGTATAGAGAGTTCTTGTATTGCTCGATATTTTAAAATTTTTCCCTCCACGATCGAAAATTATATGTCTAAGACCGGCTGACTTTATATTTGGATTGCTAAAATTATGTTTTTCACTTTGAATTAATTTTCCTTTTTTAGACAAAACATTAAAAAAGCTGTCACTTAGCGCTACGATATAACCGCTGTTTAGCTGCAAATTTTCAGTCATTATTTTTTCTCCTTGAATTTGAACCGGAAAATTGTTTTTTATAGATAAGCTTTTGACGAAACTTTCAGTCCAAAGCAGGATATTTTCGGGATAAAGATTAATTCTGTTTGCCCAAAGCGTCAAAACAAAAAAAACTGAAATTAAAATAAGTGATATTCTTTTTAATTCAGAAAGAGTACTTCTGAGTTTTGGATTTGAGTCTATTTGAATACTTATATTTTTTGATATATTTTCTATGCCTTTAAAAAAGTTTGTATTTTTAATATTTTTCAATTCAATATACCTGCCAATCAGTAAAATATGCGATTTAAGTAGAGGCCGTGAGGAGGAGCGGTTGGTCCTGCAAAACTTCTGTTTTTAGAATCTATGATTTTAGGAATATCGCCGGATTTTATTTTTCCTTGAGATACTCTGAGAAGTGTACCTACCATAATTCTGACCATATTATAAAGAAATCCATCGGCTCTTACTATAAAATTCACAAAATTATTTTCTTTTTCAATCTTAAAATATTCCACCGTACGCTCCATATTTTCCTGTTTGCGACTATCTAAGGTTGCAAACGCGGTAAAATCGTGTTTACCCACAAAGTTTTTTGCTGCTTCATTCATAAGGTCGACCTTTAGCGGATACCAATAATGCAGTGCTCGTCCATCCAAAAAAGGATTTCGAATTTTATCATTCCAAACTTTGTAGATATATTCTTTGCCTTTGCAGGAATATCTGGCGTGGAAATTTGCATCTTTTTCTGAGCATTCATATACGCAAACATCGCCCGGGAGGTGACGATTTATAGCAAAGATGAAATTTTCACAATTCATACGAGAGCCCGTCCTAAAATTGACAACATACATATTTGCATGAACGCCTGTATCTGTGCGGCTGCAACCTTTTATGTCCACATTTTCTTTCAGAATTTTGTAAAGTGCTTTTTGAAAAATTTCCTGAACGGTCACTGCATTTTTTTGAACTTGCCATCCGTGATAATTAGTGCCCACATAAGAAAGTTTTAGTGCAATATTTCGCAAATCAGATTTGGATTTATCGTTATTAAATTGTTGCATAAAATAACTCCACAAATTATTGTAAAGAATAAGAATAATGATATTATATCACACTTTTTTATAGTAATTTTTTTAAATTGTGTTCTGGAATCTTCCAAACTATATCCTCTTGAAATCATGGAGCATGCCAATGCATCGGTTTTTTTTAAGATGTTTATGATTAAGGGGATGGCAATTTTTGAATAATTTTTAATTTTTTTAAACATATTTTTTTCTTTAAAGTTGGTACCTCTAGATTTTTGTGCAATAATAATTTTATGTATTTCTCGTAATATTGTTGGTACAAATTTTATGGACATAGATGTTGCAAGCGAAAACTTTCGTGGATTTAATCCAAAAAAATTAAGCGGATATAATATACATTCGAGCGATTGAGATATTTCACTTATGGAAGTTGTAAATAAAAAAACCGAATTTGAAATCGCCAGTAAAACTAATCTAAAAAAAGCAACAGACGATATATTGAAACTTCTCCAAAAAATTTTACTGTTAAAATTCATAGGATTACTGAAATAATTAATCAAAAAAAGTGAAATAGATATAAAAACCGAAACATAAATTATAAATTTATTTACTTTTGCATAATTTTTAAAATTTATTTTCGAACAACAAACAAGAAATAAATTTAGAAAAAGCAGCAGTAATAATGCAAAGACGGTGCTTGCATAAAACACTGTAAAAGTTAAAATTAGTAAGCATATTATTTTTACTATTGGACTGAGCCTGTGTATAAATGATTTTCGCGGTAAATATTGTCCGAACACCACATTATTTATCAATGATTTTTCCCCTCATATTTTTAAGTTTGGAAACGATTTCTTTAGTTGCTTCATCGATGCTTGCGATATTGTCATTAACATATTTTTTATGAACATTTACTAATTTTAATATTTCTACAATTTGAGGATTACATATTCCCAATTCTTCCAAATTTTTGTAATTTGATAATATATTTTTTGGAGTATCAAAAGCTATATTTTCTCCATTTTTTAAGATCATAATTTTATCGGCAATTTCAAAAATTACGTCTACTTCATGCGAAATAATTATCACGGAGCAATTTCGAATATTTTTATAATTTTTAGCAAATTTTAACAAATTAAGTTTTTCAAAATAATCCAATCCCGCGGTAGGTTCGTCCAAAATAAGAATATCCGGGCCCAAAGCCACTGCACTTGCAATTGCGCACTTGCGCTTGATTCCGCCTGAAAGAGAAAGAGGAGAATTTTTTAAAATTTTATTATCAAAATTGAACATATTCGAGATTATATTTACGATTTTTTCTATTTTATTATCGTCATATTTTGCATTTCTAAGTCCAAAAGCGATACAATCATAGACTGTATCGGAAAACAATTGTATTTCAGGATTTTGTAAAACAATACTAATTTTCAAAAATAAATTTTTTATATCAAAAATATTTTTTTGATCAAGTAATATTTTACCTCGGCATGGTTTTATAAGTCCCGATAAAATTTGAACCAGCGTAGATTTTCCTGATCCTGAAGTGCCTAAAATTCCCAATATTTCATTATTTTTCAGTTCAAAACTTACTTTGTTTAAGACGTTTTTCGGCATTTCATTCAAATTATATGTATGACATAAATTTTCAACATTT
>CALWJB010000048.1 GCA_944380895.1 uncultured Clostridia bacterium | reverse complement strand
GAAACTCAAAAGAATATCTTCCAAAAACGTTGTGCCGGGAGATATTTTGATGCTCCATACCGGAGATTTGGTCTGCGCAGATGCAAGAGTACTTGAATCTTCGAATTTGGCCGTCGAGGAATCAGCTATGACGGGAGAAGCTTTTTCTGTTGATAAATCTTCAAAAGATTATGAAAAAAATACTTCCGTGCATGGCGAAAAAGAGAATATGATTTTTGCAGGCAGCATAATAACTCGCGGTAACGCCAAAGCTATTGTGGTTGCTACGGGCATGAACACTGAAATGGGCGAAATAGCTTCAATGGTCGGGAGTGAAAAAAAGGCACTCACTCCACTTCAAAAAAAACTTGCCGATACGGGCAAAAAACTCGGTATATGTATTATGATAATAAGCATTATTATATTCTTTTTGGGGATTATGCAAAATTCCGATATATTCGAAATGCTTATGATTTCCATAAGTCTTGCCGTTGCCGCAATACCTGAAGGATTGCCGGCCGTAGTCACAATTGTTCTTGCGGGCGGAGTACGAAAAATGGCGCGGGAAAAAACTATTGTAAGAAAACTCCACGCCGTAGAAACGCTCGGGCATGCAAGTGTTATATGCTCGGACAAAACAGGTACCCTCACCGCCAATAAAATGACTGTCACTGAGATAAAAACCGCTTGCAAAAATGAAACAATTTCAATTTCAAAAATTAAAGAAATTTTTTCGATGTGTGCTCTTTGCAATAATTCTACAATCTCAAAAATAAACGGAAAAATCACTGCTGTCGGCGAACCGACAGAAACCGCTCTACTCAGTCATGCCGTCAAAATCGGCATAACTACCTCTAAATTAAATGACAAATTTAAAAGAATATCCGAAATTCCCTTTGATTCGGCTCGCAAATTAATGACAACCGTACACGATAATAATAGTCATACATACAAAGTGATTACCAAAGGAGCGCCCGATCTATTACTTAAAATATGCACGCATTATATAGGTGAAAACGGTGAAGTCAAATCAATTGATGATATAGTAAGAAAAAATATACAAAGTTCGGTAAAAAATATGGCATCTAAAGCACTCAGAGTCATCGCCGTGGCATACAAAGAAATTCAAAAAGAAAATTTTAATATTCAAAACGACGCGGAAAAAAATTTGATTTTTTGTGCAGCCATAGGCGTTATGGATCCGCCCAGGCCCGAAGTTAAGCAAGCCATACAAGAGTGCAGAAATGCCGGTATCCGCACCATAATGATTACGGGCGACCACTCAGAAACCGCCAAGGCTATTGCAAAAAGCATCGGTATTAATTCAAATGGCGCCATTACGGGAAACGAAATCGAAAAACTTAACGATAAGAATTTAAAAGAAGCAGTAAGAACTTGTTGCATATTTGCAAGAGTATCGCCTAAACATAAAGTGAGAATAGTGAAAGCATTACAATCAAACGGCGAAGTTGTTGCAATGACAGGTGACGGCGTAAATGACGCGCCTGCTCTTAAAATTGCGGATGTCGGATGCGCTATGGGTAAATCGGGTACAGATGCCGCAAAATCTGCATCTGATTTAATTTTGGCAGATGATAATTTTACTGCAGTCGTAGAAGCGGTTCGTCAAGGCCGCGGAATATATGATAATATCAAAAAAACAATTCACTTTTTGCTTTCTACAAACATAAGCGAAGTGATGGTAGTTCTTTTGGCTTTTTTAATTGGTATTCCTTCCCCACTGCTCGCTATCCATTTGCTTTGGCTAAATCTCGTCACAGATTCTTTCCCGGCACTTGCTCTTGGATGTGAACCTATTTCAAAAAATGTAATGAAAAAGTCTCCCGAAAATTCAAAAAAAAGTTTGTTTTCAGGAGGTATGGGATACAATATTTTTATTGAGGGTACATTTATCGCAGCAATCGGAATACTTTCCTACAGCATAGGAAAAGTATTTTACGACATAAATCCGCTAAATCCAGTCATTGGACGCACTATGGCTTTCTTAACCCTCGGAATAAGTCAAGTTATACATGCATTTAATGTACGAAGTAAAAAGTCGCTCATAAAAACAGGAATATTCGGAAATATGAAACTTATATATTCCACAGTTCTTTGTATATTTATGCAAGTAATAGTTGCAACCGATCCAAAACTCATAACGTTATTTAAAACAACGCCTTTAAATTTTACACAGTGGATTATGGTGATACTGCTTTCTGTAACTCCAATAATTGTTTCAGAATTAGAAAAACATTTTATAAATCATAAAATAAATATATAAATATAAATTTTTGTGTTAATATTTTATAATTAAAAATTAATCAAAATTTTAGGCAATTTGTAACAAAAACGCTTGATATATTTTTTATAAATAATTATAATGCGATAGTAATCTCGAAATTAGGATTAACATTTATTGTAAAGGAGACGTTGAATATGGAAGATTTCAAACAAGAAAACGGAAATCTCGAGGAAAAAGGAAAAGATCTCAAGAAAAAAGGAGACGATCTCGAAAGAGCGCTCGAAGCACTAAACCCGACCGAAATGGAAGCTGTTGCCGGCGGACTGAGTAGGGGTGCTAAGATAGCTCTGCGGTTAGGGGGTTCACTAGTAGCGGGCGCCCTGGGAGGAGCAGCGGCCGGTGCAGGCATCTACTACGCTACGAAACACAACCACACACCATCTGCACACCCATGGACCCCCGACGATAACGCACCACCACTACCGCCACGACCCCGTAAACCCAAAAATGGATAACACTATTAATATTTATATTCCTCTTTACATGTATATTGTGCAAGGAGGAACTTTAATCAAAAAATGTTTTATAAACCATAAAACAAACATATAAAATATAAATTTTTATGTTAATATTTTATAATTAAAAATTAATCAAAATTTTAGATAATTTGCAATAAAAAATCTTGACCCCACCCCCCGCAAATGGTTATAATGCAATAGTAATCTCCAAACTGAGATTAACATTTATTGTAAAGGGGAAGTCTAAAATGGATGAAAAGCAAATTGAAAAAATAGCCCAAGAATTATCTGAGAAGGATCTTAATGACCTTGCGGCAGGAAAACCGCTTAGCTCAAAAGCGAAAAAGGTACTAAAATATGTCGGCATAGGGGTAGTAAGCGCCGCGGCAGCAGCAAGTGCAGGAGTCGGTATAGCTGCTCTTGTCGGATGGAAGACAGGAAAAGGACCTTTTAACTATTTGAATAACAGTAAATCAAATAGTGGTGGACTAAGTGAGAATTTTGGTAATATGTCTAGCGGCAATGGTAAGGGTCATTTGGCAGAAACAGAAGCGTTAATAAGTGATGACGACGATGCCCTCAGCTACGCTGAATACATGTTCCAAAGAGAACAAGACGAAGGGAAATCTGATATATAAAATACCGCCAATATCTCCAATAGTGAGTGAAACCAAGACAAACCAAACTTATATAATAAGCTCTGACCACGAGAAAAAACACAACTTATTAGAATTATCGGCTTATATTCCTCTTTGCATATATATTGTGCAAGGAGGAATTTTAATCAAAAAATATTTTATAAATCACAAAATAAATATATAAATATAATTTTTTATGTTAATATTTTATAATTAAAAATTAATCAAAATTTTAGATAATTTGCAATAAAAAATCTTGCCCCCCCGCAAATAGTTATAATGCAATAGTAATCTCGAAATTAGTATTAACATTTATTGTAAAGGAGACGTTGAACATGGCAAGTATTGAACAAAAAAGAGCAGATCTCGAAAAAGCACTCCAGGCAATAGACCCGAACGAAATGGAAGCTGTTGCCGGCGGACTGAGTAGGGGTGCTAAGATAGCTCTGCGGTTAGGGGGTTCACTAGTAGCGGGCGCCCTGGGAGGAGCAGCGGTCGGTGCAGGCATCTACTACGCTACGAAGCACAACCAAACCTCACCCCAACAAACCAATGACTCACCCCAACAAACCAATGACTCATACCAACAAACCAATGACTCATACCAACCTCGCCACACAGGACTTATAGGACGATGGCTCGACGACGTAGACTCGCCCGATCTACCGCCAGGAGCCCGTTAACCCAAAAATTGCTAACACTATTAATATTTATATTCCTCTTTGCATATAAATTGTGCAAGGAGGAATTTTAATATGAAAGTTTTTATTATTAATCGTAAACGTCTGATGATTATCGCCGGAGCTCTCATTACCGGTATTGCATCGCTGGCTCTGACTTTATCCCCTATGAATGCCTTACGAGCAAAAGAACGAAAATTGCCTATCTATTGCGTGGACAAAAACGATAAGGTTGTGAGCATTTCTTTTGACGCCGCTTGGGGCAATGAACAAACTCCGATTCTGCTGGATATCCTCAAAAACAAAAGTGTTAAAGCCACTTTCTTTTTGGTGGGCTTTTGGGCAGAAAAATATCCGGAATCCGTTAAACAAATTGCCGATGCGGGTCATGATGTGGGAAATCATTCCGATACTCATCCGCATCTTCCAAAACTTGAAAAATCTAAAATTACAGCTCAAATTGATGATTGCAACAAAAAAATCGAACTGGCCGGTGCACCGCGTCCTACCCTGTTTCGCCCACCCTACGGCGACTACAATAATGACGTGGTAGAGGCTACAAATGAACTTGGTATGCACTGCATTCAGTGGGATGTTGACAGCTTGGATTGGAAAGATCCTTCCGCTGATGAAATGGTCAAAAGAATTAAATCCAAAATCAAACCCGGATCAATCATATTGATGCATAACGGTGCTAAAAATACTCCGGAAGCTCTGCCTAAAATTATAGACGAAATTAAAGCTGAAGGTTATCAAATCGTACCTATTTCTGAAATAATCATGAAAGAAAATTACTTCGTGGATACTCAAGGTAAGCAGTGCGCAAAAAATTAACTTCATAAACCTGTAATAAAAGCATATTCGGCAACATAAAAATTAATATCAACATACATACAAGGAGAGTCTTAAAATGAATTATGACGTCAGTAAAGAAAATTTGTCTACACTAAATATCGCTTTTGACAGCTGCAAAGAAGTTCCGCTTGACATAGATTTTACCTTGCCCGACTATTGCCCCGATATCCAAAAAATACTTAAATGCAGCGTAAAACCTCATATCAATTCCCGTAATATCGCAGGCGGTCAAATAGCCATAGAGGGAAATGCCGAAATTAAAATAATTTATACCGATTCTTCGTCTGCACAAATACACTGCTGTGAAAATTCCGCTATGTTCTCCACTTCTCTCGACATGAAAGATACTCCCGAAAATGCCTTCGCTTTTACTTCTGTGAAAACTGAATATATTAATTGTCGTGCTGTAAGTCCCAGAAAAATAGATTTGCATGGTGCACTCTCGTTATGTGCAAAAGTGTTCGAAAAACACGATACAGATATCTCATCTTCAGTAAATGGTCAAGATATAGAACAAAAAATTTCTAAAATTTCAACCAGTAATTTACTCGGTATGGGTCAGCAACAATTTTCAATAAACGAAACTCTGGAAATAAACGAAAATAAACCTTCTCCCGAAATGATTATAAATTCTGAAGTGATATTTTTAGGCGATGAACCTAAAATAATGCAAAATAAAGTAGTTGTTAAAGGTAATTTGGTTGCCAAAATACTTTACATATCAGATATGGATTCGGGTACTACCGAGAAATCGGAATATCGTATACCCATAAGCCAAATCGTAGACGTTATGGGAGTTTCCGATGAATGTGAGTGCATTACAAAAATTGAAATTCTCGAACATAAAATTCAAATTCCCAACGATTCCGAAAATAATCGAAATTTGATATCCGTAAGCATTAAGTGTGCGGCAACCGTATTTGCTTTCTGCCCGAAGGAAATAAACGCCGTAACCGATGTATATTCTCGGAAGTATGAAACTCAAAACACTTACTCACCACTCATTACGCAGCAAATTTTAAAAAATTTTACCGAAACTTTAAATATCCAAGAATCCACCGAAATACCAAGCGTAAATATTAAAGAAATTATAAATATTACTCCTTCGGTATCAAGCGTAAAAACATCTCTGTCTGATGAACATATTTCCATAAAAGGCACTCTAAAGCTGGATATATTGGGTATTGATTCCGATGACGTCCCCTTTTATTCCGAACGGACAGTCGATTTTGAAAAAAATTTATCACAGACATTAGATGGTCAAAATATTAAATTTGAAACAGAAATAATTCCTGCTGAAATCAAATTAATATCTCAAAACGGAAATAAAATCAACTTCTCCGTAAATTTGACAGCCAACATCACCGCATACACAACGCAAAAAATCAATATGGTTACCGATGTGGAGGCCGATGAATCTTCTTCTTTGCAAAATTATCAACCTCCTTCGGTTACGGTATATTTCGCAAATCAAAATGAGTCTGTTTGGGATATCGCTCGAAAATATCGATCATCGGTCAACTCTATAAAAGAGGAAAATAATCTTTCCTCGGATGTCTTGGAAGAATCTCAAATGATACTGGTACCAGCAAAATAATAATTATTTATTTCTAAAACCACAATTATGATATCTTTGGAGGAAAAAAAGTGGAAGAACGTAATGTTTATCAAGATATGGCACAAAGAACAAATGGTGATATATATATCGGTGTAGTCGGACCCGTCAGAACAGGTAAATCTACATTTATTAAAAAATTTATGGACACTCTGGTTATACCCAATATTTCCGACCCCGATATCAAAAGCCGAGCAGTAGATGAATTGCCTCAATCATCCGCCGGCAAAACAATTATGACTACTGAGCCAAAATTTATACCCGAAAATGCTGTTGAAGTAAAAATCGGTGACTCTGCCAAATTCAACGCTCGGATGGTCGATTGCGTTGGATATATCGTTCCCAGTGCACTCGGCTACATAGAAAACGATAATCCAAGAATGGTCATGACTCCTTGGTTCAAAGAAGAAGTCCCGTTTGGTATGGCTGCGGAAATAGGCACCAAAAAAGTTATTACAGACCACTCTACTATCGGTATTTTAGTAACTACCGACGGCACCATAAGCGACATAAACCGCGCGGAATATGAAGAAGCAGAAGAAAAAACTGTCAGTGAACTCAAAAAAATAAACAAACCTTTTATCATCCTGCTTAACAGCATAGACAAAAATGATCCCGAAACAATATCTCTCGCGAATTCACTTGCAAAAAAGTATGGCGTACCTGTGATTCCCGTTAACTGTACAGAACTCACCGAAAATGAAATTAAACGTATTTTGGCCGAAATACTCTTTGAGTTTCCCGTTCGAGAAATCAAAATCGATATGCCTGCTTGGATATCTTCACTCGAGCCAACGCACAAACTTCGCAGCTCTATTTATGGGTGTATTAAAAATTTTGCACAAAATATATCCAAAATAAACGAAATAGAAATTTTATCTAACGGTCTGTCCGATTGCGAGTTTGTGAGTAGCTCAGAAATTGTATCTGTCGACCTCGGAACAGGTTCCGCAACTATCAAAGTTTCTTTGAATCCTGATTTATTCTTTAGAGTTTTGAGTGAAAAAACAGGAATAAATATTGCCAACGAATGTGAAATGATGGACTCAATGATGGAACTTACAAGACTAAAAGAAAAATACGGAAAAATCGCCGCTGCTTACGAAGAAGTAGAAGAATCCGGATATGGAATCGTTATGCCCACCATGCAGGAACTGAAACTCGATGAACCCGAAATAATAAAGCAAAACGGAAAATACGGCATCAGACTGCGTGCCTCAGCCCCATCCGTGCACATGATGAAAACACAAATACAAACCGAAGTCACACCAATAGTAGGTTCCGAACAACAGTCCGAAGAACTTGTAATGTATCTGCTGAAAGAATTTGAGGAAAATCCCACTAAAATTTGGGAATCGAATATATTCGGTAAATCTCTGCACGAACTCGTGAACGAAGGACTACACAACAAACTCTACCGCATGCCTACCGACGCCAGAGTGAAAATTAAGGAAACTATCGAACGTATTATTAATGAAGGTTGTAATGGTCTTGTTTGCATAATACTTTAAAATCTAAATCAAATTTCGAAGTCTGAATCATGGCTTCGAAATTATTTTATTGCTCTTAATAGTAATTCTAATTATCATTACAATCTGTGCATCAACAAAAAAATACCGTCAAAAAATTTTTTAAACCAAGTTATAATCAAAACGTTGACAAAAAAATATTATTATGATATAGTTAAAAAAAAGTAAATGGTAAAATATCAGAAAACTCAGAACTTATAGAAAATCGATAAACCAATGTCACAACTGATAAAAAAATTTTGTTTTGTGCAGTCTAAAATCGCTAACTGCCAAAAGTACTTAGATCAAAAATATATTTTTAGATAGTATTTTAAAATTTTTTGCGCCACGGTTGCAAGATCTCCACGCTCTCTCAATATATTTCAGGATTGTGACAAAAGCGTTAGTATGATACAATTAAGTTCGAACAATACAGAATATGGAGAACAAAAAATGAAAAAACATATCTCACCGGCACTAAGTTTAATTATTCTGATGCAGTCCCTTACATTAAATATTTCTGCCGCTGATTCCGAAAAGAAAAACGGCAACTATAGGCATGCTTTAGAAATATTTAAAAAATTTTCCATACCTATATCAGCATCTGTTTGCATCATCGGAATCGGCGGATATGCGTGTTATAAATATAAACATCAAAATCGTAAAATAAATATAACGGGCGAAGTAACAAAAGAAAGAATGGATGATATTTTTAGAGAAGTAGAAAAAATCAAAAAAGCCAAACACAACTGCACGTTGGTTTTTAAAGATGCAACAGTAAAATCCAGAGCGTTCGAAGACAGAATATTTTACTGTGATGTTCTGTTTACCGGAGAATGTAAAATAGAAAGAAATGCTTGTAACTTAGTTTCACTCGAAAAACTCGGAACTATATTTTGCGGCAAATTCGAAATTGATGGCACTATTACCGAAGGAAGCAGTTTTGAAAATGCATGTTTTAATCGCGGAGATATAATAATAAATAAAGACATACCAAAAAATTTGTTTAAAGGCGCTGTGGTATTGGCAAAAAGAGCAGGCACTAAATATAAATTACCGAAAAAGCAAGCAATAGTAGTAAGCAATCAGAACAACGAAAAAATAGCAGAATATTTGAAAGAATATTTTTATTAGAGGTAGATGAACATGGAAACTAAATCGGAAAGAAAAATACCGGCAGAAAAAATAATACTTGTTTTTGCCGCATTTGTATTTGGTTCCATGTTCATTTATAACGCCTTTTTTATTCCGGAAGTTCCCGCTGAAATTTATAACAGCGGAGATATACATTTTGAAAATTCAAAAACCAATTTGGAAAAAACTAACGGTAAAGTGAATTTAAATACGGCAAAACGCGAAGAGCTCATTGAGGGAATTCCGGGAGTCGGCGAAAAAATTGCAAACAGAATCGTTTCGTACCGTGAAACTTACGGAGAATTTAAAAATATCGAAGAAATTATGAACATCAAAGGCATAGGAGAAAAATTATTCAAAAATATGAAAGATTATATTACTGTGTAGTAAATAAAAAATTAATTAATCAGAGGATTTGATAATGTGAATTTAATTAAAAAATTTGTAACTTCGATTTTATCGTCCATATCGCTGTTTGCGCTGACGGGATGTGAAAAAAAAGAAAATAACATAAATTTTGTAACCTCATGCTACCCGGTGCATGTGATAGCAATGAATATAGCAGACGGAGTCGAAGGAGTCGAAATTAAAAAAATGTCTGAAAATCATAGCGGATGTCTGCACGATTTTCAGCTCCAATCAAAAGATATAAGAAATATCGAAAAATCTTCCGCTTTTATAATAAACGGCGCCGGAATGGAAAATTTTTTAGATAAGATCACCGAAGAAAATCAGGAAATTAAAATTATCGATTCAAGTGTGGGGATATCACTTATGCACGAAGAGTGCAATCACGATAACCACGAAGAAAATGATTGTTGTTGTCACCATCATCACGGAAGAAAAAATCCTCATATATGGCTTTCGCTCGAAAATTACATAACGCAAATCAGCAACATTACTGAAGGCATAAAATCCATAGACCCGAAAAATGCGGAAAAATATCAACAAAATGCAGATGCTTATACAAATAAAATACGCGATTTGAAAATTAAGATGGAAAACGAACTTAAGAAATTTGAAATCAAAAATATAATTACATTTCATAACGCTTTCCCCTATTTTGCCAAGGAATTTGATATTAATATAGTCGGCGTTATCAACCACGAACCCGGTGAAGAACCTTCGGCAAAAGAAATTTTAGACACAGTAGATAAAGTAAGACAAAATAACATAAAAGCAATTTTCACCGAGCCGCAGTATGTCGATAGTGCCGCCAAAACTATATCGAAAGAAACGGGCGTACAAATTTATACTCTCGACCCATGCGTCACGGGAGCAAACGACAAAAATGCATACATAAATATAATGGAGAAAAATTTGGAAATTTTGAAAATAGCTTTCAGTGAATAATGAGGTGTGCTTAGAATGGACAAATGTCAGTGCAGTGTTCACATAAAAAATTTATATGTTAAAAAAGGCGGGCACACAATACTGGAAAATGTAAATTTAACCGCAAATCATGGAGAAACTCTGGCTTTGATAGGCAAAAACGGAGCAGGAAAAACCACTCTTTTAAAGTCTATACTAAGCAAAAATAATTCGGGCGGAGAAATACTTTTTTTCAATTCAAAAGGAGAGAAAATTTTTAATCCTAAAATTGGATACGTGCCACAAAGGCTTGAATTTGATCACGGTGCTCCCATAACTGTTATGGATATTTTTTGTGCAAATTCGTCCCGGCTTCCGGTCTGGTTGGGGCACAGCAAAAAACTCAAAAAAAAAGCATTTGAGATGCTTGCAAAAGTTGGCGCAAAAAAAATTGCAGATAAACCTATCGGAAAGCTTTCGGGAGGAGAACTTCAACGAGTACTTTTGGCTTTTGCTCTGGACCCCATGCCCGATATACTCCTTTTGGACGAGCCTGTTTCGGCAGTGGACAGAAACGGAATAAATAAATTTTATAATATTATAAATTCACTTCGCGAAGATTATCACATGCCGATAATTTTGGTTTCTCACGACCTAGGTCATGTCTTTAAATATGCAACTTCATACGCACTTATAAATCATAAAGTGATAGAAACCGGAAAAGCATCAGAACTTCCGGAAAGCGAAAACGTCAAAAATACTTTCGATCTAAATCTTTGCTTGAAGGAGGAAATTTTGTGGAAATAGTTTATTCGGTTTTGGAAACTCTTCTGCCTTTCTCTTGGACAGAATTCACTTTTATGAAAAACGCTTTTTTAGCCGTTTTGTTAATCGCTCCTCTTTTCGGCCTTGTTGGAACCATGATCGTAAACAACAAAATGTCGTTCTTCTCGGACGCCGTTGGACACTGTGCATTAACGGGCATTGCGATAGGAATCATGTTCGGGATTGAAAATTATGCCGTTTCTGTTCTCGGTTTCGCACTTATTTTTGCGATCGGAATATCTTCAATAACAGAGTCGGGAATATCATCCTCAGACACCATAATAGGCGTATTTTCTTCGGCGGGCATCGCTTTGGGAATAGTGATACTTTCGATAAACGGCGGATTTGCAAAATATTCCGGATACCTAATCGGTGATATACTTTCTATTTCAAAAAACGAAATTAAACTCCTTTTTGTGGTACTTTTTATAGTTATCTTAATCTGGATTTTCTCGTTTAATAAACTTATGCTCGCCAGTTTAAACAGCGATATGGCGCGAAGTAAACATATAGGCGTGAAATTTTATAAAAATATATTTACGATTTTAATCGCATTTATAGTTACAGTTTCTTTAAAATGGGTCGGGATACTCATCATTAATTCATTACTCGTCCTACCTGCCGCATCGGCCAAAAATATCTCAAAAAGCATAAAAGGTTATCACGGGTTTTCTGTTTTATTCTCGCTCGTGGCAGGAATTTCAGGTCTGATAATCTCGTTTTATGCCGGAACTTCTCCGGGAGCTACGATTGTTCTTATATCTTCGGTAATATTCTTTACAACATTTTTTATAAACATGACATATAATATGAATTAGGTACGAAAAGCAGGGAATTTTATGAATATACTGAAATCCATTGTAAACTGCACAAGATATAGCGATAAATTTTTGTGGTCCGTCACACTTTTTATCGCTATTTACGGTCTCGTTCTGGTTGCAAGTATATCGAGAGAAGGCTTTAATTATTTTTTTGTACAGTCGTTGTCAATTTTGATCGGTTTAATAGGAGCTGTAATAATTCAAACAGTAGACTATAAATATATTTCCAAAGCCTCTTTGTGGATCGGTATTTTTGGAATTTTGCTCATTGTATATACTCTTTTTCTTGGCGTAACCATTGATGGCGCTTCGGGTGTAAACGGCAAAGCGTGGGTAAAACTTCCCGGAGGAAGCCCTTTCCAGCCTCCGGCACTCGTCAA
>CALWJB010000047.1 GCA_944380895.1 uncultured Clostridia bacterium | reverse complement strand
ATGTTGGAAGAAAGAATTTGTTATTAAGTTCTTCGCACCATTGATTTATTAAATTCGATGGAAGAATCACAACCATTCTCTTTTTATTTTCAGACCATTTTTGAGAAAGTATAATTCCGGCTTCGATTGTTTTACCGAGCCCTACCTCGTCAGCCAAAATCACTCCTGTGGAAAACGGCTTTGAGAGTGCAAAAAGCGCTGCTTGTATTTGGTGCGGATTTAAATCAAGTCTGGTATTTGAAATGATCTTAGCTACTTGGTTGATATTCGGAAACAATAATTTTTCATCAAGCACATTTGAAAAATATTTAACTTGACATCTGTCTAATTTCAAGAAAAATCACCTCTTTTCAACAACTGTTGTTTGTTATTTTAGCTATTATTCCTATAACTGCCTACTCTATCATATTTCATAAAGTTAATCAACAATTTAAGGTTTTTCAGGGGAAAATAAATTAAAAAAACAACGATATTATCCGCTCGACAAAATACTACACTGCATATTTTTGTGTAGATGGTATACTTCACTATGCGTTAAACGCAATGCCTTTGTATAAAAAACAGAATTTAATATTTTATATAGCGGAGGAGTTTTTATATGACATCCAAGCAGCTTTCACAACTACAGGGTTTAAAAAAAGAGATTAAAATGTACCAAGAAAGGATAACAGAACTTAAAGCTTTATCTGAAATCAAATCTTCCGTCATTACAGGAATGCCAATTTCAAAAAGCATATCAGATAAAATAGGATATTCAGTTATTAAAATAATCACTATGAAAGACGCCCTTTCAAAGCTTTGTGAAGAACTAACCGATTATATCGAAAGTGTTGATGACCCGATTGTGCGTTTGACTTTGACATACAGATATGTAAACAATTATAGCTGGCAAAAGACAGCTTTTAAAATTGGCGGTGGAAATACAGTGCAATGTCTCAGAATGCGTCTTTACAGATATTTCAAAAAAGAGAAAAATAAAACTTGTAGCAAGATGTAGCACTTTTTTGATACAGAATATAGAATGTGGAAATATAAGCTCCGGAAACGGAGCTTAATTTCTTGCACAAAATAAAAGTAAAGGAGTAGGCTGAAAATGAACAAAAAACAATTCATAAGAAAGTATGCCGAATATTCAGGACTAAAAGTCTATGAATCGGAAAACCTTTTAAGAAATTTGGGTGAGCTAATCACAGACATGGTTGCTTCGGGAGAAAAAATCAATATTCATGGATTTTTGGAAATTGGCACAAAACAAGTAAAAGACCGCATGGGTACTGATCCGAGAACGGCTCAACCGATTTTGATTAAAGGAAGGACGAAAGTAATATTTAAGCCCGGTTCAAAACTAAGAATCGCCGCAAAAAGCGCTGATGCAGAATGAAACAAAATCAGAAACAAAAAGAACCAAAATATAGGTGTTCGGTATGTGGTGATGAATTTAGGAGAAAGAGCAATGCTTTTACACCAACAAGGTCCATGCTATACAAAGGCAACGGAGGACTATTAACTATCTGCAAAACCTGTGTCGGAGAGATATATACAAAGTATCTTGAAAAGTTTTACGGCGATGAGTACAAAGCCATAAAGCGAATGTGTATGCTTCTCGACATATATTTTTGTGATTCACTTTTCGAAGCCTCAAAAAACTCCAATCAGTTAAATCGTATGAACGCTTATCTTTCGAAGATAAATTTAGTTCCATACATTAACAAAACTTTTGACGATTATCTTTTCAGTAGTAATTACGAAGATATAAGTGAGTGTGAAAGCTTTGAAACCAAATCAAGAAAAATATCGAGTAAATATATAAAAGTTTGGGGTTATGGATTTTCATACGAAGAATACCAATTTTTAGAGGGTAAGTTTTCAGAGTGGAAATCAAAAGTCTTAATTGACAGCATGGCAAGAGAAAGTTTGGTTCGGGATTTATGTATTATAAAACTCCAACAACAAAAAGCAATACAAAGTGGAGATGTTGACCTTTGGGGTAGACTTCAAAAGACATTTCAAGATACGCTTTCAAGTGCAAATTTAAAACCTATTCAAGCTGAAAATGATGAGAAAACCGCTGAAAAACCTTTAGGCGTCATGATAGAAATGTTTGAAAATGAGGACCCGATACCCGAAATAAATCCCGAATGGAAAGATATTGACGGAATAGTCAAGCTTTTTAACATCTATTTTCTCGGACACCTTTCAAAAATGCTTGGAATTAAAAACAGATATTCCAAAGATTATGAAGAAGAGATGCAAAAATATCGAGCTGAAATTGATGATATTAAAGATTCTCCCGATGAAGATGTGTTTGAGTATTTAAGCGAAAACGGATTTACGGAAAGCGAGAAACAAAATGAGTAATGATAAACTCAAAAAGCGTGGGCGTGGTGTTGGAAAATGGGTAGCTTTTTATCGAGAGAATCCTCATAGACTCGCTATCGACTATTTAGGTCTTAAATGGCTTAAACCTTTTCAGCAAGCATTGATTGTCACGTGCTTTAAGTACAACTACACTATGATTATTGCTAGTCGTGGTATGGGTA
>CALWJB010000046.1 GCA_944380895.1 uncultured Clostridia bacterium | reverse complement strand
CTGTGATTAGCTCACCTAAATTTCTTAAAATCTTTTCTGATTCATAGACTTTTAGTCCTGAATATTCGGCATACTTTCTTATGAATTGTTTTTTGTTCATTTTCAGCCTACTCCTTTATTTTTTTATTTTGTGCAAGAAATTAAGCTCCGTTTCCGGAGCTTATATTTCCACATTCTATATTGTGTATCAAAAAAGTGCTACATCTTGCTACAAGTTTTACCGTTTTCTCTTTTTAAATATCTGTAAAGTCGCATCCTGAGTCCTTGCACTTTATTTCCGCCACCAATTTTAAAAGCCGTCTTTTGCCAGCTGTAATTATTTACATACCTATACGTTAAAGTCATGCGAACAATCGGGTCATCAACGTTTTCAATATAGCTTGTCAATTCATCACAAAGCTTTGAAAGAGCATCTTTCATGCCGATTATTTTAATTACTGAATACCCAATTTTATCAGAAACACTTTTTGAAATGGGCATACCTGTTATAACTGAAGATTTTAGCTCTGCTAAGGATTGCAGTTCGCTTAATCTTTCTTGATACATCTTAATTTCTTTTCTTAGATAGTTAAGCTGCGATAGGTTCTTGCACGTTATCATAAAACGACCACCCTATAATCTAAATATGTTACCGATATATATTTTTTCGTATTCGGTATTTTTTACATTAGTCAATAAAAATATTATATTTAGATTGTAGCATTTAACTATATATTTCTTTGGCACTTTGTGTCGAAATATTCTAAGCTTTTCGTTTAAACTCTCGCCAACTCGTTGCCACTTCAAAGTCTGTACCATTGTCAAGAGCCTCAAAATGTTCTCTACCACATTTAATCTTCATATTTTCGGTAGCACGTCTATCTGATTCCTTCAAACTTCCTTTTGTTTCTAAAACAAAATACATTTTCTTAACTCCATTTTTTTCAATGTATATTGCCCAATCCGGATTATATGCCGTAATCGGGGTTTCAATTTTGAAGTCATCAGGAATCTTAAAGAACATTTTGACATCAGGGTCATTATCAAGATCGATTGCAAATGGCTTTTCTATGGTCGGGCTATCGTAAATCACGTAGTCATATATACTATTTTTTGTAGCCACAGCATTTCTGTCCAAGTTTGCAATAATATCATTACTTGGGAAAATCTCTTGTACGTAGTATTCTTCACCGGGTAACTTAACGTATCGTATTCCATCAATTTCAAAATTACAGAGTAATTCTTTGATAATACCCGTAACCGTTTCAATAAACAGTTCGGGGTTATCCACCAAATCACGAAGCCTACCACTTTTTAAAAGTATCTTTTCGCATAAAGGAGCCGGTATACCACATTTTTCAGACAGAATTGAAATTGCATTGGGAATAGATATTGGATTTTGGTCAACATCTTCTACTCCTTCATATCTCAAAGTGTAGTCAACACCAGAGTTTTTAATATTGATTTCGGCACTTTGAGATATTATTTTGGTTTTTGGTATTCGCCTCATATCTTGAATTTTCTTTATGCAATCTTCAATTAATCTGTTCGTATTTACATTTACATGATAAGTTGTTTTTTGTTTTATTTTATTCCAGAGCTCATTAAATTCAGGTGAAAGCATTTTACGTTTATTCAGGTGCACAAGGACATCTCTTGACGAATCTTGGACATCCACTTTTTTGGTAGCGTTATCAATTATTTCTAAGCAGCGTTGTTCTGCCCCTTTTAATCTGTCAGGCAAATCAATAGTTCCGGTTAAAAGAGCCTCCTTCATAGTATTTTTCATATTCTCTTTTATTTTGCCTGCTTTTGTTATATATCCTTTGGCTTCAAAAGCGTCTATTAGATTTTTTGAATCTTCGTAAGTTATAGTCCTTTCTGTTTTTTCGACCTTAGTATAAGTTATATTTTCAATATTATTTTCGCTTATTGTTTTGTTCTCTTTCATTATGTCAATGATTTTTTCTTTTGGTAAATCGATTTTGCTTGGAAGTTCAAGGCTATTGGTTGATAAAGATTGTTGAGCCTTTTCCGTAATATTCCCGTTCTCATCTATATGCCCACTCTTTTTTAGACTTTCAACTATGGTTTTGGCTTCAGGTTTAGAAATAGTTTTTTCAACTTTGTTTTCTATGGAATAAGTTTGACCCGTGAACATACTGATTTCCAATGTACCAAATTTAATACCCGTTTCGCTTTCTATTTCCCTTTGAAGCTTATCTGCAAAATCTTTAAAGTTCTCGTTTGCTATAACATGGAGTACGTTTACATTTCTATCTTCAATACGATCTCCATTTTGATCTACACAAAGCCTAAGACCTCTACCGATCTTTTGCCTACAGGTAAATGCAGATTTTTGGTCTATAAGCGTACAAACCTGGAAAACATTAGGATTATCCCAGCCCTCTTTAAGTGCCGAATGGGAAAATATAAATCTAAGAGGGCATTTAAACGAAAGTAGCCATTCCTTATCTTTCATTATCGTGTTGTATGTATTATCGTCATCTATACTGTTTCCTTTTGTATTTTTATAATTTCCCTTTTTATCTTGTGAAAAATACCCATTGTGAATTTTAGATATGTCATAATTAAACCGCTCTTTAATTTTTTGATACTTGGGCAAAGAAATAAGTTGATTATAGCATTCTTCAAACATTGTTGCGTAAATGCCTTTTTCTCCGTTTTCAGTGCGGTATTTTTTTACTTCATCGATAAAGAAAAGAGACAAAACTTTAATACCTTTATCAAAATAAATAAGCTCTTTTTCAAGATGTTTTTGGATAGTGTCTTTAATTTGACCTCTCTTTATTATATTTTCATCGATATCACCTATGGAATGCCCCAATCTCAAGTATTCCGAGTTGGAAAATTCTATTCGTTCATAACCTTTTGTGCAATCTATTCCACCGATCGTGTAATCTCTATAAAGCTCTCTTTCACCCGAAAGAATATATAAATCCGAACCCGGTTTGACTGTAATTGTTTTCCTTTTGGTATTACCTTCCTTATTTTGAACGTCCATTTCGATTTTTGCTTTAAATCCTTTATCGTTTGAAACATCGATAAGCTTGATATATGGTCTATTATAATCATTTTCTACTGTTATATTTCCGGCTGAAATTTGTTTTACAAGCCCCATGTGATAAGCATCAACAGGTGTTAAGCGATAAAGCAAGTTCATTTTTTCTCGGTGAGTTGCAGAATATCTAAAAGAGCACAAAGGGTTAAGAGAAGCTATTGCTTCTTTGGCTTTTGGTGTATTATCTACGCTTTGCGGTTCGTCTATTATCACTATCGGATTTACACTTCTGATGTAGCTTATCGCCATTTCTCCGTCTAAGGAATCTCTTTCCTGGTTTATGATATTTTCGGACTTTTTAAAAGCATCAATATTAATAATCATAATTTCGATATTTGAAGAATCCGCAAAACGTTTTATATCGGTCAATTTTTTGGAATTATATATAAAATACCTGTATGGAACATTATCGTATTCCAAACTAAAATGTTCCTTTGTTACTTGAAAAGATTTATATACACCCTCACGAATTGCAACCGAAGGTACAACGATTATAAATTTAGTAAAGCCATATTTTTTATTTAGCTCAAAAATCGTTCTTGTATACACGTATGTTTTACCCGTACCTGTTTCCATTTCAATACAGAATTTCTTTTCTGAAATATCATTGGTAGGGGGAAGTAAATTCTTCTTTTGAATAGCGTGCATATTTTCAATCATTTGTTTATCGTTAATCAAAATTTTATTACCAAAATGGTTATCTGCAAACTTCACTTGAGGGCCTTCAAAATTTTTTAGAATTGAAAAGGTTGCGTTTTCATCTTCTTGACCTTGAAATAGAGAAGTAACAGCGTCTACCGCATCTAACTGAAACTTCTGATTTTTAAACTTTAACTTCATGCTTAATCACCCCTTTCTAAATAAATTTCATTTCAATCTTTTTACGCTTGAGAAGCAGTTTGATATTCGACATACTACTTACATCTTTAAAGCACTTTTGCGAAAACACCATATAGGCGGGTGCCAATTCCGCCATTTTTTCAACCGTTTCGGTCTGCATATCGTTATCCAGACAAACAAGAAGCAAACAATCTTCACGAACAGAGTAAACAACCTTTCCGTCAAAATCCATTTTTGTGATTTTTTCAGTAGGTTCTATTCCCAGCTTAAACATAACCTCATAAACTACATCAAGGTCAGATCTGTCGGGTTTTATGCGGTCTAAAACTTCGTCAAAACGTTTTGTAAATTCAAGTTTCAGTTGTTCGTAGTCATCATAAGTTTCCTTGTCTATCGGGCTTGAATCCCAAGCTTTTAAATTAGAGCTATCGAGTTTAAAAACTTTAAATCCAACGTCCAACGGCTTTTTGTTTTCTTCAAAACTCATTTGGTTGTCTTTTTCAAGGAGTTTTTCTCCGGCACGTCTGATACGTTCCTTACCGATTTCACAAATGTTTTTATATCCTGCTTTAAAAGCTTCGCTTTTTTCATCGCAAAGTTCGGGCAGCTGAACCATTATGAATTTGCGATTACCACCGTCCTCCTTATTTATTTCCATCACAGCTTCTGCTGTTGTTGCAGAACCGCTGAAAAAATCAAGGATTATATCGTTTCTTTTGTACGGTATAAAGTCTAATATATATTTCACCAGCTCAATTGGTTTAGCAAAGTCAAAACAAATTGTATCAAATAAATCTTTAATTTGTTTTGTACCTTTAGCAGTTGTCCCCACAGCATCCCACCAAGTTGTTATACTCTTTTTCATATTGGCAATATCGTTTTTATAAGTTTTCTGATATAAATTATTATTTAATTTAACTATAAGCCCTTCTTCCCACATCTTAATCATTCGTTCCTTACTAAAACGCCAATAATTACTGATACCTAAAAACTCATAGTATGGATTTCCCTTTCTTGCACCTCCAGGACCTGTCACTGGATTCAAAGCATAAAGACCTTTCCCGTCATTATCATCTTTATTATAATTTTTAAAATCCGTTTCACTTCTTTTGATTCCAAATTCATTTCGCATACAGTGTATGACATTTATATCCTTACAATAAAATAATAAAAAGTTATGATTGTTAGATATGATTTTATCATTAGATACACCATCTCGATGTTTATGACAAATCTGAGCAACAAAATTTTCTTCACCAAACACCTCATCACAAATCTTTCTAAGGTTATGTACTTCATGGTCGTCTATTGAAATGAATATAACACCATCTTCACGAAGTAAATTCGCTGCTAATCGTAATCTTGGCAACATCATATTAAGCCACGCAGTATGAAATCTTCCCATTGATTCGGGGTTTGATTTGGTTGTTTGCGAGGTTATTTCTTTGTAGTGATCGAGCGGATCTTTAAAATCATCGTTGTAAACAAAATCATGTCCTGTATTATATGGCGGGTCAATGTAAATCATTTTTATCTTGTTATAATACGATTTTTGCAACACTTTGATAACTTCCAAATTATCTCCTTCAATATAGAGATTTCCGGTTTCATCAAAATTTACACTTTCTTCTTTACAGGGGCGTAGGGTCGCCATTGTGCGTTTTGCCGCAAGCAGATATGCTTGTTGCTTACCTTTCCACTCGAAATGGTATTTTTCGTGGTCTTTCTCATCGGAATATTTACCACATAAGGTTAAAAGCCTTTCGACATCTAACTTGCCTTCTTCGAAACACTGTGGAAATACACTTTTTAATTTTTGTCTTTCTACATCTTCAACATCCAAACTCCTTGTATCTAATTTATCATTCATTTTTACTACACTCTCCTTATCATTCATTCCTCATTTCTTTTTATTTCTATTGTGAACAGCCTTTTTACATTGGCTTTTAAATCGGATTTTTCGGTTATTTGTTGTATTTTATCTTCAAGCTCTTGGTCGAGTTTCATATCACTGAAAAACAAGTTTTGCTTTGATTCCATATAATTTTTGTTTACTGACGAAATACGCTTTTTCAAATCCAACTTTTCCGCCAACGTGGATACATTTGCAAGACTTTTTTCAAGTGTATTTAACTCGCTTTCAAGAGCATCAACATTCTTATATAGTTTTGCTTTTTCATTTTTAACGTATTGCTTTAGTTTTAAAATTTCCTCTTTTTCAGCATTACTGCCTCGGGTAATTGCCAGATTGATAGATTCTTGCGGTGAAACCAAATCATCAAGTTCACAATGTGGCTTTCCCTTGCCTTTCCACCAATCCATTTGACTAAATTTTTCGCCAAACGTATAGCATTTGATAACCGGCAAATTCATGAGTTTTTCGCATTCTTCGTTACTTAAAACTTTTTTATCTTTCGTTCTTCCGCAAAACGTATACAAACTTGTTCCGTCTATATAACTATTATTTGGTTTTACTTCTACTTCGTAATACGCTATGTCTGATGGTACATTTTCGCTTGAGTTTACAAAAATCGCACCCTTATCATTAATTCCGTCATATTTAATTTGCTTTATAATTCTTTGTGCAAGCGATCCTGTTACTGTATGCCGTCCCGAACGAGGTTTATAATTTTCTTGCATACTGTATTCATTTCTTCCAAGATATGAGCCATCAAACACTTTCGGCGGAGGGCCAAAACAAGAAATCGTGCGAGTGTTTTCATCAATATTAAATTCAGGGAATCTGCTGAAAAAATATTTTGTTATGTACCATAGGTCATCATTTAATTCTTTTATCTTCGATCTTATATACTGCGGTGAAATGTAAACTCGGTTTGCTATATCTTCCGAAAAAGTAGCAAATAGGGATTCTTCCGCACTTTTAACCAAGCTTTTGTTATACGACTCGTAATGCTCCAATGTTTCGTTAAACTCTTTGTCTATATCTTTAACATTTCTCGCTTTGCTTAGCGCTTCTTCTAAACTCAAATCAAAGTTTCCGATTATATTATCCGAAAGCCCAATTATTCCCTTGAATTGATGTATTCTCTTGTTTATAAGTTCGACCATTCTTACATCTGCGAAGTTTTCGTTATTTATAAAACTAATTACAAAAACATCAGACTGTTGTCCCTGCCTATGACAGCGGTTTATTCTTTGTTCAGCGGTTAGCACTTCGTATGGCAAATCATAATTTATAACTAAAGAGCAAAATTCAAGATTAAAACCTTCCGATGCCACATCAGTCGTAACTAAAATTTCAGCTTTGTTTTTAAATTTTTCCATTATCGTATAATCTCGGCTAAAATCACCATTGAACATAAGCACTTTGTTTTTATATCCATGCTCGTTTAAAAAATTATAAATATATTTCTGTGTTGATTTGTTTTCAGTAAAAACCAGAGCTTTTTTATTTGCACCTACTTCACGTAATCTTTTAAAACTGCTTTTTAGTGCATCAAGAAAAACACGAATTTTACTATCTTCATTAATGCTATCTGCAAGGTTGTATATTTTCTGCATTTGATATAATTCGTTACGTAATTTCTCACTATTAATATCTTCTTTTGGCATATCTTCAAGACGATTAATAACACCTTTTATCATACTTTTGAAAGCGAAACTCGAAGATGAAAGAGTATGGTAAAGAAGCATAGTGAGTTCATATCTATCCATTTTCGGAAACGCTAACTTTTTATCTTGTTGTAAGTAAATATCCAATAATCTATGAAGTTCTTTCTCTTTATTGCTTGATCCGAATTTTAATGTTATGGGTATTCTATTAGGTATTTTTATGTAGCTTAAGGCCTGATGTTTTGTGGTTCTAAAACAGTATCTACTTGCAATTTTTGCAAGCTCATCATAGTGTTCGGGTTTTCTAAAATATCTGTTATAAAACATTTCTTCATCAGGCAATATTTTATCGTCTATAAAGTAAATAAGCCCATACAAATCCATTATTGAATTCTGTATGGGTGTAGCAGTTAGCAAAAGCTTAAAAGAGTTTGAAACAGCATTATATATTAATAAACTACCTTTATTTTCTTTTTTATAAATTTTACTCAAGTGGTGTGCCTCATCAAATACCGTTAAATCCCACCTTATTTGCGCTATGTACTCATTCTTTTCTTTGGCAAAACTATATGTAGTTAAAATTATTCCATCCTGACTAAATGGATTTTCATTTTCACTTTTTAGGTGTTCATCGAAAGTCTTGTTATTATCGATCGTAAAAAATGGAATCGTAAATTTTTCTTCTATTATATTTTGCCACTGACCTAAAAGAGAAGCAGGAACAACTACTAAAATCCTACTTTTATTTTCATACCATGTTTGTGTAATTACTAATAACGCCTCGTATGTTTTTCCAAGAGAGCCCTCATCACATAAAATGGCGCCTTTTAAGTATGGCGAGCGCATGGCAAACTGTGCAGCCGCCAACTGATACGGATAAATTTCTATATCGGAAGAAGCGAAAACAGGAACAAACTTTTTATAACCATAAGTATATTCGGATAACTTTATGGCTTTATAATATACGTGATGACACGAGTATCCCATACTCTTACTCTCCTTTCGACATATTATTACAAATAATTATATATTATATTGATATGAGTTGCAATACATTCAATTTTCTTTTTATTGTTTATCACCAGTTTTATTAAAATTACAATCGATTGTAACCGTAACTGTTCGATAAATCCGCAAAAAAGCAGTCTTTTTGCCCTCTATTGTGCAACAAAAAATCCTCAAACTAATTCTTTAGCTTAAGGATTTGTATTGTTTTATAAAAACTACCAAGTGATAAACTATTCAAAAACGTCCAAATATTTTAAACTACTTCAGATTATAATCGTTAAAGATAGTACCATCTTTCATTTCGATTCTTCTATTACACATAGATGCTATTTCCAAATCATGCGTAACGATTATAACAGTCATTCCGCCCTCATTCAAACTTTTGAAAATATTAAGAATATTTTTGCCTGTCTGTTCATCAAGAGCTCCGGTCGGTTCATCTGCAAGAAACACACGAGGATTACAGGCAAGCGCACGAGCTATTGAAGCACGCTGACACTGTCCTCCCGAAAGCTGCGAGGGGAAAAAGCTTGTTTTATCCGACAGCTCCATTTTATCGGTAAGTTCCTTAACCCTCTTATTTATTTCAAATGATTTCTTTCCGGCATATTTTAGCGGTAATGCAATATTATCAAAAATAGTCATATCATTTATAAGTGCAAAACTCTGAACAACAAAACCTATATTGCGATTTCTGAAAGATGCCAACTCATTTTGATTGTATGATGATATTTTACTACCCTCAAATATATACGCACCTGAAGAAGGTAAAGACAATCCACCGATTATATTAAGTAGCGTAGATTTACCACATCCGCTTTTACCTGTAATAGCTATTAATTCACCTTTTCCAATCTTAATATTTATATCTTTTAAAGCTTTTACTTCGTTTTCACCTCTACCGAACGTTTTGCATATATTCTTAAGTTCCAAAAAGTCCATTATTATTGCCTCCTTATTAAGTTATTTACGTCTACTTTTTTTACAACGTTTATGGGGAAAACGCTCGATAACAGTGCCACAACCACAGAAAAAATTAGGGACACAAGTGGAGCCAAATTGGAAATCAAAAACATACCGACAATAGATGATATGGCAAACGAAATACTCATAATCAACGTAATAAAACCAATTATTTGTTTTACCAAAAATCGTGGGGTTGCTCCACTGAGTAAATGAACACCATATTCATAATAGTTTTCTCTGATAAATCCGTTAACGGTAATTGATATGCTCGCTATAGTAAAAATTGTAAGAATAATAAAAATATAAATTAATCTTGAAAGCTCACTTTCAGATACTGAAGTTAAGCTTTTTATGACATTAGAACCTTCAGGATTTACACTATATTTCCTCGCCCCCGTTTCCAAAATATACCGGTTGATACGTTCTTCCACATCAGCAAAATTTAGATCCGATATAATTACCCCACTAACATAATGATCTAAACTCGCTTTATCAAAAAAACTAATTTCACTATTATCATTAAAACTAAATGCAGGCATCACAATATATCTATCGCATAGAATTGTACCCGTATTCCCCGAAACAGGTATTTCGGTTAGTTCAGGTAAAAATCCTATCACTTTAAACTTAAAAGTTTCACTCAAATATTCTCCATCCAAAATTTGTCCCAGCGAAAATATATCTTTATATTCATGCCCAAGTATTATCGGTATATATTCACCATTGTCATAATGAAAATCTTCATTTTGGAACTCCCGTCCTTCACTAACTGTTACCCCAAATTCCGAAAAAACGTTCTTGGAAACATGCAAGCATTTTACATCTTTTTTAGATTTGTCCTCGCTTTCTATAGGGCAACCCTGCTCGTACTGGAAAAGGAATTTATCGGGTATACCGGCAGAATGGATATTTATAAACTGCCTATCCACACTGAGAAATTTCCAAGATTGCTCTCTTTTTAAGCACTCATAAAAATCTTTCAGCTTTTTATACTCTCCGTTCTGATTTTTCATGTAACGTGAAAATCCAATATTGTCATCCGGATCATCGTTAACCCAATAATAAGACTTACTACCAATAAACCTGCTAAATTTGCTTACTGATGAATGCGTTTTTAGAATCGTTCCAAAAATCATATTTATAAGCAATGTACAAACAAAACACTGAACAATAAGCAGAAATGCGAGCCACTTGTGCTTCTTATACATTCGAATAATTCCGTTCCAAACTATACCTATTTTCACCGAGTCAACACCTCCGATACAGAAACTTTAAGAAGCTTTTTGACAATAGGAATTGTTACAATGAATCCACATAAAACTGAAATAGCTACTGCAAATAATGATAGTAAACTAATTTCTTTGACGAAAATAAAGCCAAAGAGCATTCCGAATATTCCTGCGGGAAGTGATATTTTAAAGTAATCAAACAATATTTCAGAAATCAATCTAAATTTTCCACAACCGACCAACCGTTTAACTGCTATTCTTCTTTTTAAAGCATTGGCCCATTCCATAGAAATTGTAACAGATGAAATTAACAAACAAATCATTACCAATATATACAAATTTTTCTGATTAAACTCGGGGAGTATCCGTTCCAACCCGACTTTTTCAAAAATAATTTTTCTGGGAACCAAATGAGTTTTGTTTTCGATTTCTTTTGAAATATCAGAAAAAACCAAATCTTCATTTCCGTCAAATACATCTATTTTATAAATTTTTGTTCCGCTGTATGAATCATGGTTAAACTTGATAATGACAGTATTATTTAATGGGGTTTCTTCATCTGTTCCCACAACACCAATAACTGTGTAAGAAACACCTTGTAGCATGATGTAGTTTTGTCCGTTCGTTTCTGTTGTTTCAGAAACCTTGTTCTTCCCTATTACCGCAATGTTTTCAGATGATTTATCTTCCACAAAATCTTTTTCATTGAAAAACCTTCCCGAACGCAGTGGCGGATTATTGCAATTTCCATTTACGAATATTTGTCTTATATTATTTATGTCGTCATCTTTGTATAAAGCAATTCCATGAATTTTTTTGACAGATTCCATAACATCCTTATCGGAAGCGCCATCCGCAGCAAAAACGATTTGTGATTTTCCGTAATATCCACGACTTGCACTTATTAAGTTCGCTCTTTGTCGTATCTCATCAATCACTATGCACGAAATAAATGATATAACAAAGAATATAAGAAATGCAAAAATAGAAACTACTCTTGGCTTTTTAATTTGCATAATTTACCTTCTCAATTTAATTTTAAAAAATGTATTAGTTGCCATAGCAAGCTTTAAAACCACCGCCACCAAGAATTAGACTACCGGTAATTTCAATTTTAGGCCCCTCTAAAAGGAATCCTTCGTCTCTCCATTGTTTCCCTGTATCAAAACCAAGCGGACCTGTTTTATAACACCTTAAATAATGTCTGCCATGATAGGTTTCGTTGCCGTTTTCTTCTTTTCTTGTACTTGCCCATGCCCACTTTAAAGTGTGTATTTGGTGGAACCCACCCAATTCAAAATCTGTATTTTCTACCTTTACGCCCCCTCTAAATGCATCGTCAAGCTTGTCGGCAAATGTTTTATATAAAGGCAATAGTGCAGTACATAAAGCTACCATAGTTATTATTTTAATCTTCTTATTCATTTTCATATTTCTATTTCTCCTTAAGTATAATATTTTTAAACATTTTTGTCATTGTCTTGAATACGAAATCGGTTCATCTTCTTGCCACCGACTTACTATATGCCCAAACCTTAGTATTTCTTGTACGCTTGGTGTCGACATTTGGCTTTGAAATACACGGTGTGGATCCATACGCGATTCGTTATGTAACTGCGCTCTTTGCATAGGGTTACCACGCATAGCGTCATCGAGTCGCCCGATTTGCTCACTTGCGGTATGTCTGGTTACTTCAATAAAACGTTTTTCTTCCACAGTTAAAGGTGGTCGTTGACCCGCTTGAGCCGCTTGTTCTATCCCATTTACCTTATCTAACTCAGCCTGGTAGTTTGCTTTTTGCGCATCATAATATTGGGGGATTTGTTCCGGAATTGTTCTTGCTATATCTTGATTTTTTGCAATGGTTTCCATACGAGTTGTTTCAAATGTTTGCTTTGACATATTGGGAGGTACCGACATGTGACTACCATATGGTTGAGGTTGTGTTGGCAACTCTCTTGGAACGTCATTTTTTAAAGCCGCACCAACATCAGCAGGAGAAATATCGCTTTTAGTTTCGGCATTTCCTGAATTAGTGGATACCGTACGTTGCACGGTTACTTCCGCAGCATCTTCTCCAAAGCGATCCGCTGTGCCGATTTGTCTTGATTCAGAACCACTCAACAAATTTTTCGAGCCGGGTGCGGTTGAGATTCTGCTTCTTTCCGTCGCACTTTGTGTAGTTGATGAAGGTTTATCGCCATTATCTCCGGATGAACTACTTGCCACACTTTCTGCCGCTACGCCTCCTCCGACAGTTCCTGCACCTTCAACGACTTCTTTTGCTTTGCCGATCTGCACCGATTTAGTTTCACCTAACAAATTAGCCGACTGTTGCGGTTTTACCAAGCCAACTACACCTCTTGCCAGGGCAGCTGCGGGCATGGAAGCTAATCCTTGTGCGCCTCCGTTGATTAGTGCGTCCGCCACCGCTTCGCCGGAAAATCCTATGCTTTTAACGGTACAGGATAAAGTTTCTCCTGCACCGGCCGCCGCAACTGCTCCAGCCATCCACGCATTCCCTGCTATACCTACTCCTGCTCCGGGAATAGCACATACAGCACCTTTTACTGCTCCACCTGCAAATTTAATGGCGATTCGTCCAAAATCGACTTCACTTCCTACGGCTCTTTGCTGAGCATATTCCGATACGCCTCCTGCCATTCCTCCAATTGCGGCACCACCAACTAACATAAAGGTTATACCTGCAGCAGTAACAGGAGCACAAAAAGCGCTTATTCCAACAACTACCGCTACTGTACCTGTGGTAACCAATAAATCAGTTAGATTTATTCTGCTAAAAAAGTCGGCTATACCGGCGAAAAAGCCCTTCGTTTCACTTGGTGACCGTTCTTCCGCACGTCGCAAAAACTGTTCTGTATGTTCTTGCGTATCTAATATTCCCATTCGTTCAAGATGCATTCTAAGTGCAGCCAAAGTATTTGCATCGGCAATGCCTGTAGGAGTTAAATCCATTTCTCGCTGAAATGCGATAACAAATCTTTCGGTGACGTTACTAAAGGTGTTGTTTCTCATATCCCGCTTAACCTCATGCCACGAAACTCCGGCACCGATACCCGCTTCAAAAAGCATATTTTTTAAAAGTGCCACCTGCTCGCTATTATCACCTTTTTGCATGGGCCTCGTCGGGAGAGTATCATATCTTGGATCAACTTCAACGGGATACTCTCTGTCATCGCTCTGTAACCAAGAATAATCCGCCGTAAGTTTTACTGACAATATGTTATCTTTTTTATCTAAAATTTTAAGCGTAACATCCGCCGAACGTGTACCTTTGGCATCCGTCATGTACGGTGCGGAAATAATAGTTTTTATAGCACCATCTTTATCTGTAAGTATAATGTTTTGTTCATCCAGTTGCTGTGCATGTAATGACCCTATATCATAGTTCAAATCAAATGTATTTTGTGCATCTTTCCCATGAAGGATAAAATCTTCTTTTAATCCTTGCTCTTGTTTTTTATATCTAACGGAAACTCCGGGAAGTACATCCGCAATTTGCTGAGTTTGTCCTTTGGATAATTTCTCGGATTTGTTTTCTTTTTCAGATTTAAATTCTTCAAAATTAAGTGTTTTTTTATCTAAACTTAAAGAAATTTTTTCGTTTCCCAAGTCTATATTCATAAGCTCATCAGTATCGGTACTGTTCGAAACACTCACTTCAAAAGTATCGTTTGAAGTCATATTGGAATCAACTGAAGCATACGCAAATATTGGCATTGCAATATTTAACAAAACTAACGTTGACAAAAGCATACCAGCCATCTTTTTTATTGACATTTTATGAACTCCTCTTGATTAGTTTTTTAAAGAAGCGTGCATCCGCTCTTGGCAGGAGCCGGAGGAGGTACGATATCCGCATTGAATCTAATTACACTTGGCGAAGAATGAGTGGGCAAAACCATATTTCTCGACTCTTGAACAATATAATTTAAAAGTGTTGCTATTCCAGGGTTGTTATCTTCAAGAGCGGAAGTGTAAACGAAATCGCAAGGAATATGTTTCGCAACCATCTCCACAAGCTCAGCCTGTTTTGAAGTATTAGCTATATCTCTATGCCTGCAATCATACTTGCTTCCCACAAGAAGTATCTTGGCTCTTGGAGCCTTTTCGTGTATATCTCTATATATTCTGGATAAATACGTTTCAACGTTGCCGTCACGTCTTTTATATAAATCATGTACTATAAACACAAAATTTGCATCTCTTGTAAAATCTACAACTTCATCGTAATATCTATCAGTTCCTGCTGTATCCCATAACGTTATACACAATATATCACCGTTGTCGGTTCTTATAAGATCACGAGATGTCAACCTATCGGACCACTTTTCGTCGGGATCAAAGCCCTCACCAAGCATCCTTTTCCAAACGCAGGTTTTACCGCAATAACGATCCCCCACTAAAACTACTTTTACAAATTTATTTTCTGCAAACGCTGAACAGCAAGTTATGCAAATTAAAAATAAGAAAACAAATAACTTTTTGAATTTCATATAATAAATCTTCCTTTAATTTGATTTTAGTTTATAAACTATTGTAACTGCCATGCCCACTGTTGCAGCAATTAATAACCCACATATCGGTATGGCACACTTGGTATTACATCGGTTTGATTTTCCGTTGCTCGCTTCATCGGAACTGTCGCCGTTATTGTTTGTGGTTCCGGACAGAAACAATTTCGAATGGGTCGGGGAATCCATTGAAGAAACCATGAACCCCAGTTTTTTTTTAAAACTTTTCCCGGAATTCCGGTTAAAAATTTTTCGTCAAATACACTTCTATAAATATTACCGCCAATCCATCCTAAAACATTTTTTATTCCACCTCTACTATTCCATACGGGGTGACCTCTGTTCCATTTGTTATCCCGCCCAGTATAGAAATCCTCCAATTCAAGCGTATAAAAATTTAATTGTGAACGTCGCTCTTTTTGCTCCTCGGGAGTGAGGTTTTCCGAGTTATACATAATAAAATTAAGTGCGTTCCACCAACCGTAACGCCCGAATGATTGAAGATATTTAATGCAATTATTGAGCGGAGTGTCAATCGGCAAAAATGAACCGATATTCTCCGAATGAAACGTTGGGGATTTGAGCATGGGATCTAACTTAGAATCCATAACATCGTAAAGAATCACCGCTCCCGTGCAACATTTTATTAAATCGTTAAGTTCACTATCCGGGCGCAAAACTCGATTTGCATCTATAACGTGAAAATAAACATTATACTTTCTGGAACCATATCCGTCCGTTATGACGGTTTTATCTGTACTTTTTCCGCTTCCCGGTTCTCCGAGAATGTCTCGCTGACTGTCATATTCATAAGTGTGTAACAATTGTACGTATTGCTCTGCTAATTCAAGATTATCGCTAAAAATTGCAACATGAGCTTCGTATTCGGTTGCTGCCGCTTGTGCTTCTCCACCAAATATTCCAAAGAAAGCAGAAAACGCACAAACCAGTGATAAGAAATATGAAGTAAGTTTTTCTACTGTTTTTGCTATTGACATAGTTTAATCCTTTCTGCTAAAATAATTAACATTTGCTGAATAATATAGTTTTTCATAAATCACCCCATTTTAAAAGCCAAAAAGTTAAGAAACGATTTTCAGCTTAACAATCTCATTACAACCCTCCTCTTAGTATTTTACCGTCTATTCTATCATTGTAAAAAATAAAAAGCAATAGATATTCCAGCTATATAGCCGATTTCTACCTTAAATATAATTTTTTTATCTTTATAAAATGTTCCATTGTATAATATATATATATAACAAATAGTTAAGCTACACAAAATGTGTGTATTGAACACCTCTGCCTTATTAAATTTAACTATTACAAAAAATATGTTAATATGTTTTTTAAAATTTATGAAATTAGTATGTGTATCAAAGTTTAGAGTAAATATAAACTTCCCCATAAAAGCAAAAAAATAAGCTTTCAACAAGAAAACTTATTTTCAATACTATTCGTTTTTATAGATAGTCTCCGACAATTGCTCGAAGGTATATAAAAATTCCTTTATAATTTTTTGCTGCTCTGAAGTAAATTGACTTAATGAAATCTCTTTATCTTTAGAGTTTAATTTATACGAAGAATATAGTTAGGACTAACATCTAATGAATTACAGAACTTAATTAATGTTTCCAGTTTCATCCCCGATTTGCCTTTTTCCATTAGATTAAGCGTTCTATTGCTAATCCCGACAAGCCCTGATAGACACTCCTGCGTGTAACCCTTTTCTTTTCTTGCCGTTTTTATTTTTGCTTCCATTAATTCTTTATTGAACTCAAGCATCTTATCACCTCTACATTTAATTTCACACGAGGACGCAAAGTTTCAACGCAAAAAGATAATTACTATTTGAGTTCTTGCTCAAGGCTGTTAAACTCTTTTGTGTTAAAAAAATCAGCTAAAGTAATGTTTAATCCATCGCAAATCATCTTTATTGTAAGTATTTTTGGGTTACAACTCTTTCCGTACATTATATTTTTTATCGATGACGGCGATACACCACATAGATTTGCGAGTTTATTAAGCGTAATATCGTTTTCAAAACACAATCGCTTTATTCTTGCTTTTATGGCACCTATGGTATTCATGCAAATCACTCCCTACTTAGTAATGACAAATTATAGGGTAGTTTATTCTGCTTGAAATATAGGCTATGCGTGATACTATTGGTATTATAGGTAAACCATTTTTCAAAAGAGGAATTATGAATAAAAACTTTAAAAGAACAATAAAATCCGCCAAAAGAAAATTAGGAATATCGCAAGCCGAATTGGCAGATATGCTTGACGTTTCACCATCATCGATAGGTATGTACGAACAGGGAAGAAGAACACCTAATTACGACATGCTTAAAAAACTCTGCGACACATTAAAAATATCTGTATTTGATATCCTTTCTGAAAACAGGATTCTTAATGCGGATACAGTATTGAAAAGTTTAATCAAATGTTTAAGCAGCAGTAATAACGTAATTTTAAACGGCAAAGTTATAGATGAAAATAAGAAGGATAACGTTATGTATGTATTGAAGTTATTACTGAATGATAAATAAAAAACGAAGAAATGATAAGTAAAACGTTTTACAATGCATTGGTGATACATCTAAAAAACAGAGAATCTGGTAAGACAGAAAAAATAATGAGATTTCTTATAAATTTTAAGTTGGAAACAAATTAACGGGCACTTTAATTTGAATTTTAAAAATAAAGGTAAACACAGGCAAAGACCGAGCGCAACACTCGGTCTCTTAAATTCTAAAATACACTTTATAAATTTACATATACAAATCTTATTTTTGTAAACCCCAAGACACTATTTTACCTGTATGCTTATCAAGGTGAATTTCAGGGCCACCACCACCCATTTCGCAAATGCTCCGAATTAGCCCCGTTTCTGAGTCGACCGATTCAATATGTTGATGTCCAAACGCGACTATGTATCTATTAGAAAACGAGTCAAACTTAGAAGTCACCTCATACCCTTCATAGTCTACTTGTGGAAAAACCGTTCGTGCTATATTTTCACCTACATTTCGCGCTTGAATAACTGAATTTATAGGTCTCGCATCGAATACATTATACTTTTGTATCCATAAAAATGCTGATAGTATTCCAAACATATATACTGCCCCCTATTAAGTAATAGTTTCCCTATTTTAGTTTTAAAACAAATTATAAACAAGCGTAGATATGTCTATCTTGTTACATTATGGCACACCACCACGAATTACTCTGTACGTGCTGTATGTACAGTTCCTCAGGGTGATCCCTGCGATATTTCCACTGTTCCATTTGTAATTCAAGTTTTTCTCTTTTAAAATCCGGATCGAAGCGGTGGAAAAAGTAAAACCAATGGTCTATTATTAAATCTTCAATCGAATCAACACTTTTTCCTGTCAATAAATAATGCCGATAGTTTTCCACTATTACGCTGGAACCCGTGTATTCTATTTCCATACTACCATCAAAGCGAAGGCCGTGTTCTAAAAGCAGTTCGCACAATTTACTATCTTTTCCGGACTTTTTTAACCAATGCTTTACGGTATCATGAAGAAACTTATCGTGAATTCTACGCAAATAGTT